>CASGEW010000057.1 GCA_949300615.1 uncultured Bacteroidales bacterium
CTGGAAACGGGATTGGAAGCCGTTGAGATTGTCGCCTCGAAAAAACAGGTAGTTTATCAGATAGACAAACGTATTATTGACGGGTCGTCGAATATGATGGGCGGAGGCGGTACGGCTGTCGATATCTTGGAGCATACCCCCTCTATCCGGATCGATGCCGAAGGGAACGTCTCGTTTCGGGGGAGCCAGGGCTTTTTGGTATATGTAGATGGGAAACCCTCGTTGTATAGTGGCACGCAGGCTTTGGAACAGGTCCCCTCGGGACAGATCCAGAACATCGAGATTATTACGACCCCCTCTGCCCGCTACGAGGCACAGGGCGATGTGGGGATTATCAACATTGTCACGAAGAAACATTTTGGAGAAGGTTGGAGTGGAATGGTAAACCTGATAGGGAGTAGTGTATGGACAAAGGGGGTCGATTTTGTGATGAGTTACCAGCAGGGCAGATCGCGGTGGTATCTGGGTGGAAATGCCTCCAACCGTTGGCGGGAGAGCGATTTTGAACAAAATAAGACCACCGTTGTACGGGATACGGTAACGACCTCGCGCAGTGTCGGCCCGCGCGATGGGATGGTTTATCTCTATACCGGTAAGGCCGGGTGGCAATACGATATGCCCAGGACGCGTTACAACATTGATTTCGAGGCGGGTTATTCGGGTAAGAAGCGTTCGGGCGACCTGGACTATTCCGAAGAGCAATCGTTGCAAGGAACCGTATTGATCCCCATGCAGGATTTTGTCAGTAAGGACGATTACGACAACGATGAGACCATCTGGTCGTTGAACCTGGGGGCCGAGCATAAATTTGACGATGAGGGGCATACCTTGACGGCCGGATTGTATGGCAAATACGGGGCAAACTCGATGGAATATTTTCAAAGCGACCTCTTCCAGCAAGGGGTGCGGGTGCATGGACACCGTGCATACGAAGATGAATACCGGGGGACGATAAAGGCGAACCTGGACTATGTATTTCCGTATAGCAAGACCGGGAAGCTGGAAGCAGGATACCAATATTTCATGTATTGCGAAGAGGGGGATTACTCCATGGAGTTCTGGAATCCGGAGACGCAGAACTTTTATTGGAGCGATGACATTTACAATACCTTTTTGTTTCTGCGGGGGGTGAACAGCATTTATGCCATCTGGGGAGAGAGTTACAAGGCTTTTGATTTTCAGTTGGGTTTGCGGGGTGAGCATACCCATCAGATACTGGACAGTTCCAAGGAGTGGGCAGACCGCACCCGCAATCAGTTCGAGTTGTTCCCTTCGGCCCACGCCGCCTATAATTTGCCGGGAGAACACCGACTCAGTTTCGGCTTTTCGCGACGTACCAGCCGCCCGGAACTGTATTATATGGAGCCTTATATCACCTACCGCGACTATTTTACGGCCGAGATAGGAAATCCGGATATACGTCCCGAATACATCTATTTGTACGAATTGGGTTACCGGAAAAGTATCGGCAGCGGGTATTCCCTTTCGGCAACTCTTTTTCACCGCTACCGTCAGGATAAGTTTGAACGGTTGCGTGTACCTTTTAAGGCCGGGGTAACATTGGATTCGATGGCGAATGTCGGTAACGATTATGCTACCGGGCTTGAACTGAGTGCCGAGGCGGAAATAGGCCGTTGGTGGAATTTGAATCTCAACGGGAACCTGTACCATTATCGGGTGGAGAATCATTTTGAAACCGAGGGGAACGATGAATCGAGCGTCAATTACGATTTGTCGCTCTCCAATTCGTTCGATGTAGCCCGATTCACGCGGTTGCAATTGGACGGAAATTTCGTGGGGCCGTCGGTCAGCACGCAGGGACGGGTGGATGCCTTCTTCTACGTGGACTTGGGGGTACGGCAACAATTCTTCAATCGCCGGCTGACGGGGACGCTCACCTTTAAGGATATATTCGGATCGGCCCGGTATATCAGCGATATCAATACGCCGAGTTTGAAGTCTTATACCCGTATCAGGCCTTCGTACCCGTTGATAACGCTCTCGGTCAGCTATACGTTCAATAACTTTAAGTTCAAGTCAGAACAGAAAAAAGACAATTACGAGTTGTTTGAGGGGACCAATCATTGATCCTTTTACTGACCGGGGGATGATCGGTCGCTTCGGTTGTGGGAGTCGCTCCTTTTCTTCTCGATTTTAGGAAACGGTCAATCATAGAAAAAGGGCTGTTCGGTATAGACCGGACAGCCCTTTTATCGGGTTTGGTTGTTTTAGCGATTATTCGGCATCAACGCCCCATTGTTGTTTGGCCAGACGTTTGTAGTTGTTGTATCTCCACAAAGCGTTGTCCTGAGCGGCCTGGAACAGCTCTTCGGCTTCGGCCGGATACTGTTTCATGACCGATGCGTAGCGAACTTCTCCTTTCAGGAAATCTTTGAACTTATCCCATTGCGGCTCTTTGGAGTCGAGCGTGAAGGGGTTCTTGCCCTCTTTTTCCAGTTCGGGGTTGTAACGCCACAGGTGCCAGTATCCACATTCAACGGCAGCTGCTTCTTCGGCCTGTGCTTTGCCCATACCTTTTTTCAATCCGTGGTTGATACAGGGAGCGTAAGCGATGATGATAGAGGGACCGTTGTAGGCTTCTGCTTCGCGGATAGCTTTCAGCGTTTGAGCCTGGTCTGCGCCCATGGCCACTTGTGCGGCATAGACGTATCCGTAGGTGGAGGCAATCAAACCGAGGTCCTTTTTGCGAACGCGTTTGCCGGATGCGGCAAATTTGGCGATGGCTCCCAGCGGAGTGGCTTTGGAGGCCTGTCCTCCGGTGTTGGAGTAAACTTCGGTATCGAGAACCAGGATGTTGACATTCTTGCCGGATGCCAGAACGTGGTCCAATCCGCCGAAGCCGATGTCGTACGATGCACCGTCGCCACCGATAATCCATTGGGATTTCTTGATCAGGAATTTGCTCAACGAAGCGATCTCTTTGCAGATTTCGCATTTGTCGGCAGCGGCTGTTACGATCGGGGTGATCTTGGCTTCGAGCTCGATAGAACGTGCGGTATCGTCTTTATCGGCAATCCATTCCTTGAACAGGGCTTTGGTCTCTTCGGGACAGCTGTCGCTTTCGATAGCCTGGTTCATCAGTTTTTCGATGCGCATACGCATTTTGTCCACAGCCAGGGTCATACCGAAACCGAATTCGGCAAAGTCTTCAAACAGGGAGTTGGCCCATGCAACCCCGTGTCCTTTTTCGTTGGTGGTGTACGGGGTAGAAGGTACGGAACCGGAGTAGATGGATGAACATCCGGTGGCGTTGGATACCATCTGGCGATCGCCGAAGAGTTGTGAAATCAGTTTTACGTACGGTGTTTCGCCGCAACCTGAGCAAGCACCGGAGAATTCAAACAACGGAGTGGCGAACTGTGAGTTCTTGACGTTGGCTTTGATGTCCACCAGATGTTGTTTTGATTTTACGTTTGCCACGCAGTAATCCCAGTTGGCCTGTTCCGGGAGTTGTCCTTCCAGCGGTACCATGGAGAGGGCTTTGCCCTGTTTGTTGCCCGGACAAACATCGACGCAGTTGCCGCAACCCAAGCAGTCGAGTACATCTACCTGCATACGGAATGTCATGCCGGCAAACTGTTTGCCCACAGCTTTGATGGTAGCGAAGTCGGCGCCTTTCTGTTCTTCTTCGTCGAGTACGAAGGGACGGATGCAGGCGTGGGGACAAACGTAGGCACATTTGTTACATTGGATACAGTTGGCGGCTTCCCAAACCGGTACGAAAGCGGCTACACCGCGTTTTTCGTATTTGGCCGTACCTTGTTCCCAAGATCCGTCGGCAATGTCGGCAAAGGTAGATACGGGCAGCAGGTCTCCGTCTTGTGCGTTGATTACGCGTACGACGTTTTCGATAAATTCGGGAGCCGGCGTAGCCGTGGAGGCTTCGTCCGGGAGGTTGGCCCAAGCCGGATCTACGGCTAACTGTTTGTATTCGCCCCCGCGATCTACGGCAGCGTAGTTCTTGTTGACAACGTCTTCTCCTTTTTTACCGTAAGATTTTACGATGAATTTCTTCATCTGTTCGATGGCCAGATCAACCGGGATTACCTGGGTAATGCGGAAGAAGGCCGATTGCAGGATGGTGTTGGTGCGGTTGCCCAATCCGATTTCCTGGGCTATCTGGGTAGCGTTGATGTAATATACCGAGATGTTTTTCTGGGCGAAGTAGCGTTTTACTTTGTTGGGCAGGTGTTTGGCCAACTCTTCTTCGTTCCAGATGGTGTTCAGCAGGAAGGTTCCGTTTTCACGCAATCCGCGGGTTACGTCGTACATACGCAGGTAGGCCTGTACGTGGCAGGCTACGAAGTTGGGCGTATTGACCAGGTAGGTAGAGCGGATGGGCGAGTCGCCGAAACGCAGGTGCGAGCAGGTGAACCCTCCGGATTTCTTGGAGTCGTAAGAGAAGTATGCCTGGCAGTGTTTGTCGGTGTTGTCGCCGATGATTTTTACCGAGTTCTTGTTGGCTCCCACGGTTCCGTCTGCTCCTAATCCGTAGAATTTGGCTTCAAACATACCGTCGCCGCCCAGTGCTATCTCTTCTTTCTGAGGCAGTGATGTGAAGGTTACATCATCGACGATACCGATGGTGAAGTGGTCTTTCGGGGTATTCATGGCCAGGTTTTCATATACGGCCAGAATTTGGGCGGGTGTGGTGTCTTTGGAGCCCAGTCCGTAACGGCCGCCGATAACCAGCGGGGCGTTTTCCTGTCCGTAGAAGCAATCTTTTACGTCGAGGTACAACGGTTCGCCGTTGGCACCCGGTTCTTTGGTACGGTCCAGTACGGCGATGCGTTTGGCTGTTTTGGGAACGGCTGCCAGGAAATGTTTGGCAGAGAAGGGACGGTACAGATGTACGGCTACCAACCCTACTTTTTCGCCTTTGGCGTTCAGGTAGTCGATGGTTTCGCGGATGGCTTCGGTTACCGAACCCATGGCGATGATGACGCGGTCAGCGTCGGCGGCTCCGTAGTAGTTGAACAATCCGTATTGACGTCCGGTGATTTTGGAGATTTCCTTCATGTACTCTTCTACTACTTCCGGTACGGCTTCGTAGTAGGGGTTGCACGCTTCTCTGTGTTGGAAGAAGGTGTCGGGGTTTTCTGCCATACCGCGGGCGATCGGTTTTTCCGGATTCAATGCGCGGTCGCGGAACTCTTGCAGGGCTTTCTGGTCAATCAGCGGAGCCAGGTCGTCGTTTTCGAGCATTTCGATTTTCTGGATTTCGTGAGAGGTACGGAATCCGTCGAAGAAGTTCAGGAACGGTACGCGTGATTTGATGGTGGAGAGGTGTGCTACACCGGCCAAATCCATCACCTCTTGTACAGACCCTTCGGCCAACATGGCAAATCCGGTTTGGCGGCAAGACATGACATCCTGGTGGTCGCCGAAAATACAGAGGGAGTGTGAGGCCAGGGTACGGGCCGATACGTGGAATACGCACGGAAGCAACTCTCCGGCAATTTTGTACATATTCGGTATCATCAGCAACAGCCCTTGCGAAGCGGTGTAGGTGGTTGTCAACGCACCTGCCTGCAAAGAGCCGTGTACGGCGCCGGCGGCACCGGCTTCCGATTGCATTTCTTGTACCATGACGGTTTCGCCGAAGATGTTTTTACGTCCTGCGGCGGCCCATTCATCTACATATTCTGCCATGGTAGATGACGGGGTGATGGGGTAGATGGCGGCTACTTCTGAGAACATATAGGATATGTGCGCAGCGGCCTGGTTACCATCACAAGTTAAGAATTTTTTTTGTTTTGTCATTGTTTGTTCTATATTTAAAAGAATATATAATTGACGTGTTTGTCTGCCTTGTTATTTGAGGAATGGTATGGAGAGGGGATATTTCCAGGCTGTTCCGTTTAACGATTTCAATCCTCCGATTATCGGGAACAACAGCGAGCAGATACCCAATGCGATGTAAAAGAATACGCCCAGTCCCAAAGTAAAGATGATCAGCGGGGCGGCAATGATTCCGTACAAGAGGCAACTGATAAGCCAGTTGATGATGTAATTACCCTGTTGACGTACCTGTTCGGACTTGTCTTTACCGATAATCCACAGAATGATGGAGATGACCCATCCGGCACCGAAGAAAAGCTGGATGAAGTTCATGATGGAGCAGTAATTGCTTGCGCTCAGTCCCATAGGCAGTTCGTTTTCATCTTCCGAGGGGGAGACGCTCTCCAACAAATTGGCTTTTATTTGCTGGTACTCCTCTTCGCTGATGGCGCCCGATTTTCTCATTTCATTCAATTTTTCCAAATTTTCGATTTTCATACCTTGGCTTGTTTAAGAGTTAATATTTTGGATAAACGGATAGGCAAACAGTTGATATTGTTCCCTTTTTCTCCTTTTACAAAAATACAAATATATATCGAATCGCGTTTATTTCATCTTGAATTTCTTTGTTTTAAAGTTTTATGTGCCGGTTTTCAATACAGAAATCCGAAGAGCCAGAGCGGTATCTGGTTTCCGGAGCCCTCTTGCAGGTGATCGACGGCGTAATATACGTCGGGACGCAGCCGTTTTTTTACCGGTTCGCTTTCTACCTTGAAGTTCAGGGTTTCGTTTACGGTGAAGGTGCTTTTTTTGCTTCCTGTATTTAATCGGTTGTCTTTGTATAGCGTGTTGTAAAAGAATGTCTCGCGGACGGCTTGTTCATCTATGTTCCCCAAGCTGACGGGATACATCAGGTTGGTGTTGTGCATATATACTTTGGCCGGTTTTTTGGGGAATGAATCGCCTACCGGGTACAGCATATTGATGAGCCGGGCATCTTTGAGGTATTTGATGTAGTTGACTACCGTTGCCCGCGAGGTACATATCTCCTGGCTGAGCTGGCTGATGTTGGGGGTGCTGGGCGCAGTTTGTGCCAGCAGGTAGAGCAGCTTCCGCACTTTGGGCAGGTAGGTCAGTTCTATTTGTTTGAGAAAAAGAATATCTACTTCGAGCATCATGTTCATGGTCTTGATCAGGTTTTCCGAGAAGTTACGCTTTTCTAGGAAAAAGGGATAAAAACCGTGATGGAGATAGTCTTTGAAATAGTCGAATGGATTTGTCTTGCTGCATATCTCCCGGGCGATGGAGGTGTGGTGGCTCAATATGTCGGGTAGCTTGATGGAGGGGAAACGGGTACCGTCCATCAGGTTTAAGAATTCCCGGAAAGAGAAGCCTCGCAAATAATATGAATCGACAATGCCCGACAAGAAGGGGTTTTCTTCTTTCAGTCGCATGACCGACGATCCGGTGAATACGATTTTCAACTCCGGGAGGTTGTCGTAGCAGCGTCGCAGCTCGGCCGACCAGTCCGGATATTTGAACACTTGGTCCACCAACAGGGTCTTGCCCCCTTGTGCATGGAACCTGGCAGCAAAATCGTGCAGGGTGCATTGGGTGAAATAGAGGTTGTTCAGGTTGATGTAGAGGCACGACCGGTCTGTCCCGAAGTTTTCTTTGGCATATTCGAGCAGGAAGGTGGTTTTGCCCACGCCCCGGGTCCCTTTGATGCCGATGAGTCGCCGGTTCCAGTCGATCTCTTGCATCAACTCCCGTTTTACGGGCGAGTTGGTGTGCTCTACCAAGTATTTATGTGTCCTGAAAAAAGACTCCACTGTTCTATCTTGATTTTGGGGAGCAAAGATATAAAAGAATGGTTGTTTTGCAAAGTGGAGATTGCAAATTTTTATTTTTTGTTTGCCGTTTTTGTTTGTCCGTTTAGGTCGTGGGTCTCTCTTTTTGTATGGTCATCTCTTGAAACTGGCTCTCGGTACCGTTGAAAACGTTTAGATCGACCAGGCTCTGTACGCCCGGGATGGTGGCGTTGTCGGTGTGTTGCCAAAAGTGCCATTGGTGGGGGTAGCTGACTTGTTCGACGTAATAGTGGGCTATCCAGAAAGGATAGGTATTGAATATGCTGTCGTTCAGGTAGCTCTCCTTGAAACGGTAGGAGGTGTAGATGATGGGTTTGGTCTGATAGTGTTTTTCTACTTTTTGAAGCCAAGTGAGAATTTCGTGCTGGAAGGTAGCCAAGGGTTTGTTGCCTCTCTTTTCGATGTCGAGTACAGGAGGCAGGTCGCCGGTGGAGAGGGTTACGTTCTGGATGAAAAAGGCGGCTTGGCGTCCGGGCGATGTCTGTGGGTTGTAGAAATGGTAGGCTCCGCAGGTGAATCCTTTTTGTTTGGCTTGGGTGAAATTGGTGTGGAACCGGGTGTCGAGCAGGTCGCCTCCTTCGGTGGCCTTGATGAATATGAACCGGATGGGGGGCTGGTTTTCTTGTGACTGGGTCAGGACTTCCCAATTGATGTCGCCTTGGTGGTGGGAGATGTCCAGTCCGTGTATGGTATAGCCGTCGGGTAGTTTTTTGCGGTAGTCGGATACCTGGTATTTTGAAGTTTGTTGGCACAGGTAGAGATAACTTCCGATAAGGAGTATGATGGACGTCAGGATGAAGAGGATTTTGTTCTTCTTTTTTTTCTTTTTGGGGCGTGCCGACGTCTTTTTACGAGAGAGGGATTTCCCTTTTGGGAGGGATGGGTTGCGATGCGGTGTCATGGTTGGAGGTATGACGGAAAAGAATGTTTTATCCTTGGTTGTGGGTGCGTTAGATGGAAAATCTGCCGACAGTTTCCTGCCGGCGGATTGGTGTAGAATTTTTGTACTGTTCGATTATTTTCCGTTTTGTTCCAGTTGGAGTGTTACGGTTGTCTGGTCGCACACTTCCGACGGGCCGAAGTATTGGATCGGTCCGGGATACATGTAGCAGGTTTCTTTGGCCCATTGTTCGCGAGCGGCGGCAAGGGTCTTGAACGGTGTTCCGTCTAATTTTACCAATGCTTTCTGGATAACGGGTTTCATCTCTCCGTGGCGGCGTTCCATGTTCATCATCATGGTTACGGGTACACCACCTGCAATCCACTCTTCTGCGGGTTGGGTGGTGTTGCGTACGGATGACATATATCCGGTTTTGCCTTCGCCTATCAACATGGCTGCGGTGTAGCCCAACGAGTAGCAGTAGTCTGCGTCGAAGTTGGAGGGGGCGGCGCAACGTCCTTCGTAACCGAAGAAGTGGTATTGGGTAGAGAATTTGCCGTTGTATTGGCCGGCTTTTTTCATCTCTGCCAAACGGCGGCCAACCATTTCGCCCAACAGTTTTTCGGTTTCGATGAGGGATACCTGTACGTTTCCGTGCGGGTCGCGGTCCAGGCTCAGCTGACGGGCCACTCCTTCGGGCAGGCTGGTATATACGGCTGCGTTTTCGGCGGAGAGGTTCTTGGCGATGTAGTTGATCTGTTCGGCTTTTTCTACCTGGGCAAATGCTTCGGCGTTGTGGGCCAGGAAGTCATTCAGCTCGGCAATCAGTTTTTTCATGGCCGGGATGAATTCGATCAACCCTTCGGGTATCAATACGGTCCCGAAGTTGTTGCCTTCGGCAGCACGAGCGGCTACGATGCCGGCGATGTAGTTGACTACGTCGTCCAGGGTCATCTGTTTGGCCTCTACCTCTTCGGAGATGATGGCGATGTTGGGTTGGGTTTGCAGGGCACATTCCAGGGCGATGTGCGAGGCTGAACGTCCCATCAGTTTGATGAAGTGCCAGTATTTCTTGGCGGAGTTGCAGTCGCGCTGGATGTTGCCGATGACTTCTGAATATACTTTGCAGGCGGTGTCGAATCCGAAAGAGGTTTCGATCATTTCGTTTTTCAGGTCGCCGTCGATGGTCTTGGGACAGCCGATTACCTGGATACCGGCGTTGATGGCTTTGTAGTATTCGGCCAATACGCAGGCGTTGGTGTTGGAGTCGTCGCCGCCGATGATAACCAGCGCTTTGATGTTAAGCTGGTTCAGTATCTGCAACCCTTTGTCGAATTGTTCTTTGGTTTCGAGTTTGGTACGTCCTGAGCCGATGATGTCGAATCCGCCCGTATTGCGGTATTCGTCGATGATGTCGGCTGTCAGTTCGATGTATTTGTGATCCACCAAACCGCCCGGGCCTAAGAGGAATCCGTACAGCTTGGAGTCTTTGTTCATTTTTTTAAGTCCGTCGAACAACCCTGCGATGACGTTATGTCCGCCGGGGGCTTGTCCGCCCGAGAGGATTACTCCTGCATTGATAGCCGGGAATGTCTTGGTTTCGTTGCTGGCAACGAAAGAGAGTACGGGCATTCCGTAGGTGTTCGGGAACAGTTTCTGGATTTCTGCTTGGTCGGCTACCGATTGGGTGGGGGCTCCTTCTTGGAGGGCCATCGGGCCTTTGAGGGCCTTGGGCAATTTGGGCTGATAGGTAGCGCGAGCTATTTGCAATGCACTTTTTTTCATTTCTATCTGTTTTATTTAGTGGTTATAATATCTCTTCCTAAGGATGCACAAATTTCGTCATTTTTTTTTAGACTGCAAAATTTGTCTGTGCCCAATTCAGCGCCACCGGTACGAGGAAATTTTTATTGTTTGTGTTGGTAAACTCGTACGTAGTCTATCTCGAAGGTGTGGGGAAAGAGGCTGTCGTCGATGCCCTTTTGCCCGCCCCAGTTGCCGCCGATGGCCAGGTTGAGCAGCAGGTGGAAGCGTTTGTCGTATGGCCATGCCTCGGGGCCCGTGCCTTCGTTGCGGAAGGTGAAGTAATGTTGTTGGTCGATATATACGCGGTATTCGTTTTCGTCCCATTCGAGGGCATAGACGTGGAATCGCTCGTAACTGTCGTTGCAGGCGATGCGGGCGCTTTTTTGTGTGCCGATGGCGTGGTTGTATTTCTGGGTATGGGCGGAGGCTACGATGGTGTCGGGGTCGTAACCGACGTTCTCCATGATGTCTATCTCGCCGCTGGCGGGCCAGCCGCCGTATTCCCAGTCGGTGGGCAACATCCAAATGGCAGGCCAGGTGCCGACGCCGGTGGGGAGTTTGGCCCGTATTTCAAAACGCCCGTATAACCAGTCGCCTTTGCCTTTGGTGGTTAAACGGGCCGAGGTGTATTGCTTCCCGTTACAGGGTTCTTTGCGGGCTACGATTTTTAGGGTGCCGTTGCTTACCCAGGCGTTCTTTTTCTCGGAATGGGTGTACCATTGGGCTTCGCGGTTTCCCCAGCCGTTGGCATTACCCGAGGTGTCGTAGTTCCATTTGCGAGGATCGGGTTCTCCTTCGTAATCGAATTCGTCCGACCAGACCAGTTGCCACGATTGTCCCTGGGCTTGCAGGGAAGTATCGAGTCCTATAAAAAATAACGGCATGAGGATTTGGAGGATACGCGTACAATTCATGGTATGTGTTTTTTGTTTCTTTTACAAATATACGATTTTTGTAAAAAGGTGCTTGTTATTTTTCTCTCTTTTCTTGATGTTTTTATAACATGAAACGTGGCTTGGCATTTATTATGTTTGTGAATAAAATTAGTACAATAAAGTGATGGTTATTATGAGTTTAATTTAATAAAGACGAGAATACTATGATTAGAGAAAAAGAAGAGATTGGGGATTTTGATACCGTATTAACCAGAGGAATTGACGGTTCTCCGGTGTGTCGATCTGTCGATAATTTTGATATACGTAGATTTAAAGGGTTACAACCGGTTTATTTAACACAGAACCAGAAAGTTTATCCAGACCCTGACCAAAAATGGGATGACTTGGAAAGTATTGTACAACAATCCTGGAAAGATTTTTATAATATTCCGCTTCCGGAAAAAGAAAGACAATACCTTTTAACAGCTATGGATAATAACCGAAAGTTATCAGAAAAGCAAAAGGGTGCTACTCCAAAACAGGAGACACAAATTCCGGGGTATAATGTTTATGATAGATCGGGTAGATATTTATTTTCATTAGGTAACAGCCGGCATCCAGATGCACAAGATATTACGACAAGAGAATTGTATGCAAAAGAGTTACAATGGTTTGCCCCTTCGGCAGATTCTTTTATTCCGATGGATACGATTAATCCGGATATTGTAAACAATCCAGGTGTATTACATATAGATGGAGATGATATTTATAAATTTGCAAATGGGCGACATCCGCTTGATTATGGATCAGGTGGTCCGGGAGATTGGAAAGTTCAGCCAACAGGAGGGAAAGGATATATATTGGCAGAAATAGGAGGGTTACCTTATTGGGTAGATGGTTTAGGTCAGATTCCGTATGCGATTGATACATATCGATATTTCTATAAATCTCCTTTGAATAGGGATAGACGTATGATAAAGGAACTTTCTGGCGATTTTGCAAGTGAAATTATTCCAGAAAGTTTTTTGTCAAATGTGCATGGGATAGATGAAAAGAAATGGACCTATTTCTTTGGAAGACTTTTTGGGAGTAAAGGTCGATTACCAGATTTTTCAAATTCGTACGATAATTATATGATCCGTAAAACGTTGGGCTGGTATGAAAATAATATGTTACCTTATGAGAGGAATGAAATATATAAAAAGGATAGAAAAAAATATTGGCAAATATTAGATTTATTATTTGATTATGGATATGATTTTCGGAAATAAAAGCTAATTTTATCATTTTATTTCATATTATTGGTAGATAATGGACGATTTGGTATCTTTTTTACCTGTGCTTTTGGGTTTATTTGCCCTTCCTCTGTTTTTTTATAAACTGGATAAGGGCGGGCTGTTTTTGTCATTGGCCATACAGTTCATACTGGTTTTCGTTGTCTCTTGTCAGATTCCTCCTATCCCGATAATGTTTTATCTGTTTTGGGGTGTCTATGCTTTTTCGGTGTGCTGTTTTTTGGAGGTGCGCCGTTTCAGGAATATGGGGAAGAAGATTGGACGTTTTTTTGTTTTTCTTTGTGTTGTTTATTGGGTGATGACATGATTGATTGGGTATTGTTTAAGGATTATCCTATAAAGACGGGTACTGGTTTTTTGGCAACTGGAATATCCTTTTATCTTTTTACTTTGGTGGTTCATTTGTATTATATATTTGCATATCAGTCATATAAGGTGCGCTATTTTGTCCTGAGTATGCTTCCATATTTGCTTGTATTTATTTCTTGGGGTTACTTTTTTGGGGGATGGCAGTTGTGTTATTTTTGGGTTACGTTGTTCTTTTGGATGATAGCGATGGCTGTTGCCTTTTTTATAAAGAACCGTTACGGATAGATTCTTACGCTCGTCGGGACGGGTGGTCCCGCCCCTTGGCGCTGGCCGCTCCCCGACCGTTTTGTTTTGTAATTTTGAGATAATGGACGATTTGGTATCTTTTTTACCTGTGCTTTTGGGTTTATTTGCCCTTCCTCTGTTTTTTTATAAACTGGATAAGGGCGGGCTGCTTTTGTCTTTGGCCGTACAGTTCATACTGGTTTATATTGTATTTTGTCAGATT
>CASGEW010000058.1 GCA_949300615.1 uncultured Bacteroidales bacterium
CTGGAAAAATTATAGAATATTATTATGACGATTATCCATATCCAAGTTGTTTAATATTGGGATATGATCAAAATAATAAAGTAATACATGTAGTGTGTGGTATGAGTGAAAATATAGTTCATATGGTAACAGCATATTATCCAAATATAGATAAAAATTGTCGGGGCAGACATCCTTCCCGAAAAAGTACTGTATATCTCCTCCCTCAGTGGAATCTTCTGCTGGCAGAAGCAGAAAAAACGAAATATTTTTTTTCTCTTTTTCAGCGAAATATTCCAGAAAGTAAGGAGGAGGTAAAGGAAAAAAGCGTACTTTTGTCGCACTTAAAAACCAATATTGACTTTACTGATGAAAAAATTCTCTTACTGGCCGGTGCTGTTGTACTCATGGCCAGTTGCGGTGAAAAGAAAGCTATCCTCACCGCTGAACTGAGTGGAATGCAGGCCAATGATTCGGTGCTCATTTCTTACAAAGGACAGACCGACACCCTTGCAGCTCCCAACGGAGCCTTTACTTATGAGTTTACTGACTCTGTGGCCGGGCTCGTATCTTTCTATCGGTTACCCAAGCGAAATGCTGACGGTTCCATGCAGGCTTTCAATATGCGCCCCATCAGCGTGTTGATGCAGCCGAACACTCCCGTCACCGTGAAAGGGTCTATCGACGAGTATGAAGTGACCGGGAATGATTTTTACAAGGAATTTAATGCGGTTGCCGTGCTCAAAGAAACCAACCAAAAGCAGGCCGCCCTTCAAAAGAGAATTATCGCTTTGCAGAAGGCCGGACAGCTCAACGACAGCATGGAGGTGATCCAAAAGGAATATAAAATTCTTGACAGCATTTATCAGACAGGGATTAAGGATTACGTGACAGCTCATCCCGAATCAGATGTAGCACTCTTTTTGCTCTATTACTTTTGCCCTGAGTGTGGCACTGAGCTGTATGACAAATTCAGCGATCGGGTGAAAACCGGAACGCTCAAAAACCTGTACAAGGAAGTGGCCGATCGTTACGAATCCATCATCGCCAAAAAGAAAGCTGCCGAATTTATTCAGGAAGGGAAGCCGGCACCCGACTTCACGCTGAAAGCGCTCGACGGTAAGGATTTCACCCTTTCTTCTCTCAAAGGTAAATATGTTGTACTCGATTTCTGGGGTTCCTGGTGTGGCTGGTGTATCAAGGGCATACCCGAAATGAAGAAAATGTATGCCAAATACAAGAACAAGCTGGAAGTAGTAGGCATTGATTGTGGAGACACCGAAGAAAAATGGAAGAAATCCGTAGCTGAGCACGAATTACCGTGGACTAATGTTATCAACGGATCGGGAGAAGGCAAGGACCTCACCGTAACCTACAACATCAGCGGATTCCCCACCAAGCTGGTGATTGACCCGGAAGGTACCATCGCCAAAATCGTAATCGGCGAAGACCCCGCCTTCTACGAAGCCATCGACGGATTCATGAAATAAGGCTTCTACGGACTGGCCTGAACGGTTCGTCCGCCGATATCATACAAAAGCTTCCCGCAGCACAAAGTGCGGGAAGCTTCTTTTTTATCCATCCGTACAGCGGAGGCATGGCGTCAGGCCGAAACGGGCGAAAAGCCGAGGAATACTCGATGTAGAGCTGTATCTCTTTTGATTTTTATCCATATCGCTTTTCCTCCCTACCGTAAAAGATGTTTACCGGCTGATCGATGTGTTTGTAATAGGCGCCAGCACCGTGCCTCCCCCCCCCCTTGCTTCGTGCATTTGTAGAGAAGGAAGCTAGTCATAACTAATTGGTTGGAAAGGATATCCCTGAAAAATATGGGTCATCTATTCCTGTCCGATGGGCGTCCGTTACTCTTGCTATTCCAGAAGAAGCGTGGCGGCCCGACAGAAACACCTTTTTGTTAATCCGTTTAGCGACAACCAGAATTTTTCTAAATGGTTTGGGCCGTATGTTACGGTTCCGGGAACAATTGGTTGTAATCTATCTGGGCAAAATAGATGGCATTTCCTTTTTCATGCCCCGAATAGTAGGAAATATAGAGCTTTCCGTTTTGATAGACTAAACCCGGATAACTGCAATCTCCTCCGCTGGGGAAACGGCATACCTCTTGCAGCTTGTAATTGGAGTCGAGTTCCATCAGGGCGGTATAGGTGCCTTTTGAGTCGAATGCTCGTGTCGCAACCAACGTCCGTCCGTCGGGGGCTATAAGTATATTGGGCCCACCCAGCTGTTTGCCCACATCGTATCCCTTCCATTCGGTATAAGGGTAGGCACTCTCTCCGTAAAACCCGCCAGCTTTATTATCTTCGCAACGGACAATGATTTTCATGTTGTCGTTTTTGTCGAATTGGATGGCCCCTTCATTGGGGAAGTTCTGGGTAATGGGTATGCGGGAGACAGGGTTGTAATGGATTCCATCTTTTGATGATACCAACCGGACAACTTTCTTTCCCGTCCCTTTTTCTGTATGGTACATCAATCCGTAAGCAGTTTTTTTATGCCAGGTAACTTTCCACAACCAGTCCATCCCGGTAGCTACTTCGGCGGGTAATTCAATCGGCACGGGTTTGGAGAAGGCGTTTCGGCTCTTGTCGTAGAAAGCGATGTGTGTACATCCACCTTTCAGTTTGTTCATCAGGTAGATACTGCCACCCATGGTCAACATCAATTTATTATCGGGGGTTACACTGATTTTCGGATCCCGCAGGTCCACTCCCGGCAGCTCCACCAAAGCGAACGACTGCCACACCTTTCCATCTTTCGATTTCAATACCCGTATTTTCCCGTTGTCGGCCCACCGGTTCGGTACATGTCGGTTACTTTCCCGGAAACAGCAGTAAAAGGCATTTTTGTAATAAAGCAGGTCGGTAAAGGCGCAGTGGGGAGCTTTGTCCCAGATACGCTGGGCGGGGATGATTTTTTGTCCCATCATAGGAACGGTTGTGATAAATGTAAAGAGGGCAAGCAAGCCCCATGTCAATGATGTGTGTTTCATAACTTAGAATGTTGGGATGATAATTGTTGTTGATTAATTTTATTTTGAATGGTTAATCGGTGCTGTACACGATGCCGGTTATATTTTCGGCCGGGAGTTCTCCCTCGATACCGGTTATCTCTACGTACCGGAATTTATGTAGCGTAAACCGTGGTTTCCAGCTTTCCTCCTCGCCTGTTCCCCGTAAAATGTAGAAATCTTCTTGTTGAACGGTATCCGTAGGGAGGTTCGTGTTGCCTGATATGGAGGCGTTTACGTGTCCGTCGGGAAGTGTCTGTTCCCCGTATCGGAGGGTTATGGAAGACCCTCTCTTCCCTTGGATTTTTAATTGCACGATACCGGTGATGTTTTGTCCCATATCTACAATGAATCCCCCGGAAGGAGCCCTGCTTATCCCGACAGGTTTTATCCGTTTTTGTTCTTTGAGAGGTGGGGACATTTGAGGTTGTAGTATCTTGATCGGAGAGTTGGCAAAAGAAACATTTCTCCATCCGCAAAGTATCGCTCCGGGTTCGTTCCACCCCGGGATTTCGGCCCGAGCATCATAGCGTTCTCCTCCATACAGGCTGTTCTGCATGATCGGTCCGGGGATGGTTTTCCATGTGAGGTCGGTTAATACATATTCCAGGTGTCCGTCGGTATATCTAATTATCAATTGTCCATATACCGAGGGACGGTTGCCGGTTTGGTATCCGCCGAAAGGATGGAGTAGTTCGTTGAAAGAGGTTTCGTAGGTTTTGTGACCCAAACAGATACCCCAGCAGTTTTTACCGGGTCTTAACAATGCCGTTACGTCGAACGTGTTGTATAAGGCAGTTTTTGGGGAAGAAGCTTGTCCCGATGTCAATACAAAATCTCCTACTTTTTGCCCGTTCAGATAGGTCTCGTAATAGACGGGAGCAGTGATGTAAAGACGGGCCGAGGCAATAGGTTTTTTGATCGTCCACTCTTTTCGTAATAGGGGTGCAGCATTGTTTCGGTACAGGTCCAGGATGTTACGAGGTCTCCTTTCCCCATCTCCGATCCACTGGGCCATCCAGTTGGAAGGATGGATGATTCCCATTTCAAAAAATGCCGGTTCGCTCCACGCCAAAACCATACCTTGGCTGTCGTATGCCCGTACGCGCCAGAAATAACGGGTTTGGGCTTTGAGCCGTTCCCCGTTGTATTTTTGCTGAGTTGTTTCTCCCGATATGGTTTTCCCGGAATCCCACATATTGCCTTTCCCATTTTTTATATCTTCCGGGTTGTCGCTTACAATGATTTGAAATGCCGATGGGGAGTCTCTCCCCTCCGTATCGAAACGCCATCCCAATAGCGGTTTTTCCGATTCTATGCCTAATGGGTTTTTTAATTGTTCGCAGGTAAGGTTATCTATCTTGTTTGTATTGGCCGGCAAGATGAGCGAATATAGCGAGAAAACAATCGTGGAAATGTATTTGAGAATGATGTTTTTATTTTTCATATCATAAATCTTGTCTCCTTACAAAGATAGATAATTTTAAAAGAAATAAGGAGCTTGCTGGGATAAAACAGAAAAGCGAGCAGACGTTTTTGAACGGCAATTATATAGGGGAATATCGCTAATTCCGAATAAAATGCGTACATTTGCAGCCATTTAATCGTTTTTGGTTGTATAAACGTATCTTCTTCTCTTTATTGCTTGACACTACGGAAAGGAAATTTCACTATACAGCTTTTAAAGCGTAAAAACAAGCAAACTATTTTCATGAAGACATTTGAAGAATTAGGAATTAACAAAGAAATCCTGCAAGCCATTGCCGAATTGGGATTTGAGATGCCCATGCCGGTACAGGAACAGGTAATACCTTATTTGCTGGGGGAAGACGGTGACGTGGTAGCCCTGGCACAAACCGGAACCGGGAAGACTGCCGCATTCGGATTGCCGGTTATTCAACGGATAGAGGTTTCGACACCAGTACCACAAGCCCTTGTCTTGTGCCCTACGCGCGAGCTTTGTCTCCAAATATCGAGTGATCTGTCCGACTATTCCAAATACATAAAAGGATTGAGAATACAGCCCGTTTACGGGGGATCCAGTATCGAGAGCCAGATCAAGTCGCTTAAAAAAGGGGTACATATCATCGTTGCCACACCCGGGCGCTTGATCGATTTGATGAACCGGAAAACCGTCAGTCTCGAACATATCCGTACGGTGATCATGGATGAGGCCGACGAAATGCTGAATATGGGATTTTCCGAAAGCATTAACGCTATTCTGGCCGAAGTACCGGAAAACCGTAATACGTTGCTCTTTTCAGCCACCATGCCGGCAGAGATTGCCCGCATAGCACAAAACTATATGCACCAACCCAAAGAGATTGTTATCGGCTCCAAGAACGAAGGCGCCGCCAATGTAAAGCATATCTATTTTCTGGTGCATGCCCGGGATAAATATCTGGCCTTAAAACGTATTGCCGATTATCATCCCAATATTTACGGGATTATCTTTTGCCGTACCCGGCGGGAGACCCAGGAGATTGCCGATCACCTGATGCAGGACGGTTATAATGCCGATGCCTTACACGGAGAGTTGTCGCAGGCTCAGCGCGATGCCGTGATGCAAAAGTTCCGGATGAAGAATATCCGGCTGCTCGTTGCCACCGATGTCGCTGCACGCGGGTTGGATGTCGATAACCTGACACACGTCATCAATTACGGCCTGCCCGAAGATATCGAAACCTATACTCACCGCAGCGGCCGTACCGGCCGTGCCGGCAAAACCGGGACCTCCATCGCCATTATCCATACGCGGGAAAAGGGACGTATGCGCGATATAGAACGTATTATCGGAAAGAAATTTGAAAAAGGGAACATCCCTTCCGGTCGCCAAATATGCGAAAAACAGTTGTTCAACCTGGTAGATCGGATAGAAAAGGTCGAAGTGAACGAAGCCGAAATCGCCTCGTACCTGCCGTCGATATTCCGGAAACTGGAATGGCTCAGCGAAGAGGATTTGATCAAACGGGTAGTTTCGTTGGAGTTTAACCGTTTGTTGGATTACTACCGGGATGCCCAGGAGTTGGATATCCCCGAAGAGCGTAGCCAGAAAAAAGAGAAGAAACGGGGCGAAAGCGACGAGGTAAAAAAATCCCGTGGGTCTCAACCGGGATTTACCCGACTGTTTATCAACTTAGGTAAGAATGACGGTTTGTATCCCAATACGTTGATAGATATGATAAACCGGAATGTCGGTGGCCATGTGCTTGTGGGTAAGATTGATTTGTTGCCGAATTTTTCATTCTTCGATATAGAAAAGCGGGAAGCAAACTATGTAGTGAGATCGTTGAAAAACATAAACTTTTTTGGGAAACGGGTTTTTGTAGAACCTGCCGACGAGAAAACACCAGGAATATCATCGTCTTCGGATCGTAAGCCATTTTACGAAAATGTACCGCGTCGGGATAAACGAGGCACTGGTGCCCCTGTTCGGAAACATCGGAAACCTGTCTCAGAGGATAGACGCAGTCGCCGTAGTCATAAAAAATAGGTAGAAGCTCCCCTTAAATAAGCAAATCTTGAATAGTTTAAAGGCCCCATATTGTCGTTGGGGCCTTTTGGTTGAAAATAAAAAGCGTTTGGGATAGTAAATAAAATAACGGTTGTTGTATGCCACAATAAAAAATATCATTTACTTTGTAGAAACGAATCTTGATAACGCCTTGTCGGAGAAAGACCTTCATCTTTGAGAAACACGAGAACGAATCATCCGACAACGGTTATGCGATAAAAAATACACGATGCTTACTTTCTTCAAACCGGCTCCGCATAAACCGATGATAGACGGGGCAAAAGTGGATAAAGAGTACAAGAGGTTGCGATTGCAAGTTTTCTTGGGAGTTTTCATTGGGTATGCCGGATACTATCTGGTACGGAAAAATTTCTCATTGGCCATCCCCGACCTGATAGATCAAGGTTATTCCAAGGCCGAGTTGGGATTTGCCATGTCGGCCATTTCTATTGCCTATGGAATCAGCAAATTTGTAATGGGCAATGTTTCCGACCGTTCCGATGCCCGCAAGTTCTTAACCGTGGGGCTTCTCTTGTCGGCATTGACCATGGTTTTCATGGGGCTCTCTTCGTTTGCCGTCAGTTCGGTAGCCGTCATGTTTGTCCTGTTGTTCATCAATGGGTGGTTTCAAGGAATGGGTTGGCCACCGTGCGGACGGGTTATGGTGCATTGGTTTTCACATAAGGAGCGAGGTATCAAGATGTCTATCTGGAATGTCGCACACAATGTGGGTGGGGGATTGATCGGCCCGTTGGCGATTGTCGGAATAGCTCTCTTTGGAGAATGGCAGTCGAAGTTTTATTTCCCCGGGATGGTCGCCATATTGGTTGCCGTTGTTGCCTGGTTATTGATTCGCGATACGCCCCAGTCGTGTGGATTGCCGCCGATAGAGCTCTATAAGCATGATGCCTCCAAAGATTATTCGGAAAAGTATGAACAGGAATTCTCGGCTAAACAGATCTTTTTCGATTATGTTTTTAACAACAAACTCCTTTGGTTGATAGCGTTGGCCAACGCATTCGTCTATCTGGTGCGCTACGGGGTACTGGATTGGGCTCCCACCTATCTGGAAGAGGCCAAGGGGATGTCGGTCAAAGAGACCGGATGGGCCTATTTCTTGTACGAATATGCAGGGATACCGGGTACGCTGTTGTGCGGATGGATATCAGACAAGGTGTTTAAAGGCCGTCGGGCCCCTTCCATCATTATTTTTATGGCGTTGGTGCTGTTGGCGGTTATTGTTTATTGGAAAAATCCGGCTGGAAATATTCTGATAGATAACATCGCTTTGGTATTGATCGGATTCCTTATATACGGACCGGTGATGCTTATCGGGGTTCAGGCCCTTGATTTAGTCCCCAAAAAAGCCGCCGGGACAGCCGCCGGGTTTACCGGGTTGTTCGGTTATCTGGGAGGTGCACTGTTTGCCAATATCGCGTTGGGATCGGTTGTCGATCTGTTCGGATGGGACGGAGGTTTTTATATTTTAATTGCCGCGTGTCTGTTGTCTATTCTTTTCTGTGCATTTACGTGGAATAAGGAGAAAAGTTTCGTATAATGATTTATCCGTTTGATAGAGTTGATAAATAGGTATTTATGAAAAACAGAGAAATTCGGGATATTCCGAGGTGGGAGGTGATCAAAAGCGAGTATCTGCATCGTCGTCCGTGGCTGACGGTACGTAAAGAAGCTGTTCGATTGCCCAATGGAAATGTGATACCGGAATATTATGTTCTTGAATATCCCGATTGGGTCAATATCATTGCTATCACCAAAGAGAACCTGTTTGTGTTTGTAACCCAGTACCGGCATGGGTTGGGAGAGGTTTCGCATGAAATCTGCGCCGGAGTATGTGAAAAAGAAGATGCTTCGCCGTTGGTCTCTGCCCAACGGGAATTGTTGGAAGAGACCGGATACGGGAACGGAGAATGGCGGGAATTTATGACGCTTTGTGCCAATTCAAGTACCCATACCAACCTGACGCATTGTTTTCTGGCCGTAGGCGTAGAAAAGGTTTCGGAGCAACATCTGGAAGATTCCGAAGATTTGACGGTGCAGTTGCTGACGTTGGAAGAAGTAAAAGCGTTGCTGAAAAGCGATGCCGTCAAGCAATCCCTTATGGCTGCTCCTTTGTGGAAGTATATGGCAGAAAATAGATTGATGTAGTAGCCTCGGGTGCAGATTTTTTATATCTCCTCGTTTATCGTATTCCGAAAGGTACAAGTTCAGATTTGTTTCTTTTGCCAGTTGCCGCTTCTCATATAGAGATAGGTAAAAAGTAAGATGCAGGCCGAATAAACGTGTTCGGTTGTCCAGCAAATAGCGATGTCCACCCTCCGGTACAGGATCATGTAAATGACGTAGCAAATGTAGATGGCTAAGGCGATCATTTCCAGTCCGAGAGCCGTACGGGTATTCCCTGTCCCTGATACCGCCTGAAAAAAGATGTTGGAAGGAATCGTTAAAATATAGGATGAACAAAGGACCATCAAAGCTGGAATAGATGCTTCGATTAAGCTGGCAGAATCGGTATATATCCGTAAAATCAGGGAGGGGAACAGTACGAAGAATACCAGAACCGGAATCATGAAGTAGAAAGTAATTCGGATGCTTTGTTTGATCGTTCCCCATACGTAGCGGCTTTCACCTGCTCCGATCAAGTTGCTTATTAAAGTACTGCATGTGGAAGAGAAGGCGATGGAGATCATGAACGGAAAAGACGAAACGTTGCGGATGATGTTGGTGATGGCCAGCGGCCGTTCGCCCAAATGTTCCACCGCAATAAAGAATAAAAACCAGGTACTCATGGATACGAAGTTCTGGATCATAACCCACACGGAAATACTCAATATTTTTCTCAATGTCTTGGTTTCAACCCTCGGCAGACGGTTCAGTCCATATTTGTACAGATTTACCTTGCGAAGAGTATAAACAACGAAAAACAGGACAGATACGAGTTCGGCCAACGAAGATCCGATAGCTGCTCCGGCAATGCCTAAGGCCGGGAACCCCCATTTTCCGAAAATGAGGATGTAATTGAATACAACGTTCGACAGCACCATGACGATGGAGTTGAGCGTAAGCGTTTTGGTTTGGGTTGTCCCTACGAAAAAGGCCCGGAACATGACTCCGACAAAGGAGAAGAAGAATCCGCATACGCGCCAGTTCATATAGTTGACGGCTGCTTCGCAAATGCGGGGCGATTCGATTAAAAGGCCCAATATTTTGTCTGAGAACGCCCAGGAGAGCGAAAACAATAGGACAGCTAATGCCAGTAAAAAATAGATACCTTGGTAAAAAACAGCGCCGATACGGGTATAATTTTTTTCGCCGTTACGTCGGCCGATGATGATTTGAGCTCCGATGCTGAATCCAAAAGCCACCATGAATAGGGCCAAATAATATACCCCGGCCAGGGCCGAGGCACCTAACTCTATCTCGCCCACTCGTCCCAAAAAGGCCGTGTCAGTCATCCCTATCAACTGTTCCATCAGGATACTGATCAAAATAGGATAGGCAATCGTTAGTATCTGCTTGTATGTAAATTTTACGTCACCGGACATAGGCCGCAAAGGTAAAAAATATTTTGAAGAGAAACTTTGTCATGATCCGTTTCCAGAATATATTATAATAATATGCTGGACGAAGGTAGTAACCAAGAAAATTTGGAGGGTAAGCACCTTGATTTGATGGCGATATTTTTGTTTTTTTAGTAATAAAAAGCTATTTTCGTAAGATAAAAGGGTTGCAAATGGAAAAAGGGAAAAAGTGGTATGCCTTATATACGTCGCCTCGGGCAGAGAAACGGGTAAAAGATCGTTTGGATGGCTTGGGGGTAGAGTGCTGGTTGCCGTTGCACCGTTCGCCCCGAGTGTGGTCTGACCGAATCAAGATCATAGAAATGCCTTTGTTCCCTTCCTATCTGTTTGTACATTGTTTGGAACCTGAATTACGGCCGTTGTTAAAGGTGAACGGAGTATCTAAAATTGTTTATTACGATAGCGCTCCGGCTATTGTTAGGGATCGGGAGATCGATGCTATTCGGGAATTTTTAAGAAAAGCCGCAGAAAATGTCCTTTGTCCAGGTGATGAGGTAGAAGTTATTTGTGGCACTTTGAAAAATATCTCGGGTAAGATTCAGCGTATTAAAAGAAATTACCTGGCCCTGTTTTTAGAACAGTTGGGCGCAACGGTTTGTGTAAAGTTAAACACGGTAAAAAAGAAAAATGCGTCGTTATGATCATAATCTGTGTATAAACAGGACGGTATTCGTTCTTGTTATCCATGTTTTTTGTAATCAATTTCTTTTGGTTTAGGAATAAAGGCACTATCTTTGTGGCTGCTTTGTCATTAATTGTTTGATTGATGCACGAAGAGAAGCTCTATATGATAGATAGAGAGGGAGTTGGTTGCTTTTTTATTGGGAGTAACCGACCTTTGGTGTGCAGGTGCATGAATTGAAAATTCCCGATTTTCAGGATTTATAGTAAATTTAGAGCTTAAAAGGACTGTTTGTATCGTTCGTTATGAATATAGCAATTGTAGGGACAGGTTATGTAGGACTGGTCAGTGGGGCTTGTTTCGCAGAGATGGGGACGAATGTAACCTGTGTAGATATTGATGTAAATAAGATTGCGTTACTCAGAAACGGTACGATGCCCATTTATGAACCGGGATTAGAGGAGTTGGTAAAGAAAAATGTTCGGGAAGGACGGTTGAGTTTTTCCACGGAATTGTCTGCCGTACTCAATGAAGTCGAACTGGTTTTCTGCGCCGTTGGTACCCCTCCGGGAGAGGATGGAAGTGCCGATTTGAAATATGTGCTGGATGTAGCACGTACAGTAGGAAAACATTTAACGCAATATGTTGTATTTGTTACCAAAAGTACGGTTCCGGTAGGAACGGCCCGGAAAGTGAAAGCGGTTATCCAGGAAGAACTGGATAAGCGAGGTATTGATATTTCGTTCGATGTTGCCTCGAATCCGGAATTTCTGAAAGAGGGAGCGGCCATAAAAGATTTTATGACCCCCAATCGGGTTGTTGTTGGAGTAGAAAGTCCGGAGGCCCGAAGTTTGATGGAACGGTTGTACCGGCCTTTTTTGTTGAACGGGTATCCGATTTTATTCATGGATATCCCCTCAGCCGAGATGACCAAGTATGCGGCCAATGCCATGTTGGCTACCCGGATCAGTTTTATGAACGAAGTTGCCAATTTATGCGAACGAGTAGGCGCAGACATTGAAATGGTACGGAAAGGAATCGGGTCGGACGATCGCATTGGTAAACATTTTCTGTATGCCGGATGTGGATATGGAGGCTCCTGTTTTCCAAAAGATGTACAAGCGTTGGCACGTACCGGTTTGGCATATGGGTACAAAATGACTCTGATAGAAGCCGTCGAAGAGGTGAATAACCGACAGAAAGGAATCGTGTTCGATAAGTTGTCGGAAATTTTTGACGGTTGTCTGCAAGATAAAGTGATTGCCGTCTGGGGGTTGGCGTTCAAACCGGAAACGGATGATATGCGCCAAGCTCCATCTTTGGTTGTCATCGATCGGTTGTGGAATGCCGGAGCCCGGATTCGGGTATTCGATCCGGTGGCCATGGGCGAAGCCCGGCAGAATCTCGGAGATAAGGTAACCTATTGTACAGATCCCTATCATGCCGTGGAGCAAGCCGATGCCCTCATTTTGATAACCGAATGGAAACAATTCCGTTTACCGGAGTGGAATGTCATTCGTTCGCGGATGAAAGGAAATGTGATCATAGATGGCCGTAACATCTACGATGCAGGCGATTTAAAAGCCGAAGGCTTTCGCTATTTTGGAATCGGTAAAAAAAGCGAATAACAGAGATGAAACGAATCTTGATTACCGGAGGAGCCGGGTTCATCGGTTCGCACCTTTGCGAGCGGTTGCTCAAAGAGGGGAACGATGTGATTTGTCTGGACAACTATTTTACCGGTAGTAAAGACAATGTCCGGCATCTGCTCGATAACCACAATTTCGAGCTGGTACGCCACGATCTCATCGAGCCCTACTACGCCGAAGTAGATGAGATTTATAACTTGGCCTGTCCAGCATCCCCGGTGCATTATCAATACAATCCCATCAAAACCACCAAAACCTCCGTTATGGGAGCGATCAATATGCTGGGATTGGCGAAACGGACACGTGCTAAAATTTTGCAGGCCTCTACCAGCGAAGTTTACGGCGATCCGGCCGAGCATCCGCAGCGGGAAGATTATTGGGGAAACGTAAACCCG
>CASGEW010000059.1 GCA_949300615.1 uncultured Bacteroidales bacterium
GCAAAGATTGCAAAAAAATATTTACCGTCAAAATATAAAACAATTATTTTTCAAATTATTTCAAAGTTTTCCATTTTAAAATACAAAAGCATTAATTATCAGCACATTACAAAACCAAACAGAAACAAAAGTTAGCCGAGCGACAGTTTTGATTCGCAGAAATTTATTGTACTTTTGCAAAATAGACGCACAACAGAGACTCTTTTTCATCCATGGAAATAAAAAAACTGCCCAATGTCGATTTAGAAAAAAAGAAACTGACCTCTTTTTTAATAGGGTATGTGGTTATCCTAACCGTTCTTTACGTCTCTTTTGAGTGGACTACTACGCAGGTTACCCGATACAGAGACATCAGCAGCCAAAACATTTTGATAGAAGAAGATATCATCAATACTTTCATCAACACACCGCCTCCACCGGTTAAAGAAAAACGTTTAATACCCCAGGAAGTATTTAATCCTGTCGTGGAAGAGAAAGAAGAAAAAAAAGAGGTAGAGCCGATAGAAGCCGTACTCCAACAGCCGGCTGCCGAACCGACCGAAACGGTACAACCTATCATTACCCCTCCCATCCCAATAGAACCGGAAGAGGAAGAAACACCCGAGAATTACGTTTTTACATTCGTCGATGAACGTCCCGAATTTCCCGGAGGGGGTTACGCCGCTCTATACAAATGGCTGCACGAACATTTGGAATATCCTGAAATAGCCCGGGAAAACAACATACAAGGGCGCGTATATTGTCAGTTTACCGTCAACCGGGATGGCTCCATCACAGACATCAAAGTCATAAAAGGCGTTACACCCATATTAGACCGGGAGGCGGTACGCACCCTGCAAAAAATGCCCAAATGGAAACCAGGTAAACGAAACGGAAAAACCGTAAGAACTCAGTTCCAGGTATCTGTGGCATTCAAACTGAGATAATGTAAAAACACAACAAGACATACACAACCATGATGAAAAAACTGTTATGCCTTTTATCTGGCTTATTTTGCATCGTTGTCCTCAACGGGCAAACTTATAAAGATGAGAAAGCTCCCGTAGCTTCAAGAGTGGATGATCTATTACAACGTATGACCCTGGAAGAAAAAATCCAACAACTATCCATGACCGGATTAGGAGATTTCCCCAGATTGTCAGAAGTTTACGGCGTTTGCGACAGTCCTTTTGAAAGCTTGGAGAAAATCGCAACCCAATCCCGCAACGCCAAACAACACGCCAAAGAAAATACACGACTGGGTATCCCTCCCATCCAAATAGCAGAATGTTTGCACGGGCTCTTAGCCTATGGTGCAACGATCTTTCCGCAAGCCATCGCACAAGGCAGCACCTGGAATCCCGAATTGATACAAGAGATGGCTTCGGCCATTGCAGACGAGGCTTCGTCTGTCGGTGTGGATCAAGCTTTATCGCCCCTTTTCGATCTGATCCGCGACCCGCGTTACGGGCGCAATGAAGAGTGTTATGCCGAAGATCCCTATCTGGTAGGCGAAATCGGGAAAGCCTTTGTGATCGGAATGCAAGGGAAACCCGAAGAGACCATACTCCGTATCCCGGAAAACAAAATTATGTGTACCGCCAAACATTTTGCCGGATACAGTGTCCCTTGGGCTGGCATTAACCTAGCCCCAGCCTCCATCGGAGAAAGGGAGATGCGTACTCTACACCTGTACCCTTTTGAAAAAGCGGTTAAAGAAGCAAACGTTTATGCCGTCATGCCCTCCTACAACGAAACAGACGGAGTTCCTGCCCATGCCAGCCATTTTTTACTGAATCAGATATTACGGGATGAATGGGATTTTCAAGGATATGTCTTTTCCGATTACGGAGGGTTGTCTCATTTGGTAAATTTCCATAAAACGGCAGCCAACAAAGCCGAAGCCGCTTATCAGGGATTCTCTGCCGGTGTCGATTTAGAAGCGGCCCGTCCGGATATATTCCCGCATCTGTTAGAGCTGGTAAAGAGCGGTAAAATATCCGAAAGCCAGATAGACCAGGCTGTCAAACGTATATTAACCGCCAAATTCAAGGCAGGGGTTTTCGACAAAAAATATGCCGACATGAAAGATGTGGAAAAGCGGGTACACACTCAGGAGCACATTGATTTAGCCCGCCAAATAGCCGAAGAGTCTGTCATATTGCTTCAAAACAACAACCGGCTATTACCACTCCAACTCGACCAACTAAAAGACATCGCCGTCATCGGGCCCAATGCCGACCAAGTTCAATACGGCGACTATACATATACCCGAGACAACAAAACCGGGGTAACCGTGCTGGAAGGCATTAAAAACATTGTCGGCGACAAAGTAAACGTCCACTACGCCAAGGGTTGCGGTATATCATCCCTTAGTAAAGAGGGATTTCCCGAGGCCGTGGCCGCAGCCAAAAAAAGCGATGTGGCAGTAGTGGTTTTAGGCGAAACCAGCGTCATCCTTTCCGGGCTGGGATGGGGAAAAGGACCGGGAGAACTGGAATCGGACGAACCGTTTACTACCGGCGAAGGGTATGACTTGACCGATATCAACCCATTGGGCGTGCAACGGGAACTGATACAGGCCATACAAAAAACAGGGAAACCGATCGTCCTGGTTTTGGTACACGGCCGGCCATGGAGCATCAAGTGGGAAAAAGAGAATATCCCGGCCATATTGGAAGCATGGTATCCGGGAGAACAAGGGGGAAATGCCATCGCCGACATCCTATTCGGGAAAGTCAATCCTTCGGGAAGATTGAATGCAACAATACCTCAATCCGTAGGGCACATCCCTGTTTTTTACGACTACAAACCCTCCGCCAAAGGTATCAACAGAGAACCGGGCACTCCGGAAAAGGCTGGCCGGGATTATGTTTTTTCCTCTCCAGACCCATTGTTCCCGTTCGGGTTCGGCCTCTCTTACACAACGTTTGAATATTCCGATATGCAAACCTCGAAAGAGCAATTCGGATGTGAAGACATAACCGTTTCCGTACTTGTAAAAAACACCGGTGATGTTACCGGGAAAGAAGTGGTACAACTGTACGTAAACGACAAAGTCAGCTCTACGACAACCCCAGTAGTCGCTTTAAAACGGTTCAAAAAAGTAGAACTGGCACCCGGAGAGAGCCAACGTATAACGTTCACCCTCTCGTATAAAGAATTGGGACTATGGAACCAAAATATGCAATATGTAACAGAGCCCGGGGAATTTGAGTTTATGTTTGGGAAATCATCCGAAGATATCCAATGTCGGAAAACGCTTGTGTATAAGAACGAATAAAACAAACAAAAAAAAGAATAAATATTCAATCCTGCAAAATTCTCTTAAACAAAAATTAGGAATTTAAAATATTTCTTACCTTCGCATTTACAAAGGAAAAAACAATGATCCGGAGATGATAATGGAGACAAAACTGAACCAATATTTAGCCGAAATCAACGACACGATTGCCCGCATACACTATCCGGCTGCACCGGACGGTCTGTATGAACCTGTCAGATATACCTTGTCGTTGGGTGGGAAAAGAATAAGGCCCTTACTGACACTGATGGGATGCGAACTTTTCGGCAAGCACCGATCGGAGGCCATTGCTCCTGCTACGGCCATCGAGATATTCCACAACTTCACGCTATTGCACGACGACGTGATGGACAAAGCCGAACTGCGCAGGGGGAAGCCCACCGTACACTGCGTATGGGACGAAAACACCGCCATACTGTCCGGAGACGTGATGCAAATCATGGCCTACAAAGAGTTGGCTAAAACTCCCCAACCCTACTTGAAAGAGGTACTGGAAATCTTCTCAGAAATGGCTGCCGAAATATGCGAAGGACAGCAGTTCGACATGGAATTTGAACATACATCGAATGTTTCCGTCGATGATTACATGATGATGATACGGCTGAAAACCGCCATCCTATTGGGATGCGCCCTTAAAATAGGAGCTCGGATAGCCGAAGCTCCGCGAATAGAGGCCGATTTACTGTACCGTTTCGGTGAGGAAATAGGTTTGGCCTTCCAACTGAAAGACGACTATTTGGATGTTTACGGAGACAGCCGCACTTTCGGGAAAAAGATCGGGGGAGACATCCTGAACAACAAAAAAACATTCATGCTCATCAGTGCCCTAAACAAGGCCGACGAACAGACCCGTTCGGAGCTCAACCACTGGATAGCGATGGAATCATTCGACCCCGAAGAGAAAATAGCCGCTGTTACCCATATCTACAACCAACTCGGTATAGACCGCGTATGCGAAGAGGAGATGGAAAAGCATTACCGCAACGCCCTGTCTTCATTGCAAGAAATAGCGGTCGGCGAGGAGAAAAAAGAGATGCTCTATTACATTGCCGGGCAAATGATGAAAAGAATCGTCTAACAACACGATAATCCGACCATGCCATACAGAAGATTACCCAATACAGACTCTGCCCGGATCCGTGCCCTGGATACAGCCATCGAAACGGAATATATTTTCCCGATGGGAGAACTGGCATTATCGTACCGCATTATAAACGAAGCCAAATCGTTTGTCGAGGAGTTTCGCCGGATACACACATTCTATCAACAAAGTTTTGCCGAGCAAGTAAAAGCCAGCCGGAAATTCCAGGAACAAACACGTATGGCCCGGATGTACATCTCGCATTTTATTCAGGTATTAAATTTAGCGGCTATCCGGAAAGAGGTCAAGCCGGAGCAAAAACGCCTATACGGATTAGACCCGTACACCCATACGGTCCCCGATTTGACCAGCGAGAACGCACTCTTGGAGTGGGGTGAAAAAATTATCCGGGGTGAAAACGAACGCATCCGGCAAGGAGGGCTTCCCATTTACAATCCCACCATCGCCAAGATAAAAGTCCACTACGAAATATTCAAAGATTCTTTTACCTGCCAAAAGATTCTCCGACAAAACACCGACGGTTACCAACGGCAACTGGTACAGTTGCGGAAAAAAGCAGACGAGATTATCCTGGAAATCTGGAACCAGGCCGAAAAAAAATTCCAGGAGATGGAGACTGAAAAGAAAATAGAGAATTGCAAAAAATACGGAATCGTCTATTACACCCGCAGATCGGAAAGACAGCCACAAACAAATGATTGATACCCATACCCACATATACTTACCCGAATTCGACGACGACCGCAACCAGGTGGTACAACGGGCCAAAGAGGCCGGAGTAACGCACTTAATCCTACCCAACGTCGATGTACAGACAATTGAACCGTTGCAGCTGTGTTGCCAGCAATACTTCCCCTATTGTACTCCTGCCATGGGACTGCACCCCACATCGGTAAACGGAGATTACAAACAAGAACTCCGAAAAATCGAGAAAGAGTTGCAAAACGCCGACAACTATTGCGCCATAGGAGAAATAGGGCTCGACTGTTATTGGGACAAGACGTTCCTTAAAGAACAGATCGAGGCCTGTAAAATACAAATGAGGTGGGCATACGAACTGAACCTTCCCGTCATTGTACACATCCGGGATGCATTCGATGAAATAATTACCCTCCTCCAAGAGACGAAGTTTCCCGTACACGGTATCTTTCACAGTTATTCGGGCTCAGGAGAACAAGCAGAGGCCATCAGCCGGTTAGGGGACTTTATTTTTGGAATAAACGGCATTGTAACATTCAAAAAATCCACCATACGGACCATTCTCCCGGTATTGGGAACAGACCGCATCGTTTTAGAGACAGACGCCCCTTATTTAGCACCTGTACCACACAGAGGGAAACGCAATGAACCGGCTTTTCTGCCCCATATATGCCAAACCATCGCTCAAATAACGGAGACAACTCCGGAAGAGATTGCTGCTATCACCACCCGGACTGCCAAAAAAATATTCCATACAACAAATCTCGACTCTTAAAAATATATAATAGCCCCCAAATAATCGACAAACCCAAGAGCCAATAAACCAAACTATACAAAAATTCATTACTTTTGTAGGCGTTTTTCAGGGGCTTCCGAAAAACAAAAAGATACTTACCCAAGGAGAGATGCTCGAGTGGCTGAAGAGGCACGCCTGGAAAGCGTGTGTACGCCAAAAGCGTATCGCGGGTTCGAATCCCGCTCTCTCCGCAATATCCTACCCAAAATCGTAAAAGCCTATTTTACGGTTTTTTTTCTACAAAATAATTCAGATAAAACCAAAGAGGGCCACACGGACTTTTATTTCTCTTTCCATTCCTCTAAAAAGAGAGAGGCCCTTGAAAACCAATTCATTTACAAGGACCTCTTTTTTATACAATCTATCAAAGAGTGAATCAATATCCGCCTCCCAAAGCGTGATACAGATTGATCACGCCTTGTATTTCATCAAAACGATCGGTAACAACGTCGAGCTCGGCTTGAAGCAACGATTGGCGAGCAGTAAGCACTTCCAGGTAATTTTGCGAGCTATGCTCCATCAACAATTCCGAACTCCGGAGGGCTGAACGCAACGAAGCCGCCTGCTGTTCGTCGAGCAAAATACGTTGGCGAGCGGTTTGCCATTGCACCAAAGCGTCGTTCACTTCTGCCCCGGCATCCAACAAGCTCTGTCGGAAAGTCAGCAAAGCCTCCTCCTGCTGGGCTTTGGCGATTCTTAGGTTGGCAATGTTGCTACCACGTTCAAAAAGAGGTTGTATCAACGAACCGACAGCCGTAAGCAACCATTGTCCAGGATTGGTAATAGCCGCTCCGGCGGCATTGGTCCATCCGGCCGACCCACTTAACGTAACCGCAGGGTAGAACGCAGAACGGGCCGAATTGGTTGCATAATAAGCTACGGCCAGTTCGGCTTCGCATTGACGGACATCGGGACGCCGATTTAACAGTTGCAACGGGACACCGGTAGCAAGCGTATCGGGGAATTGCTGCGATTCAAGCGTAGAACGTTCTATTTCCTGTGGAGAGAGCCCCAACAAGGTGGAGAGAGAGTTCTCCATTTCATTGATCTGGCGTTCGATGGAAAGGACAGATGCATCTACCGACAATTTGCTGGCTTCGCTTTGTGCCACAGCCATCTCGGTTGCTTGACCGGCTTGTTTGAGTGCTTTCATAGCCCGAACACTTTCGCTCCATGTTTCGGCGGTACGGCGGGTAATATCCAACTGTTGATCCAGCATTAAAAGCGTATAATAGCTATTGGCAATCGTGGCCACGAGCTGTGTCTGTACGGCCTGGCGATACGCTTGGCTCTGTTCGAGGGCGGCTTGTGCTCCCCGTTTGGAATTGAGCAACCTACCAAAAAGATCAATCTCCCAATCGGCAGAGGCGGCCAAATCGTATGTCTTGGTGGCTTTATTGCCGCCTACCCGGGAAATCGTCCCTTGCGGCGTAAGCGACAAGGAGGGTAAATACGCAAGACGCGAGGTCATGAGCAGTGCTTCGGCCTCCTGTACTTTGAGACGTGCGATGCCCAGATCGGTATTGTTTTCAAGGCCCTCTTCGATGAGCTGTTGCAGTTGCGGGTCGGTAAAAAGTTCTTCCCACGAGAGAGATGCTATCGAAGCGGTATCTCCTGAGGCAACGGAGTGGCGATAGAGGCTATCCGACACTGCCACGTCCGGACGCTCGTAACTACGGTAAATGAGGCAACCGTTCAACCCTATAATCAGAAATAAACATAACAATATCTTTTTCATAATCGTATTCATTTCCTGTTAGTTCTTCTCTTTTTCAATCTCGGGGAGCTGGCGTTCCGGCATAATCTTCTCTTGCAAGAACTGCAACACCATGAACAACGGTGGTACGATGAAAAGTAACGCAATGGTTCCGATCAACATCCCTCCTACGGTTCCGACGCCGATAGAGATATTACCATTGGCTCCTACCCCCGATGCAAACATCAACGGAAGCATCCCGAATATCATGGTGAGCGAAGTCATCAGAATAGGCCGCAACCGGACTTGTGCCGCAGAAACGGCAGCCTGCATGATAGTCATTCCTCGACGACGACGTTCCGAAGCATATTCTGTCAGCAAAATTGCTGTTTTAGAGAGCAAACCGATCAACATAATCAATCCCGTTTGCAAGTAAATATTATTTTCCAATCCGAACATTTTGGCAAAGAGGAAACTTCCCGCCAACCCGAACGGCACGGAGAGAATAACTGCCAAGGGCACAAACAAGCTCTCATACAGCGCACAAAGAATCAAGTAGATAAAGACCACACAAATGACAAACACCATCGTCGTGGTATTACCCGTATTCGACTCTTCTCGCGACATACCGCCAAACTCGAACCCGTATCCAGTGGGCAAGACCTGTGCCGCGACTTCCTGTACGGCTTGAATAGCCTGCCCGGAACTGTATCCCGTGGCAGCGGCACCGTTGACCTGAATGGCGGAAAACAGGTTAAAACGAGTCAATGTTTCGGAACCGTAAATACGCGAGAGTTTCAGATACTGGCTGATAGGGCTCATTTCGCCGACATCGTTCCGGACAAAAATACTGTTGAGCGACTCCGTATCGAGACGAAACTCGGCCGGAGCCTGTATCATGACGCGATAGAGTTTGGAAAAACGGTTCATATTGGAGGCATAATTCCCACCGATATATCCCGAAAGCGTATTCAATACATTAGCAGGCGATACCCCGTTACGCTTGCATCGGGCAGCATCCACCTCAACAAGATATTGGGGAAATTTGGTATCGAACGAGGTGGTGGCCCTCCCGATTTCAGACCGTTTATTCAACTCCTCGATAAACTGACGGGTATATTGCAACAACTCTTCCGTAGTTCCGCCCTTCTGGTCCTGTACATACACCTCGAATCCGCTGTTTACCCCATAACCAGGAATCATCGGCCGGGTAAACGGCAAAATATCGGCGCTGGATATGAACGCGGTACGGCGGCTTATTTCATCAATTACCGCATCGATGGCATCTTCTTTGTCGGGACGTTCGCTCCAATCTTTTAACCGGACTGTAAACATCCCGTTGCAAGCACCCTGGCCACTCAACATGGAGTTACCTGTGATGTTAGAGTAGAGTTCTATTTGCGGAATAGTACGCAAACAGCTGTCCACCAACATCATCACCTTGCGCGTTTCATGCACGCTATTGCCCGGAGAGGTACGCACATCGACAAAGATCGTACCCATATCTTCGTTGGGTACAAGACCTGTTTTGGTAGTCTTCATCAAGATGGCAAACCCACCGCAAGCCACAACCAGTAACAAACCCGCCAACCATTTGCGTTTAAGCATGAACAAGACTCCTACCTTGTATTTTAAGACCAACCGGGAAAAGGCGGCATCGAAAGCTTTGTGAAAGCGAGAAGAGAAACTCAACTGCTGCCCATTCTCTCCGGTTTGGTGGGGAGTCATAATCAAGGCACAAAGAGCCGGACTCAGGGTGAGGGCATTTATCAAGGAAATAGCAACGGCCGCAGCCATAGTCAAACCGAACTGGGTATAGAATGTCCCTGTCGTCCCACCGATAAAACTCACCGGGATAAATACGGCCATAAACACAAAGGTTGTGGTAACCAATGCGGAGGTAATGCCATCCATAGCATCGATCGTAGCCAAATAAGAGGATTTGTATCCCTCATCGAACTTGGCCTGTACCGCCTCCACTACCACGATGGCATCGTCCACCACGGTACCGATAACCAACACAAGGGCAAACAGGGTCAACATATTCAGGCTGAATCCGACCAGCGAAAGGAAAGCGAAAGTACCGATCAACGATACGACAATGGACAATGCCGGAATAAACGTAGAACGCATACTTTGGAGAAACACATACACGACCAGAACCACCAAGACGATAGCTTCGACAAGTGTTTCGATAACGCTCTTGATAGAGGCATCCAGGAAGTCTTTGGTACTCATCAAGTCAACAATCTTGATTCCCTTGGGTAAGGTTTCCGAAATTTTTTCCACTTCGCGGTCTATATCTTCGATGATTTGATTGGCATTGGATCCGGAGGTCTGGGAAATCATAATGTTACATCCGGGATGACCGTTCACCTCTCCAATGAAATCATAAGCACGTGTACCCAACTCGACGGTAGCCACATCTTTCAGACGCAACACCTGTCCATCGGGCAACGACTTGATAACCATATTTTCGTAATCCACCTCATTTTCATAACGGCCCCGATACTTCAACACATATTGAAATGTATTTTCCGATTCGGCCCCCAATGTTCCCGTAGCGGCTTCGATATTCTGCTCGTCCAGTACGGTAGAGATATCCGAGGGCACCAAAGAGTACTTCTGCATTTTATTGGGATCGAGCCAAATACGCATAGAATAGTCGTAACCGAAAACGTTTACTTCTCCTACACCGGCTATACGAGAGAGGCGCGGTTCAATATTGATCTTCATGTAATTGGTCAGGAAGGCCTCGTCAAACGAATCATCCGGGCTATAAACCGCCAACTGTTTGATATTACTGGTTTGACGCTTGCGTACGGTTATACCACTCCGGGTTACCTCGGCTGGCAACAATCCTTGTGCCGTAGCAATACGGTTCTGTACATTAACCGTTGCCATATCGGGGTCGGTACCCTGACGGAAATAGACGGTTATACGAGCCGATCCCGTATTGGTTGCCGTAGAGGTCATATACATCATGTTTTCCACACCGTTGAGTGCTTCTTCCAAGGGGACGACTACACTCTTCTGCACCGTTTCTGCATTGGCACCGGTATAAGAGGCCGATACACTGACCGTAGGGGGTGCTATTTCCGGGAACTGTTCAACGGGCAGTTGCGACAGTCCGATAAACCCCAATATCAAAATAAGCACGGAGATGACCCCGGCCAAGATGGGGCGGTCAATAAATGTTCTTATCTTCATGGCTATCGGTTATTTTTCTGATTCAGAAGTCGATGTTACATTCACGGCAGTTCCTTCACGCATCAGACCGGCACCTTCGGCTACAATGATATCGCCAGGGGTTAAGCCGGAGAGTACAATGTAGTTCTGCCCGTCGTTGTATTTGTACACGGTAATGGGTGCCGACTGCGTCTTACCATCAACCACTTTCCACGTAAATATCCGGTTTTGCAACTCGTACGTCGCACTCTTGGGAATGGCTATGCAATCCTTATATTCGGTAGGGACCGAAACGATTCCGCTCCCGCCATTACGCAGCAGATGTCCCTGATTAGGGAATACTGCCCGCAGCGTAACCCCGCCGGTGCTCTGGTCCACCGTTCCGCTGATGGCATTGATATGCCCTGCCTCTTCATACTCTTTTCCGTTGCTCAGGGTAAGGCTGACGGCAGGCATCCTCCAACGACCCATATTGCTGAATGAGATCGAGCATCTGGTTCTCTGCCATCGTAAAGTATGCATATACCTCTTGATCGTCCGATACCGTAACAAGCGGTTCGGTGATACTGCTGCTGACCAAAGCTCCCACCCGGTAGGGGATCATACTTGCTACCCCGTCCACAGGACTCTTTACCTCCGTATAAGAGAGATTGTTCCGGGCATTGGTCTCTTCGGCTTTGGCCTGAGCCAATGCCGCTTCTGCTTCGAGGAGTTGGTTGATAGCGGTTTGTCGGTCGAAATCGGACACGATCTTTTCCTTATAAAGTTCTTCTTTGCTATCTGCGGTCAATTTAGCGGTCTGCAACTTGGCCTCAGCGCTTTTTACGTTGGCCAATGCGGTTTCCAAAGCGGCTTGATAAGGTACCTGATCAATAATAAACAACACCTGTCCTTGCCGTACGGCATCGCCTTCGTTGATACAGATTTTCGTAATAGTCCCGCTTACCTGCGGACGAACCTCTACCGTCTGTCGCCCACGCAAGGTTACAGGATAGGTAGTTTGCAAGGTCTGATCTGAGGTAGTTACAGTCAGTGTCTTGTAGTCTTCGCCGGGCACATCCTGCTTCTGGCCACCACAGGCAGCGAACAACGGCAGGCAGCACAGCATGAGATAAATAATCTTTTTCATGTTCCTGTTTGTATGATATTTGTTAATATATATTTATCAACAAGGTGTTGTATATTATATGCAAACCTACACAAAATGATAAAAAAAAGGGAGAATGTGGTGACAAACTGTCAGAATGTGGTGACGAACGGGCCCTGTATTGTGACCGACCCTCAACAAAATGTCGTATCTTTGCAAATAGAGAAAATTTTGGCTGCATGAAAAGAAACCGTATCGCACTCTATATAGACCTGCTTTTTTGTCTGGTCATCATCCCGTTAGCCATCATGTTGTTACCCGTAGATCGTTGGATTGCCAACGACACAGGGATTCTCTTTTCGTTGATATTTTATGTCTATGCTCTCTATTTCGTCTATCGGCTTGCCTGTCTGCCCAAACTCTTCATGCAGAAAAAATACCTGCACATAGCCATACTCCTCATAATATTAGTATCGATAACCGTATTGCTTACCTGTCTGCCTATTCCGAACAATCATCCGAACGACAGTGCTGAACAAATCATCATCCGAAGAAACATACGCCGACAGACCATCTGGTTCTTTTTCCTGATCGTAACGGGATTTTCGTTGGCCATTGAGCTGACATTCGAGCTTTTCCGCCAGATACTGTCTCTACAAGCCGTCGAAG
>CASGEW010000060.1 GCA_949300615.1 uncultured Bacteroidales bacterium
ATGAATTCAGTGCCTTGATTGTTAAACCCGATGAACCGGAAGAATCGGATGAATTAGCGGTATAGTATTATATGTATATAAAGTATAAAAGACCGCATCTGCATAAATTGCAGATGCGGTCTTTTATTATGACGTAAGGCTATTTCGCTTTATAAATAAAAAAGCCTCTGAAAACAGAGGCTTTTTTATATGGAGAACGACCTTTTTAGAATTTGTAGGTATTGAGATCATCCATTTGGAAATTATGGATGAATGTCGAGTTCTTTTCGACTTCTGCTTCTCCGTAACGGATATATACTTCGGCAGAACGGCGGAAACTGTCGTTCCGAGTAGTGTCTAACAATAATAGGTATCCCATGATGATGTGTCCGGCCATTTCTACCATACGGCGGGCTTGGAAATCTATCAAAGTGTTGTCTTTGGTTTCTGTTACTTTCTTTACAGCAGCTTCGTATTTATCGGTCATGGCAATCAATTTTTCGCGTAAAGCCGATAATTCGGGTTTGATCTCTTCTGCCTGGTATGCTCTGATCTGGTTCAGGTATGTTCCGGTAGTTACGTGGCGGATAGCAGCTACCACTTGTAATTGTGTAGTTCCCTCGTAAATACTGGTGATACGGGCATCCCGATAGATACGTTCGCACGCATAGTCTTTCATGAATCCAGAGCCTCCGTGTACTTGTACGCAATCGTATGCGTTCTGATTGGCAAATTCGCTGCCCATACCTTTTGCCATGGGGGTAAATGCGTCTGCCAATCGTTGGTATTTTTTCAGCTCATCGCGTTCTTCTTTTTCCAGTTTACGCTCTTTGGAGATATCTTCGTAGGTCTTGTACATATCTACAAAGCGAGTCGTTTCGTACAACAACGAGCGGGAAGCGTCGAGCTTGGCTTTCATCAATGAAATCATTTCATATACAGCCGGGAACTCGATAATGGCTTTCCCAAACTGGCAACGGTCTTTTGCATAGCTGATGGCTTCGCGGTATGCGGCTTCCGATACGCCTACCGATTGGGCGGCAATACCTAAGCGGGCACCGTTCATCAAGGCCATAACGTATTTTATCAATCCTAATTTACGGTCTCCGCAAATTTCTGCTTTGGCGTTTTTAAATACCAGTTCGCAGGTAGGCGATCCTTTGATCCCCATTTTGTTTTCAATGCGTCGAACGGTTACGCCTCCGTCGTTTTTGTCGTAAATAAACATCGACAGACCGCGTCCGTCTTTGGTTCCTTCTTCTGACCGGGCCAGTACCAGGGAGATATGTCCGTCTCCGTTGGTGATAAAGCGTTTAACGCCGTTCAGATACCAGCAGTTGTCTTTTTCGCTGTATGTGGCTTTCAGCATAACGGCTTGAAGGTCTGATCCGGCATCGGGTTCGGTCAGGTCCATGGCCATTGTTTCTCCGGCGCATACGCGAGGCAAATATTTTTGTTTTTGTTCTTCGCTGGCAAATTCGTAAATGGTTTCGGCACAGTCCTGCAACCCCCAGATGTTTACGAATCCGGCATCGGCCCGGCTGACGATGTCTGCTGCCATGATGTAGGGCACTAACGAGAAGTTCAAGCCGTTGTAACGACGGGGAATGGAGATTCCCATCAAACCGGCTTTTACCAAGGCTTCCAGATTTTTTTCTGTTCCGGAGGCATATTTTACCCGGCCGTTTATTACTTGGGGACCTTCATGGTCAACGCTTTCTGCATTGGGAGCAACGATATCTCCGCATATTTCACCTACGATTTCAAGCACCTTTTCATAGCTATCCATCGCATCAGAGAAGTTGAAGGGAGCGTAGTCGTATTTGTCGGCATCCTGGTAGTTTCTCTCTCTCAGGGTTATCAGACGCTCCATTAACGGGTGATTCAAGTGATGTTTTAAATCACTGTTATCGGTATAAAAATTAGCCATATCTTAATTTATTTTCTTTTATAATGGAATGGGGAGTGCGATTATTTGGAATTTTTCTTGTAATACTTGATTAATTTGGGTATTACATCTTCTACGTTGCCTGTAATGACATAATCGGCGATCGTATTGATCGGGGCATTTTCGTCGTTGTTGATGGCAATGATCATAGAGCTTTCCTGCATCCCGGCAATGTGTTGTATCTGACCGGAGATACCGCATGCAATGTAAAGTTTTGGACGAACGGTTACACCGGTTTGTCCTATTTGACGGTCGTGGTCGGTAAATCCGGCATCGACAGCCGCACGCGAAGCACCTACTTCTGCACCGATGGTTCCGGCCAAATCGAACAGCATTTTAAAGTTCTCTTTCGACCCCATACCGTAACCGCCGGCTACGATGATGGGAGCGCTTTTGATATTTACTTTCGATTTTTCCATGTGGCGTTCGATAACCTCTACAATGAAATCTGAATCGGAAACATAATCGGAAGCATTTAGGTTCACAACTGTCCCCTGGTAATTGGGGTCGAAGACCTCTTTCTTCATCACACCCTCGCGGACGGTTGCCATCTGAGGGCGACATTCGGGGTTGACAATCGTTGCGACAATGTTTCCTCCGAAAGCGGGCCGGATTTGATACAGCAGATTTTCATATACCTTACCGGCTTTTTTCTCTTCGTGAGGGCCAATTTCCAAGGAGGTACAGTCTGCTGTTAAGCCACTATGCAGGGCCGATGACACACGGGGACCCAGATCGCGACCGATGCTGGTAGCACCCATTAAACAAATTTGGGGCTTTTGCTCTTTGAACAGTTTTATCAGTACCGAGGCATGAGGCAGGGAGGTGTAGGGATAGAGACGTTTGTCATCTACCAGATATACCGTATCGGCACCGTAGGGAAAAATTTGTTTCTCTACGCCTTGTAAATTACTGCCGATAACCAAGGCCTCTAATTTACAATTCAGTTGGTTTGCCAGCGAACGGCCTTTGGTAAGAAGTTCGAGGCTCACATCGGCAATAATGCCGTCTTCTATTTCGCAATATACAAATAGGTTATTCATGATTTTTCTTTTTGTGCGTTAATAAATCGACTGGTTTTATTATCCGATCGTGTGATTTGCGATTAACTCTTTTACCAACTCTTCAATATCGGTGTCGCTGCCGGTAATTTGTTTGCTTTCTTTGGCCTGGAAAACGACATTCTCGATTCTTTTTACTTTGGTGGGTGAGCCGGATAGCCCTACTTGTTCCAAATCGGCATCCACGTCCTTTACGCTCCATTCCGTCAAATTCAGATACGGGCGTTTTTCGTATAATGTCAATTCGGCTTCATTCAAACCCTGTTTTTCGCTATTTGTTTTTGCGTATTTATATTTTTGGATGAGTTTGGCATTGCGCGGGCGACATTCGTCGGCACTGCCGTTTACGGTAACCACCAGGGGCAGTTTGGCTTTTACAATCTCTACGCCTCTTTCCAATCGGCGTTTGATGGTAGCCTCTCCGTTTTCTATTTTTTCTATTTTTTCAGCGTAAGTAACTTGGGCGATATTGAGTTTTTCGGCAACTTGGGGACCCACTTGCGCCGTATCTCCGTCGATAGCTTGACGACCGCCCAATATGAGGTCGAATTTGCCCATTGCTTTTACTGCACAAGCAAGAGCGTAGGATGTTGCCAGTGTGTCGGCTCCGGCAAAAGCCCGGTCTGTCAATAAAACACCTCCGTCGGCTCCTCTGAAAAGGCCTTCACGGATAATTTCGGAGGCCCGGGGAGGACCCATGGTCAACAAAGAGATGGTTGTACCTGGATTTTGTTCTTTCAGTTGCAAGGCCTGTTCCAATGCGTTTAGGTCTTCCGGATTAAATATGGCCGGCAATGCGGCGCGGTTTACCGTACCTTCGGGGGTCATCGCATCTTTTCCGACATTACGGGTATCCGGCACTTGTTTGGCAAGTACAATGATTCTTAAACTCATAATTCAAAAAAATATTAGATTTGTTTTAATATATTTCTGTCCGTTTTGTATTTCAAAAGGCGTTTATACCATCCTGCAAATTTAACAAATGTCGCCAATCTGACAAATCTTTTTGGATGTTAATTGTGCTTTCGATGAAAGATATAGGGTTGACAGGGGTGTTTCCGATGGTATAATTATACCAAAGAGCAGACTTTTAAAAGGTCCGCTCTTTGATCTTATATTTATTCGTAACTGCTACCGTCGAAGCAGTGTGTACAGATCTTTTCTTTGGGTAATCCGATTGCTTTGACGAGTGTTTCTAATGGATTGAATTTCAGCGATGTAATATTGAACTGATTGCAAATGCATTGTGTCATCCGGCAATATTCGGGAGAGTCTGTTGTGGCATATGCTTTCAGGTTCTTGTTTTGATCGCCTTCCAAATCCTTAATGACACGACGTGTGATCAACTCCATTTCAGATTTTGATGCAGTGAAATTCAAAAACTTACAGGGATATATAAGCGGGGGACAGCTGATGCGCATATGTACTTCTCTGGCTCCGTACCGATATAGGTCGTTTACATTGTCCCGCAATTGTGTACCCCTTACGATAGAGTCGTCGCAGAAAACGACTTTTTTATTTTTTAGCAGGGTTTTATTGGGTATCAGTTTCATTTTGGCCACCAATTCCCGCATTTTTTGGTTGGGCGGCGTGAAGCTCCTTGGCCAAGTCGGGGTATATTTTACGATACCTCGTTGATACGGGATTTTCCGGCCTGCGGCATATCCCAAAGCCATACCGACACCGGAGTCGGGAATCCCCGATACGAAATCGGCTTCGACGGTATCTTTTTTCCCCATCTCAAAACCGCTTTCATAACGGACGGCATCTACATTCTTGTTTTCATATTCGCAAACCGGATAGCCGTAATAGACCCATAAGAAAGAGCAGATTTGCATCTTCTCTTCGGGCTTGCGCAGTTGGGTATATCCGTCGGATGTAATTAATACAATCTCTCCCGGGCCTATAAAGTAATCGGTTTCGTATCCTAAATTTGAGAAGCTGCACGTTTCGGACGATACGGCATAACCGTTTTCTCCTTTCCCGATCATAATCGGGGTCCGTCCGTATTTGTCGCGGGCGGCGATAATTCCGTGTTCGGTCAGCAGCAGCATGGAACATGAACCTTTCAACCGGTTATATACATTTTCGATACCATCGACGAAGTCCTTGCCTTCAATAATTAACATCGACACTAACTCCGATTGGTTGGTTAGGCCATTACTGTGTTCGCAAAAATGATTCCCTTTGGCCAAGAGATCTTTTTCTAATTCCGGCAAATTGTTGATTCTTGCTACGGTAACAATGGCAAACTTCCCTAAATGGCAGTTGATGATGATAGGTTGTGCGTCGGTATCGCTGATGACACCGATGCCCGAGTTTCCCGCAAATGTGGGGAGATCGCCTTCAAATTTCGTACGGAAATAGGAGTTCTCGATGTTGTGAATGGCCCGGGTAAACAACCCGTTGTTTTGCGTGACCATACCGGCACGTTTTGTCCCCATGTGTGAATTATAATCGACGCCGTAAAACAGGTCGGATGCACACTCTTCTTTTTTTATTGTTCCAAAAAAACCACCCATTGTCAGATATGTTTCTGTTTAAAATATAAAAACGGGAGAGAATGATTGGTTTCATTCCTCCCGTTTTTGTTATGATTATTTTTTACTATTTTGTTTTTCAATCCATTGGCGTGCATTTACAAATGCTTCTATCCACGGTGTAATTTGGTCATTTTGTCGCCCGGCAGGGTAGTAACCGCATTGCCACGGGAAGATTGCTCTTTCCAAGTGGGGCATCATGGCCAAATGGCGTCCATCGGCTGACGCAATGCCGGCAACCGCGTAAGGTGAACCGTTCGGATTGGCAGGATAGGCGTCGTAACTGTATTGTGCTACAATATTATAACGTTCTTTTTCGTATGGTAACTGGAATTTTCCTTCTCCATGAGCGACCCAAATACCCAATTTTGAACCGGATAGCGATCCAAACATGACGGAATTGTTTTTCGGAATAGTCAATCCCAGAAATTGTGATTCAAATTTGTGAGAATCGTTGTGCAACATCTTGGGCTTCTTTTTGTGATCGGGAGTTAACAATCCCAGTTCTACCATTAATTGGCATCCGTTGCAGATACCCAGGCTTAATGTATCTTGTCGTGCATAGAATTTATCCAATGTCTCTTTGGCCTTTGGGTTCCACAGGAAACCTCCGGCCCAACCTTTGGCAGACCCAAGTACATCAGAGTTGGAGAACCCGCCGCAATAGACTATCATGTTGATATCTTCTAATGTTTCACGCCCACTGATAAGGTCCGTCATGTGAACGTCTTTTACGTCGAATCCGGCCAAGTAGAGAGAGTAGGCCATTTCGCGATCGCCGTTTACTCCTTTTTCTCGGATAATGGCTGCTCTTACATTACTCGGTGTACGCCGGTCGGCAGATATACCGTAAGAAGAGAGCTGTCCGTTGAATGTCGGTTTGAATTTGAGCTGTATCGGTTGTTGCTTGTAGTTTTCAAAACGAGCTTTGGCGCATTTTGTACCGCTTTGTTTACAATCGAGCAGGTAGGAGGTGGAGAACCAGATGTCTCGTAAGTAGTCGATACCGAACTGATAAGTAACACCCTCTTTGGTTACCAAAAGATGGCGCTCTTTGCAAGGACGTGCTATTTTAGAGAATCCGATACCATTTTCTTTCAGAATCCGTTCAACCTCTTTTTTGTCTTTTACCTGAATCAGGACGCCCGGATTTTCGCTGAACAGGATTTTAATGAGGTCCGGTTCTGCTATTTTGTCAAGATTTACTTCCAACCCACCCTCTGTATTGGCAAAGTTCATTTCAAGCAAGGCGGTCAGCATACCACCGGCTGAAATATCGTGCCCGGCCAAGACAAGTCCGGCATTGATCAATTGCTGTATGGTATTGAAGGCATCGCGGAAATATTCGCTGTTGGTAACCGAAGGAACTTCGTCGCCGATTTTGTTGAGGGATTGGGCAAAGGCAGAACCTCCCAATTTGAATGTGTCAAAAGAAAAATCTATGTAGTAAACGGCGCTGTTCCGGTCTTTTACCAATACGGGCGATACGACTTTTCTAATATCCGATACTTCGCCTCCGGCCGAGATGATAACGGTACCGGGAGAGAAAATTTTTTCGTCGCCGTATTTTTGTGTCATCGAAAGGCTGTCTTTCCCGGTTGGGATATTAATGCCCAGGTCGCAGGCAAATTGACTGCAAGCCTCTACGGCTTTGTACAAACGGGCATCTTCTCCTTCGTTTTTACAGGGCCACATCCAGTTGGCGCTAAGGGAGATACTGTTGATGCCATCGGTCAGGGGAGCCCAAACAATGTTGGTCAATGATTCGGCAATTGCTAAAACCGATCCTGCGGCAGGATCGACCATCGCAGCCTGGGGTGCATGGCCAATGGAGGTAGCGATACCGGATTTCCCTCGGTAATCGAGTGCTACGACACCGCAGTCGCTTAATGGCAGTTGAATTTCACCTTGGCATTGTTGGCGGGCTATTTTACCGGTTACCGAACGGTCCACCTTATTGGTCAGCCAATCTTTGCAGGCAACGGCTTCGAGCTGCAATACATTTGCGATATATTCATGTATTTTAGCTGTATCGTATTTAACGGGGGCATATTTCTCTTCTACGGTTTTGTCGGTCATAACCGTACGGGGAGCTTTCCCGAACATATCGTCCATTTCCAGATCAATGGGACGTTCTCCATCTTTTTGCTCAAAGACGAAACGCATATCGCCGGTAGTTTCTCCCACCACGTACATCGGTGCTCTTTCCCGATCGGCGATTCGTTGTACCTTTTCAATATCTTTGTCGTAGATCAACAAACCCATTCTTTCCTGGCTTTCGTTGCCTATGATCTCTTTGGCTGAAAGGGTAGGGTCGCCTACGGGGAGCTTGTCCATCTCTATTTTACCGCCGGTACCTTCGACCAGTTCGGACAGGCAATTGAGGTGTCCTCCTGCACCGTGGTCGTGGATGGATACGATCGGGTTGTTGTCTGATTCGGCTAATGCCCGGATGACATTCGATACCCGTTTTTGCATTTCAGGATTGGCTCGCTGTACAGCATTCAATTCTATGGCATTGTCGTATAAACCGGTATCTACCGATGATACGGCTCCGCCACCCATCCCGATTCGATAGTTGTCTCCTCCCATTACCACTACTTTTTCACCTTTCTCGGGCGTCCCTTTGAGGGCATCCCGTACGGTACCGAATCCGACACCTCCGGCCAGCATGATCACTTTGTCGTAGGCGAATTTTTTGTAGTTTTCGGCGTGTTCAAACGTAAGGAGTGATCCGCAGATGAGTGGTTGTCCGAATTTGTTTCCGAAGTCGGAGGCTCCGTTGGAGGCTTTTATCAAGATTTGTTCCGGTGTCTGATACAGCCATTTGCGGGCTTTCATTGCTTTCTGTTCCCATGGACGTCCTTTTTCGGGACGGGGATACGAGGTCATATAGACGGCAGTACCGGCAATCGGGAGGCTGGCTTTACCGCCTCCTAAACGGTCGCGGATTTCACCACCTGTTCCGGTGGCAGCGCCATTGAAAGGTTCTACCGTGGTCGGGAAATTGTGCGTTTCGGCTTTGAGCGAAATAACCGTTTTAATATCTTTTATTTGAAAATAATCCGGTTTATCGGCCGATGCCGGAGCAAATTGTTCAATGGTAGGCCCTTCGTTAAAAGCTACATTGTCTTTGTATGCAGAAACCAAATGGTTGGGATTGTATTCGGATGTTTTTTTGATGAGCTTGAAAAGGGAGCTCTCTTTTTCCTGGCCGTCGATAATAAAAATTCCGTTGAAGATTTTGTGACGGCAGTGTTCTGAATTTACTTGCGAAAAGCCAAACACCTCGCTATCGGTCAGTTTTCGCCCGATTTTTTTACTGATGTTGTTCAGATAAGCCACTTCGTCGTCGCTCAGCGCTAACCCTTCTTGTCGGTTGTATGCTTCTATATCGTCGATATGTACAATCGGGTCAGGTTTTTTATTGATTTCAAAGATCGATTGTGAGAGCCCGTTGTAAATACGTTGTAACATCGGGTCATAATCGGCTTTTTCAGATTTAACCGGGAAGTATTCTTCAATTCGTTTAATGCCACATAATCCCATATTTTGAGTAATTTCTACGGCATTGGTACTCCAAGGGGTAATCATCTCTTTGCGGGGACCCACGAACCATCCATCCACTTCTGTGTTATCTAAAACAGAGGCGTCGCTGAATAACCAGCATAATTTTTTTGTTTCTTCCGGAGAAAACGCATGGTCTGCGTTTACCGCGATAACAGATTTGGTTGATGTCTTGAAAAAAAGAACCATTGTATTGTTATTTAATATGTATTCGATTGTTTTCGTTTTGTCTATTCTCGGTATGAAAAATTGTCTTTTGAAAACCTTCTGAAATCAGTTTGCAAAAATAATCAAATCCTGCGGTCTTTAAAAGAATATTGATAAAACAATTGAATCCATTTTAATAATTTCCTTGTATCTTTGCACAGCATTCACGTTTTTGGCCTATAAAATAAATCGGATTGAAAATACGCATCGTAGATGGATTTGATGTTGTACACTATCATAAGGGGTTTTACCATCGGTATATTGGTATCGGCACCGATGGGGCCAATAGGAGTTTTGTGCATACAACGTACATTGAATAAAGGACGATGGTCGGGTTTTGTAACAGGGGTAGGGGCCGCGTTGTCCGATTTGGTATATGCGGTTCTGACGGGGCTGGGGATGTCTATGGTGGTCGATTTTGTAGAATCGAATCAAAGCCTGCTGCAAATTATCGGGAGTTTCGTATTGGTCGGTTTCGGCGTTTATCTATATAAACAGAATCCGATGCGGAATATCCGGAAACAGCTCGCAGGAAAGATAAATTATACCCAAGATTTTTTGACCTCTTTTTTTCTGACATTTTCCAATCCGTTGATTCTTTTCCTGTTTATCGGGTTATTTGCCCGCCTGAATTTTTTTGTTGCTGAATCGAGATTGATTCATGTGATTGTCGGGTATATTTCGATTGTAATGGGAGCTGTCAGTTGGTGGTTTACGATTACCTATTTTATCAATAAGGTGCGTAAGAAGTTTAACGTCCGCAGCATTTGGCTGATAAACCGGGTAATCGGCTTGATCATTATAGTCATGTCTATCGTTGGTTTTGTTATGGGTTTAAGAGAGTTTGTCGCTACAATAAAGTATTGATTGAATAAATGGAGGATTGGGTATGAAAAAGAAATTGAAAGTTCCGGTAATTCCGAATCTGGATCAGGTAACGATGGAGTCTGTTGCCGATTTTATGGAAGAACAGGCTACCCGGCAAAGCATTGAATATGCAAATTGGGAAAAGGAGTTTCCCTATAAACCGATTTCCGCATTTGGAATAGCTCGTACTGAAAAGTATCTGTATATAAGCTATTTTGTTCGTGGAAACTGCTTGCGGGCGGTAAATTCAAAAAACAATTCGTCCGTTTGGGAAGATAGTTGTGTAGAGTTTTTCGTTCAAGTACCGGGCGAAAAAGAGTATTACAATTTTGAGTTCAACTGTATTGGTACTTGCCTGGCGGCCAAACGTCGGTCGCGGGAAGAGGCCGTGCCGTTTACCGACGAGCAGATTGCTCAGATAAAACGATTTTCTTCTGTTGGAGACAGACCTTTTGAAGAGATGCACGGTTTGTTTGCCTGGGAATTGGTGGTTGCCATACCGTTTTCTTTGTTGGGATTGGATGGATCGAATCTCCCGGAAAAAATCTATGCCAATTTTTATAAATGTGCCGATGCAACCTCCTTGCCTCACTATTTGAGTTGGAGCCCGATTGATTTGCCCGCTCCCAATTTCCATTGTCCGGAATTTTTCGGGGAAGTCTATCTGTAAATAATATGAAAACTTGATATGTAATGGCATCTGAAAAGATGCCATTTTTTGTCATATAATTTTATCTTGTTTCACGGGGGATAGATTAAAGAATTATTTGAAACAAACTTATGATTCATTTGTTAGAATGATATGTAAGAGCTAAGAGAGCTCCGTTCGTATCGGTTGACTTGATTTCAACAAGTAAATTTTTAATGAATGAATATATGAGTTGCAAAACAGTATTATTATGGACTGTGGCTTTTTTGTTTTGTTACCCGGTATTGAAAGCCCAAGAGGGAGAAGGGATTATTTTTATACCCATAAAAAAGGCCAATGGCGATATTATCGCTTTGTTGTATGAGATGGAGAGCCCTCATTTCCAGGACCCGAAAGTTCCACGTTTTTTGTTGTATGACCAGAAGCGAAAGTTTGCTTTGGGGATAGGTGGGTTTGTTCGGATGACGGCTTCGTACGATTTTAACGGAATATCCGATAACATCGATTTTGTTCCGTACGATATTCCGGTTCCCAATAATCCGGCCATGCATAACCAATTTCAGATGGATGCCTCTACTTCCCGGATATTTTTTGAATTAGTGGGTAGCAACCGATTATTGGGCGATTTTAATGTGTATATCGAATCGGATTTCCGGGGACTGAATAAAAATTTCAAGCTTCGCCAGGCCTATATTTCGTTCCGGGGTTTCTTATTTGGACGCTCGTGGAGTACCTATTCGGATGTGGCATCTGTCCCTCCAACCATCGACAACGCCGGGCCGAATGCCAATACCTCGGAACAGAATGTTCAGATACGATATACGTACGAACCCAACGAACATTGGCAAATGGCCCTGGCGGCAGAATATCCCAGGTTGTCGGCGACATATAACGCATACAACGAGCCTATTCCGCAAAGAGTTCCGGATATACCGTTGTATATACAATATGTTTGGAAAAATAAAAGTCACCTTCGGGCTACCGGATTGTTGCGGACCTTGTCGTATCGCAATCTGAATACGGAGGAGAATAAAAATTTGCTGGGATGGGGTATCCAATTATCGGGCGTTTACAATACTTGTCCCCAAGTTTCGTTGTATTATCAGGGAATGTTTGGAAAGGGGATAACCCGTTATATAAACGATCTGACCAGGGACGGGCTGGATATGGTTCCCCGTTCGGACGATAGCGGACAGATGCAGCTTTTACCAACATTTTCGTTCTTGGCAGGTATCCGTTATAATTTCAATGAATCCTGGTTTGCCTCGGCTTCATACAGCCAAGTCCGGTTGTATGACAAAGATGGGTATTATCAGCCCGACGGATACAAGTATGCTCGGTATATTGTAGGTAATCTGTTTTGGGATATGACTGAGGATTGTCGGTTGGGATTGGAATATTTGTACGGTCGTAGAGAAAACATGGATTTGAAAACCGGACACGCCAACCGTATTCAATTTATGGCACAATACAATTTCTAACGTAAACCGAGATTCTGTTTGTTTATAAAAAACGATAGCTATTTTACGAGCTATCGTTTTTTGTATTTGCTATA
>CASGEW010000061.1 GCA_949300615.1 uncultured Bacteroidales bacterium
TGCCGATCCGGAAGTGCGAGTGAGTGCGATCACTTATGGCTGCAGCTCTCAGAACCAGGAAAACGCGCAATGTCTTGGACTTCCAAAGTCAAACTCCTACAAAACCATCGCGATTCTTTTGTGTATTGGATTTCTATCTGTGTGTTGTGAAATTGGAGTGAGCGATCGAATGGAAATTGAATCGTAGAGTTATTTCTTATACAGAAAGTCCATCATTTCGTATTCGTGCATAACCGAGCCGAATGTCCAAGAATCGTCTTGTTTGGGTTTCTTGCAGGGGTTTATAGGTAGCAACCGAGCCAGCTCAGCCTGCCAACGCGCTGCAACTCACAGTAAACCTTCCAACGGAAGTGTCTGCGGAGGGTCCGACGGAAATTCCTTTGGATTCTCCCTTGAAATCGACGGAGAATCTTCCGATTCATGAGCAGAGGGAAGTCATTCGAGAGAATGATGCTGGGTTTTACGATCGATCTCCTTGCGCAGAAGCTTTAGTGCACATTTCATACACTGAAGCTCAGAATGACTTGGACACAGAGGGGAATTGCTCATTGCAGCATGCAGAGAGTAGTTTTTCAAATCACTATGGTGGAAATACGTATGAAGGATACGAAGAGGGAATATAGAAAGTTCTTTTCTATCTGCCTGCTTGTTTGTTTCACTAAATGAAGTAGCACCGGTGGAGGGATGCCCCACTACTGCTATCTGCTACGCTCGTTAAATGAAAAGTATAAAAATTCTCTGAAAACAAAAAGAAAAAGAGACCGGCGGGGAAGTTCCCCACGGTCTCTCTTTCCTGTACGATTTCCAAAACGAGCTCCGCTTCGGCTTAAGCCATGGCGTTGAGCATGGTCGTAAAGCGGCTCTTCTTTCTCGCCGCGTTATTCGGATGAATAATCCCCTTGGCGGCCGCCTGATCGGTCTTTTTGACGACCAGCGTGTAAAGAGCGGCGGCAGCGGCCTTGTCCCCGCTGGCGACAGTGGTCTCATATTTCTTGACCAGCGTCCGGAAAGCAGATTTGAACATTCTGTTTCTCAGATTTTTGGTCTTGGACGTCAGGACTCTCTTCTGCGCGGAGTCGAGCTTTTTCTTTTCGTTTGCCATCTCAATCTCTCCTTATTTGGTTTCTTTGTGAACTGTATGTTTATTGCATCTCGGGCAATGTTTTTTCAGTTCAAGTCTTTCTTTTTGTGTTTTTTTGTTTTTAGTAGTTGTGTAGTTTCTTTCTTTGCATTCTTCACAAGCGAGAACTACCATTTTATCTACTTTTCCTTTGATTCCCATTGTGTACCTCTTATCTAGAATTTTTTGTATTATCACCTGTTTTTTTACAAGCAAGATTTATAGAATGCGTCTTTTCCTCATTCTATTAAATCCCGTAACAACAGAGCAGCCGGCCGGAATGTTGAGTACCGACTCGCTACCCGAAGGCATTGCCCATTTCCTGTTGGTAAACAAAGAGAGCAAACCGCTAAATGAACGGTTGATTTTTATCAACCATCCCCAAGAATCAACTTGGAAGGTTCAAAGCGACAAACCGCAATACGGGACACGGGAAAAAATAAAAATAGATATCTCTGCCCAGAAAAAAGACGGGACCCCGATCGAAGGAGATTTTTCGGTGAGTGTAACCAACAATTCGCACATCCTCGTAGATTCGTTGTCGGACAATATCTGCTCCTATCTGTTATTAACTTCCGACCTGAAAGGATACATAGAAAACCCCGCCTACTATTTTATCGACAATAGTGTAGTACGCCAAAAGCACTTGGATTATGTCATGCTGACACACGGTTGGCGGCGATTCAGCACCAATAACATAGATATGCCCGAAATACCCGAAATAAAACGTTTCATAGAAAAAGGGCAATATATCAGCGGACATATCAAGAACTTCTTTGGCAAAAATGCCAAGAATCCGTTTGTAAAATTGATGTGCATCGACATAGGGATATTAAAAGAGATCCAGGCGGATGAGCAAGGAAATTTCATTTTCGATAGCCTGAACTACACCGATACCATGACGTTCAAAATCCAGGCCAAGACAAAATCGGGATTCAGTACGGTCGATGTAGTAGTCGATAAAGACTCTTTCCCCGTGGCATACAACAAATATCCGTATGCCATCAAACAAGAGGTTGCCAAGAAAGAATATTTAGACGATCTGGGCGATACCTATATTTATGAAGGTGGTATGGAAATCACGAACCTGAAAGAGGTTACCGTAACGGCCAAAAAGAAAGAGGTGATCAGAAACCGGTATGGAGGTATCAACGATACGGCTATGGGCATAGAAGAGATTGAAAAGAAAATGCCCGGAGCCCACAATGCGTTCGATATCATCATGCGGATGCCGGGAATTATGATTTCAGGAGAAAGTGTCAGGATACGCAACAACCAAGGCGCTCCGATGCTGATGATCCAAGGATCTCCTTTCGACTGCAATGCTGAAACACTACGCATGATTCTGACTGACGACATCGAATCTATTGAAATATTAAGTGAAACCAGCAGTTCTTTCATGGGTAGCAACGGGCGTTACGGAGCCATCATCATCAACCTGAAACAGGGTGAGATACAGAAAAGACGTCCCAACCCTACACTACAAGTCTTTACATCACTTGGATATAGCCAAAAAGCCGAATTTTACAGCCCGGTTTACGATACCCCCCAACAACCGGACAATGGGAAAAAAGACCTGCGCTCAACGCTTTATTGGAACCCGGCTATCAAGACCGATTTTACGGGATGCGCACAAATAGAATTTTATACCTCAGATCAACCGGCCGACTACCATATCATCATAGAAGGTATAGACCGGAAAGGGCATATATACCGATACAGCAACGACATTGTAAAACCCTAAATTCAGGAAACAAATACTTAAAAAACAACCGTTATGAAAAAAACAATCTTTTTTTGGTTATTTCTTGTCTATATCATTCCTGGCGAAATATGGGCACAAACGCCCCAAGATTCTATAACGGTATGTAATATTCGTTGGAAAATACAAAAAGGAGACAAAGGAATCATCCATAAGCAAGCTCAGGTAAAAGAGTTGTATGGAGGAGCCCAAAATATAAATATCATTGAAATAGACGGGAAAAAGAAAGGCATAAGATACGGTATTATTGCCGAGAATCCCAACAAAAAACTTAGCACGATGGCCACAGAGCACCATGCCAAAGCTGCCATCAACGGATCTTATTTCAATGTACGGGAAGGACAATCGATATGTTATTTACAATTAAACGGAAATCTAATTGATACGACCTCCCTGTCTGAATTCAAACAACGGACAAATGGAATCGTATTGATAGATAAAAATAAAATAGAAATAGAACCGTGGGATAAACAAAAGGAAAACTCCGGGACAACGTATCCCAATGCCCTTGCTTCCGGACCATTAATGGTAAAAAACGGAAATATTTGCGATTTTTCTACCGTTTCACGATCGTTCGTCAATACAAAACATCCCCGTTCGGCCATCTGCATTACCCGAGACAAGAAAGTTTTATTGATCACCGTCGATGGGCGATTTCCTGAAAACGCTATTGGAGTAAATATCCATGAATTTGCCCATCTGGTAAAACTATTAGGAGCATACGACGCCCTGAACCTGGATGGAGGTGGATCGACAAGCCTTTGGATGGACCAAGCAGAAGAAAATGGGATTGTAAACTGTCCGTGCGATAACCGCAAATTTGACCACCAGGGCGAGCGAAGAATAGCCAATGCCATCTATGTTTATAAATAATCTTATCAACCATGGAAATTTTATACGAAGACAACCATATCATCATCGTAAACAAAACAACTTCTGAAATTGTACAGGGAGATAAAACCGGAGATACCCCCCTTTCGGAACAGCTGAAACAGTGGTTGAAAGAAAAATACAATAAACCGGGCAATGTATTTGTAGGCGTAACACACCGATTAGATCGACCTGTAAGCGGAATCGTTGTCTTTGCCAAAACGAGCAAAGCACTTGCCCGATTGAATGAGATGTTCCGTCTGGGAGAGATTCAGAAAAGTTATTGGGCCATTGTCAAGGAGCATCCGCCCAGACAACAGGATGAAATCACCCATTATCTTATCCGGAACGAAAAACAAAACAAATCTTACGCATACAACGAACAAAAAACAAATGCCAAAAAAGCAACATTAAGCTATACGGTCATTGCCCAAAGCGACAGATACTATCTTTTGGAAGTGGACCTGAAAACAGGCCGACACCATCAAATTCGCTGTCAGTTGGCGCAAATAGGCTGTCCTATTAAAGGCGATCTGAAATACGGAGCCAAACGGAGTAACCCGGATGGCGGTATCAGCCTGCACGCCCGCCACATCTGCTTCATACATCCCGTTTCTCAAAAGACGATAGATGTAACCGCTCCCGTTCCAAACGATACCTTGTGGAGGATGTTTGAACAAATGGTTACAGAGACATCGAACGACAGAACAGCCCCTTGACAAACAAGATTACCCCCACTCCTATCTATTTACAAACGATATCCTTTGGGAGACGATAAGAGATCAACCGTTTAACAATAATTGCACCCTTCGTCTAATCTAAAAAATAGTTGTACTTGTTATATCCATAAAAAAACTATTTTAAATTTAAACCGAACTATTATGGATATAACAAGTACAATGAAAAGTTTCTGGGGGAAAAGTAAACATTGGTGGATGATGCTCGTATTGGGTATTATCATTTTTGTCATCGGCTTGTGGATCATGTTGCAACCCAACATAGGATACCTCATCGTTGCGGTTGCCTTAGGTTACACCCTGCTCGTGGGAGGAGCTCTACAACTGGCCATCTCTGCCTCTTTACGAAAAGAGACCAAAGGTTGGGGTTGGTGGATGGCCGGAGGAATACTGGATATACTCATCGGCTTCCTGCTAATTGCTAACCCAATGTTCACAGAAGCATTGTTACCCTTTTTCTTCGGATTCGTTTTCCTTTATAAAGGGGTTACAAGCCTGGTTTCGGCATTCAGTATGTTGTCTGACCATAAATACTGGTGGCTGTACCTGATTAACGGAATATTGACAATCATATTGGCTTGCCTGTTCTTTATATTTCCTTTCTCCGGAGCAGTTGCCATTATATTTTTAAGCGCGTTTATGATGCTTTATTGGGGCATCTCGTTAATAGCCATTTCGTTCGATATAAAACCTCAAAGAACAAATACAGCCCAAACGGCTCAATAAGCCCGAGCAATACAGTCAAAAAGAAGAGCTTCTATTTTTTCAATAGAAGCTCTTCTTTTTAATTTCAAAAACAGAGGGAATAACTTTCATCTTAGCACAAACCAGAGAAAATGCGACTGTTGAAACGGAAAATCCAGCTATTAACTAACTGGTTTTAAATCGATCTGTTTTATTTTTGCCTTCTTGCCTTTAATGCCAACAAAATAGGTTCCGTCCTTAGCAATAGTGAGAGGTATTGTTATGCTCTTTCCTTTTCCGGCACGATATTTGCTCTCCAACAGCATTTCATCCGTATCGGCATCTTCTACAAAAACCGTTCCCGTGGAAAGAGCCTCGACCGTAATTGCATAACTGCCTTGTTTTAAAAACAGTCCCTGATACAATCTCCCATTATACGCATACCCTACACCATCAAGCACCAATGCATCTCCTTCGAGCGACCAGTTGGCATATCCATGAGCAAAGTCGTTATTCAAAAAGTCATCGCTACTGTTGATACCACAATCGGTCATAATATTGGTTGCCTTGATTGCCGATATATTACATTCATCCAGATAACGGTTATCGAATATCCGGATATTTTTTACCGGGGAATAATCGTTCGCCTCTTTGTTGTCGAACGGGGTTTCGTTGTAAGGATTATCCGGCCATACACCGATGGAGGATTTTCCGGATAATAGGTTATCGGCTACCGAAATATTATAAATCTCCTCTTTTTGCCAATCGGGATCAGAAGTTCCCCAGGGAATAAAGGAGATTGCTTTCCCGTTTCCTGCATGGATAAAACTGTGATATATCTCTATGTTATGGACACAGTGATTTTCTCCGGGTTTAGACCACCACCAAAGCCCTTCACGTGGATCTTGATACACCGTCCACAATACAATTCCGTCGTCGTTTGTATCAATGAATGTCCGGACAATCTTCACCCTACGGGTTCCGAACCCCAAACTGATTCCGTCTCCATTCAAGGCGCATTTCGCTTCGTGTATTTTTACATTACCCACAAAAACGCGTTCGCATCCGTAAAAAGCGGTATTGTAGCTGCCTGAACGAACAATCTCGACATCTGACACTTCTACATTTGTAGCTTTCCACAAACCAATAGGAACGATATGTATCTTATCGGAACAACCCGAATTGAACCCGGATATCGCCGGATTATGGCTTTCGACATCTGCCATACGGATTTTACCCTGCCCCGTTACCTTGATATTTTTTACACTATCGGCCTGTATCAACGGCAAATTGGAAATCAGGCAATTATGCCCCCATAACAAACCAGACGCTTCGTTGTCATGTCCGTATTCGGGGTGATACTTGTAATCGGATTCATTTTGGGATTGCCACAAAACAGCTCCCTGTTGAATATGTAAATCCACATTATTGCGCAACTGTATATTGGTGGCCACATAACGCCGCCCATAAAAAGAGTCGTCGCCCGATAATACAACCTGCCCCCCTCCTTGCGAAGATACATCGTCTATCGCCTTTTGTATCGCCTCCGTATCGTCGGTAAAACCGTCGCCTTTGGCTCCATACGAAACGACATCCACACGCAAATCAGGCAAATCGAAAGAATAGGGATTATCCTCAAAATCACGCCAGTTCTCGATAGAAAAACGGGGCGATATTTTTGCAATCTTCCCGTTGTTGTCTTTTACTACTGCCTGGAACTGACTACTCAATCGAGTGATAACTTTCCCTTTCAACGGTATATCTTTGATTTCAAACGACTGAGATATGGGTATTTCTGCCAGTTTTTCCATGGCTGAAACATCATCGGTATGCTGATTTATGGAGGTTTCGTATAGAGCAATGGTATTATATTGTCCGACGTATTCCGGACGTACGCTTCCTCTGATAACAATCGTATCGCCAGAAATAATACATTGTTGAATTTGTCCGGCATAAGCCTCAATACGGGCCTCTTCTTCCAATGTAATACGGTCTATCTCGATCTCTCCCGTTCCACCAGAAGGCTCGATGCGGAAACCAATGATACGCCCCTCTGCTTTATTGTTGTTGGACAGATTAAAATAATATGCCAACATCGGGCTATTCGGGTTTATATCGAACGTTTTCGACTTTATGTCATCATAAATGCTGTCCTTTTCCGTGATAAAACGAAGTTTCAGTTGCGATGCGGTGCTGTTGTTACGCATCACAAAAAACAAGGTATTGCGTATTTCGAGTTTGGGGGCATATATCCCGTTACGGCTCATCCGTAAATCGGGAGATTCCAAATACGACGACTCTTGAAAAGTATATACTAACTTCCCGTCGTCGTATCGGACTTCACCGTTCTGTATCTTAAACGGTTCAACAGAAGCTGCTGTCGAAAAGGTAAGATCGATGGTATCTTTTTCAAAAACTTTCACCGAAGCACGACTCTCCACTAAGGGCAAACACGCTAACACGAACACCAATCGAACAATAAACCGAAAACGATTACTTATGGAAACTTTTTTCATCTCTAATAATTTTGATACATTTCACAAAAATCGGCATGAATCAGATATACAAATATAGGAAAAGGTGAGAGCCGAGACAAACGAAAACGAAGTTTTCAAGTTTGACTATGCTGAACCGCATCCTATATGCTACAAATATAAAGATTAAGAGATGAATCGTATCTGATATTGGTTAGAAATTCAAAAATTTCTAACCAATTTTTCAATCCACTATTTTTCTATTATGCCCTTAATCAGATACCAGAGAAGAACGGAACTTTTTTCCTCCCGAACAAGATCAACAACAAAAATGGAAGTCCAATATTAAAATACAAGAGAGGAGAACCTCCATGAGATTCTCCTCTCTTTTCTCAGTTGCGGGAGCCAGACTCGAACTGACGACCTTTGGGTTATGAGCCCAACGAGCTACCACTGCTCCACCCCGCGATTTTCATGTGCAAAGATACAACATATTTTCTTATCTCCAAAGCCAAACACGTTTTTTATTTAAAAAAGTTACATCCATCTAATAACCAATCACTTCTATTTCTAAATAAACGCTTAACAAGTTTAAGATATACATCTTTATTCGTTTATCGACAAAATCCCAACAATACAAAAGCTTAAATAAGTGCTCAAAAAGCCCGGATTTGTTTGCGTCGTTAAGATATAATTGCTATTTTCGCACAGTTTTTAAAGAAATGTGCATACAATGTCTAAGACACGCGAGATGTTAATTGATGTAGCTCGACAATTATTTGCCAAATCAGGAGTAGAAAACACTACAATGAACGATATCGCATTGGCATCGCAAAAAGGTCGCCGGACGCTATACACATATTTTAAAAACAAGAATGAAATTTATCAAGCTGTTGTAGAATCTGAATTAGACCACATTCTACGCTCGCTCCAAGCAATGGCAGAACAGGATTTATCTCCTGAAAAAAAACTGGTAAATTATATCTATACCCGCATGGAGGCGATGAAAGAGGCCGTATTGCGCAACGGAACGCTACGAGCCGAATTTTTCAGAGATATCTGGAAAGTTGAACAGGCCCGCAAATATATGGACCTAAGGGAAATGCAATTGATAAAAGGAATATTGGACGAAGGCGTGAATAAAAACATTTTTACCATAGCAGATACGAATATTACCGCATCTATTATTCACTATGCGCTAAAAGGTTTGGATGTTCCCTACATAAAAGGGCATTTCAACGAATCAAAAATAGACCAGACTTCACTGAAAGACTATATAATGAATTTTATCCTAAACGGAATAAAAAAACGATAATCTACAAAATAACACACTATGTTTATCAACGCACAAGGACATTATGTACCATCTTTAAGAATAGGGAACGATTATTTTTTTAACCTCAACGGGTTAACAAGTGAGTGGATTTTACAACGTACAGGTATCAGTACCCGTTCGCGGACGGCCGAAGGAGAAGATGCCCATACAATGGGACTGGAAGCGATCAAAAATGCCCTTCCCAATCTTCCCTATCCGATAGAAGAGGTTGATTTGATTGTGGCCGCCAGCTACTCTCCCATCGACACCGTAGGTACATTGGCCCACATTGCACAGCGGGAATTCAATATGCCCAACGCAAAAGCCGTATATGTTTCATCAGCATGCTCGTCATTTGCCAACGGACTTGAAATCATAGAAGGTTATTTTGCTATGGGGAAAGCCAGCAAAGCCCTTATCATCTGCTCAGAGCACAATACGGCATACAGCAACGAAACCGACCCGAAAGCAGGGCATTTATGGGGCGATGCCGCCGTAGCTCTATTCGTTTCAAAGGATAGACAACAAGAAAATGAGCCCGAAATTTTAGATATCTTTACCCGTGGGTTGGGGCATGTAGGCAAAGGGCCCGAAGGTGTCAGCCTGCGTCCCAAAACAACCGGTATCTCCATGCCTTACGGGAAAGATGTGTTTATACACGCTTGTAAATATATGTGCGAAGTGTTGAATGTACTTACTCAAAAGATCAACATCTCCGTACAAGATCTCACTTACATCATCTGCCACCAAGCCAATTTGCGGATCGTAGCCAATGTCCAGCATCAACTGGAAGTGCCCATGGAACGATTCCTGAACAACATTCAGGAACTGGGAAATACCGGATCTGCCAGCGCAGCTCTTGTATTATCGCAAAACTGGGACAAAATGAAAAAAGGAGATTTGGTAGGCCTCACCGTATTCGGAGGGGGATATTCAAGCGGAGGTTTCTTGGTACGATTCTAAAACGTTACACTTAATATATATTCACTATGAAATTATTAGAAGGAAAAGTGGCTGTTATAACCGGAGCCGCACGCGGTATCGGAAAAGCAATTGCAATAAAATTTGCCAAAGAAGGAGCCAACATTGCATTTACCGATCTGGCCATAGACGATAACGCCAAAGCTACCGAAGCTGAAATCGCCGCCATGGGAGTAAAAGTAAAAGGATATGCCTCTAATGCTGCCAATTTTGAAGATACCCACAAGGTGGTAGAAGAAATCGTAAAAGATTTCGGCAGAATAGACATTCTGGTAAACAATGCAGGTATTACCCGCGACGGACTGATGATGCGCATGAGCGAAGCTCAATGGGATATGGTCATCAACGTAAACTTGAAATCGGCCTTCAACTTTATCCACGCTTGTACACCCGTCATGATGCGTCAGAAATCGGGAAGTATCATCAACATGAGTTCTGTTGTAGGTGTATCTGGAAATGCCGGACAAACCAACTATTCTGCATCTAAGGCAGGCATGATAGGATTGGCAAAATCAATTGCCAAAGAACTGGGTTCAAGAGGAATACGGGCAAACTGCATCGCTCCGGGATTTATCATTACCGAAATGACCCAACAGCTATCGGAAGAAGTTCGTAAAGAGTGGGCTGCCCAAATTCCGTTAAAACGCGGAGGGACTCCCGAAGATGTTGCAAACGTTTGTACATTCTTAGCTTCTGACCTGGCTTCGTATGTTACAGGACAGGTAATACACGTATGTGGCGGTATGAATATGTAGCACAGGGAAATCATTACTTTATCTACAATCCTATAATAATAATAACGAGAGGAGAAAACCGTATTCAACGGATTCTCCTCTCGTTGTCTATTATGATAAACTTGTCTCTGGTTTTTCAGGATTATTTCACCCCATTTACAACACTATTAATATCTATCTTTCCAAACCGTTTCTTGAATATAATTGTTATCTTTGACCTGTTATTTCATTGAACAAATAATGTATGGAAAAGATTAGAAGAAAAATTGGATTGGTTGCCCATGACGCCATGAAACAAGAACTTACCGAATGGACCTTATATAATTCTGAAAAACTGAAAGGGCATAAATTTTATGCCACGGGAACTACCGGGACTATCATCAAGGAGGCTTTACAAAAAAAACACCCTGATGTGGAATGGGATTTTACGCTTTTAAAATCGGGGCCATTGGGAGGAGACCAACAAATGGGGGCACACATTGTGGCTGGCGACATTGATTATCTGTTCTTCTTTACCGATCCCATGACTTTACAACCGCACGATACGGACGTCAAAGCCTTGACCCGTTTGGCCAGTGTGGAAAACATCGTATTCTGTTGCAACAGAAGTTCTGCCGACCATATCATTTCCAGCCCGCTGTTTCTGGACCCTACTTATGTACATCATCCTCATGACTATACAAGTTACGCCAACCGGTTCTCTCACGAAAAGATTGTTGCCCAAGCCATAGAAAACGTAACATCATCTTCTGAAACGGATAAAAAGGAAAATCCTTCACAGAGCTATTCAGACAAAGATATTTCCAACCCCAAATAAACAACCTCCTACAAATACGGGAAAAGAACTGTTTTTATCTCTGCATGAAGAGGTATGAAGGTTCTTTCTCGTATGATATATATACAAAATGACATTATAAAATTGAGACAAAAATTCCATTCCTTATATCTATTCTATCGTTTTTAACCATATCTTGACAAACGATAGGACAATATCATGTAGTTTTTCTTTTATCATTAATAATAAATTCGATTTCTCTTACCTGTGTAAACAATGCGGATATAGGGCTTGACTATTCTATACTTCCTATTGAAATTGTTCAAGCCATACATTTATCTCAAACAAGATGGATTATGGATAATACATTTATCAACCAATTATTGAATTTACAAGAGAAGCTGTTTCATTCCGCTCTTTTTATGACCCAAGATAAGAACAAGGCAAAAGACTTATTACAAGAAACTTTTTTAAGAATTTTGGAAAACAAAGATAAATTCAGACAGAACAACAATTTATCTGGATGGGCCAATAAAATCATGTCGAATATTTTTATATCCGACTATCGGAAACTTCTCATTCAAAAGAGATATTTCGATTTCATATCAGATAACGATATAACTTATCTCTCGGAACAAGATTTTATGATTCGCCATTCTATTTCTGATTTGATGAACGCCATTGAGAAATTGGAAGATAAAAAACAAACAATCCTAAAACTTTTTCTGTCAGGACTAAAATATGAAGAAATCGCTCAAACAAAAAATCTTCCCATAGGAACAGTTAAAAGCCAGATTCACCAAGCAAAAGAGGAATTGAAAAAAACTAAAAATAAGATGATAAATATTAATAGGGTGGTCGGCCGGTTGCGTGAGTTGATGGGTAATACGCACCTTTCGACCCGATTGGGCGGCTGCGCTAAATACCGTCAACCGGAAATTTTCTTTACTGACAACCTGTGAACAGGAGAACGTAAACAAAATTCCTCCGGGTTTTATCTTTTCAAAGGCTTTCGCATTCAACTTCCGGTAGCCTTGCAAGGCATTGCGCAATACATTTTTGTGTTTGGCAAATGCCGGCGGATCCAAAATTATCAAATCGTATTGGTCTCCCATACGGTCCAGAAACTTAAAGGCATCTTCGGCAAATGCCTGATGGCGAGGATCATCTCCGAAATTCAACGCTACGTTCTTATTGGTCAGATCAATCGCTTTGGCCGAACTATCTACCGAATGTACGCATTTTGCTCCTCCTCGCATGGCATAAAACGAAAATCCGCCTGTATAACAGAACATATTCAAAACCGATCGTCCTTGGGCATAGCGTTCAAGCAGTACCCGATTTTCCCGTTGATCGACAAAAAAGCCGGTTTTCTGTCCGCGCAACCAATCTACATAAAATTTCAAACCGTGTTCCATGGCTATATTCGAGGCATCCCCCCCCACAATATAACCGTTTTCTGCTTCCAGCTGGGCCTTATATGGCAAGGTTGTTTCGGACTTATAATATACGTTTTGGAGCGATTCGCCCATAACCTGTTTTAAGGCAGAGGCTATTTGATGTCGTGCAAAATGCATCCCGGGAGAGTGTGCCTGCAATACAGCCGTCTCTCCGTATATGTCGATAATCAACCCCGACAGGTTATCGCCCTCACCGTGTACCAACCTGTATGTATTGTTTTCAGGGGTCATCAGGCATAAACTCTGCCGCATAACGTAAGCCGAACGCAAACGTTGTACAAAAAATGCTTCGTCTATCTGGATCGGAGTAAACGACAATATACGCACGGCAATACTGCCTATCTGGTAGTGGCCTATTGCCAGAAAATGGCCCGAAGAATCGCACACCTCTACCACATCACCCTCTTCGGGTTGTTGTTCAAAACGATGGATGGCTCCTGAAAATATCCACGGATGGAACCGTTTCAACGAATCTTCTTTCCCTGCTTTTAGATATATTTTAGTATATGTTCTTCTCATCTCTCCTACTTTATCAAGAATCTAAAAAGGTCATTTCCGTTGGCATATAACAACAAACCGAACAACAGGGCCATGCCTGTTATTTGTGCATATTCCATGAATTTTTCATTCGGTGTACGCCGGGTTATGACCTCGTACAACAAGAACAAGACGTGCCCCCCGTCCAAAGCGGGAATCGGTAAGATATTCATAAAAGCCAAAGCGATGGACAAAAAAGCGGTCATTTCCCAGAATCGCTGCCAATCCCACTTATCGGGGAAGATGCTGCCGATGGTTCCAAAGCCACCGATCTGTTTTGCTCCTTCTTTGGAAAATATCATTTTCGTATCCCCAACATAGGAGCTTAACATAGAAACACCTCGCTTGATCCCTTTGGGAAACGACTCGAAGAAGCCATACTGAACGTGTTTAACCGGCAAATAGTGGTCTGCTCCCCTCATACCGATACCTACAAGGCCGGCGGTATCTACGGCTACGGGTAACGTTTGTAACGAGTCATTTCGGAAGAAACTGAAATCGACGGTTTTCCCGCAATTATTTTTTAAAATTGCTGACAAATCTACAAACTTCTGGACGGGCAACCCATTGATTGACACGATACTGTCTCCTACCATCAATCCGGCGGCTTGTGCCGGTCGGTTCTCGACTACCGTATCGATGACTACCGGTATGATAAAATCAAAAAAGCCGTTCTCTTCGGACATCAGCCTCAATTTGAAATCTTCGGGAACAGGTATCGTTACCTCTTGTCCGTCTCGTAAAACGGTTACCTCTTTATCTGCATCGATGAACTGGCGGGTTACTTCGGGATATTTTTCAGCCGGGACACCATCGATACTCACAAAAAGGTCTCCATCCTGAAATCCTACTTGATGTGCCGTCTCACAAAAATAGAGCCCGTTCTTGGCCTCTTGCAACGGAATGTAGGAACTGCCCCATTTAAACGAAATCATAGAATAGATGAACAACGCCAACAGGAAGTTGAACAATACGCCGGCTACCATAATCATCAACCTTTTGGGGGCCGATTTTGCCCGGAATTCCCACTCTTGTACGGGTTGTTTCATCTGCTCCTTATCCATGGATTCGTCGATCATCCCCGCAATCTTGACATAGCCGCCCAACGGCAACCACCCGATTCCATATTCAGTTTCGCTGTTTTTGGGCTTGAACTTGAATAGGGAAAACCACGGATTGAAAAACAGGTAAAATTTTTCGACTCTTACCTTATATATGCGAGCAAAGATGAAATGCCCGAATTCATGGACAATAACCAATATAGACAAACTTAATATAAGCTGAAATGCTTTGATCAAAAATGACTCCATTTATTATTTATTTTGTTGACTTATTAAATCTTGTACATGACGACGTACCTGATTATCGGTAGCTACATAATCGTCGTACGTCGGGTTGGATATAAATGTTTCTTCCTCCATACTGCGCCTGAGCAACCGCGCCATACAGGGATAGGCAATCTCTCCTTTCAGAAAAGAAGCCACCAATACTTCGTTGGCGGCATTCATAATACAAGGCATATTTCCTCCCTGACGTAACGCCTCAAAAGCAAAAGTCAAATGGGGAAAGCGTTCTGTATCGGGACGTTCAAATGTCAACGAAGCGTAATCGTTTATCGAAAGACGACCGGCATTGCATTTGAGCCGTTCCGGATATGAGAGGGCATAACGTATCGGCAACCGCATATCGGGGACACCCAACTGGGCCTTGACCGTTCCATCTTCAAACTGTACCATCGAGTGGACAATCGACTGGGGATGTACAACCACCTCTATCTGTTCCGGATGCAGATCAAACAACCAACGGGCTTCAATCACTTCAAAGCCTTTATTCATCATCGTGGCCGAATCTATGGTAACTTTGGCTCCCATATTCCAACGGGGATGTTTCAAGGCCTCTTCTTTTGTTATATGCTGGAACTGCTCTTTGGAATATGTCCGAAAAGGACCTCCGGAGGCTGTCAGAATAATCTTTTCGATTGCATTATCCATCTCTCCGGTTAAACATTGAAAGATTGCGGAATGTTCTGAATCGACCGGGATAATCGGGGTTTTGTGTTTCAATGCCAAATCGCGAATCAATTCACCGGCAACCACCAACGTCTCTTTGTTAGCCAAAGCAATGGATTTTCCGGCTTGTATGGCTTTAATGGTAGGCAACAGGCCGGAATATCCTACCATGGCTGTAAGGACCATGTCGATAGCATCAGACTCTACTACCTGCGCAATCGCTTGGCTCCCGGCATAAACCTTTACGGGCAAGTCAGATAATGCCTCTTTCACCTCCTCGTATTTTTTTTCATTGGCTATTACCACCGAGTCCGGCATAAATTCCCGTGCCTGCTTTATGAGTAATGATGCGTTATTACAAGCTGTCAACACATATGCCTCAAATCGGTCGGGATGCTCGGATACCACATCAAGGGTCTGCGTCCCAATAGAACCGGTAGAACCTAATATCGCTATTTTTTTCCTCATTCTTTTCTGATGACAATAGGGTGCAAAGATACGAATATTATTGCTGCCTTCCCCCTCCTTGGACCGTTTTCTCTTAAAAAGTAATATATTCAAGCGGATTCAACGGTTGTCCTTTATGCCAAAGCTGAAATTCCAGCAAAGGGGTATTGGCTTCTCCCTCTCCGTTACCGGCTAACGCGATATTTTCCCCGCCTACCACTTTTTCGCCCACGGATTTCAACAACTGAGCATTATACTTGTATATGGATATAAAGTCATTGCTATGTTGTACCTCTATTACATATCCTGTCTCGATGGTGAACGAGGCTGAAATGACCGTTCCATCAAGAACCGCAGCAACTGCCGCATTCTTGGGTGCTGAAACATCGACACCGAAATGGCCCATGGCAGGATTGAACATTTTGGTTACAGTTCCTCTTACCGGAGGATAAAAAATGAATCCGTCGGTAGGAGGAGTATTGGGCAGTACCGTAAGCGTATATTTTTCTTCCTCCTCAAACTTTTGGACAAAATCCAACGAAACGCTGGACTGTTCCAACAAAGAATCCTGTTTGGGAAAAACCGGTAATGTGTCGGTTACCGAAATAGAATCAAAACTTATCTCCCCGCTTAAAATGACTCGT
>CASGEW010000062.1 GCA_949300615.1 uncultured Bacteroidales bacterium
TTAGCAATATTTTTTATCATGTATTTTCTTTCCCAGGTATATTCTCAACGGATAGGAATTTTTTTGGGAAGTGCCATCATTTTATTCCTGTTAATTGCCTTCTCAAAGAAAATACGGAGCAGAATCTTGCGTATTGAAAATACATTCTTGGAAAACCTAAATGAAAGGGAATTACGTAAAACAGGGAAAAACAACAACATTATCCACAATATCCATTTGGCACAAATGGAAATCCAGGCAGGATGCCCGTTCATCGGACAAAAGATTGTAGATGCAAACATCCACCAACGGTATGGCGTGAATATCGTCAGTATCAGACGAGGCAGTAGAATCATTAACATACCACAGGGTACAGTCCGGCTATTTCCGGGCGACGTTATCAGCGTAGTGGGGACGGACGAACAGATACAAGGGTTCTTACCGGATGTCGAGAAAGAGAGTGAAGTGTCCGATAACGAAGCAGAAACAGAAAATGTTATCTTGGAAAAAATCATTATACCGGAAGATTCATACCTGCATGATCGGAAACTGAGCGAAACCGGTATCCGAAGTAAATCTTGTTTGGTGGTTGGCATAGAGCGTAACGACGGGACATTTGTTTATCCTTCTGCAAACGTTGTCCTACACGCATCCGACAAGATCTGGGTAGTGGGCGAAAAAGAGAAAATAGAATCGGTTCTCAATCCGTAGAACATTCAAATCTACATCTGTTGTAGATGTAATCTTTAATATTTAATTTTGCGACAATATAAAATACCCGAAACTACATGCAAGAAAAAATCATTATTCTTGATTTCGGTTCACAATATACTCAGCTCATTGCCCGCAGAGTACGCGAACTGAATACCTATTGCGAAATTCTTCCATACAATAAGTTTCCCCAAGACGAGGCGGGGATAAAAGGTGTTATTTTGTCAGGAAGTCCTTTTTCAGTAAACGATCCCAATGCCCTGCAAATTGATTTGACACCTATTCGAGGTAAATATCCTATTTTAGGCGTCTGTTACGGGGCTCAGTTTTTAGCCCATTCGTCCGGAGGAAAAGTTGAATCGGCCGGAAGTCGGGAATATGGAAGAGCCTTGCTTGAATGGCACGATGAATCGGATTTGCTGTTTAACGGAATCCGTAATAATTCAGTCGTATGGATGTCTCATGGAGACACGATAACCCGGATACCCGATAATTTTAAAATCGTGGCTAGTACAAAAGAGGTAAAAATAGCCGGATTCCATATCGAAGGAGAAAAAACCTGGGGAGTACAGTTCCATCCAGAGGTGTATCATAGTGAAGATGGCAAGATTTTATTAAATAATTTTCTAAAAAATGCGTGTGGTTGCGCACAAGATTGGACTCCGGCATCGTTCATTAAAACAACCGTAGCCGAATTACAGTCGAAATTAGGTAACGATAAAGTCGTTCTGGCCCTTTCCGGAGGAGTCGATTCTACTGTCGCCGCCGTATTGTTAAATAAAGCCATTGGTAAAAATCTGACATGTATCTTTGTAGATAACGGATTGCTCAGGAAAAATGAATTTGAAAATGTCCTGAAAAATTATGAGCATATGGGGCTTAATGTTATCGGGATCAATGCCAAGGAGCAATTTTATGCCGCATTACAAGGCGTCAAAGAGCCTGAGCAGAAACGAAAAATTATTGGGAAAGGATTTATCGACGTATTCGATTGCGAAGCACAAAAATTAAAAGATATAAAATGGTTGGCACAAGGGACGATCTATCCTGATGTCATTGAATCCCTTTCAATCACCGGGATGGTTATCAAGTCGCATCACAACGTAGGTGGATTACCGGAAAAAATGAACCTGAAAATCGTTGAACCGCTTCGGCTTTTGTTTAAAGACGAGGTACGTCGAGTTGGTCGGGAATTAGGGATCAGTCCGGAGCTGATCAGTCGCCATCCTTTCCCCGGCCCCGGATTGGGCGTTCGTATCTTAGGAGATGTTACTCCCCAAAAGGTCCGGATATTGCAAGATGCCGACCATATTTTTATACAAGGACTTAGAGACAACAATCTGTATGATAAGGTATGGCAGGCCGGAGCTATCTTGTTGTCGGTACAATCGGTCGGTGTTATGGGCGATGAACGTACGTATGAAAACGTTATCGCATTGCGAGCCGTTATTTCTACCGACGGAATGACAGCCGATTGGGCCCATCTCCCGTATGATTTCTTAGCCCATACCTCGAACGAAATTATCAACAAAGTAAAAGGCGTTAACCGAGTTGTCTATGACATCAGTTCCAAACCGCCAGCCACAATTGAGTGGGAATAAAACAGACACACAGATTCAACCTAAAATACACGAATTATATGAAACAAGACATGATTGTCATCCTGGATTTGGGAAGCCACGAAAACACAGTACTGGCCAGAGCCATCCGCGCATTAGGCGTATATAGCGAAATATATCCGCACGATATTACAATAAACGAGTTGAAAGCATTGCCCAACGTAAAGGGCATTATCATCAACGGAGGGCCCAACAATGTGATAGACGGTATGGAGATTGATGTAAACCCGGAGATATACGATGCCGGGATTCCTGTTATCGCAGCCGGACATGACAAAGCCCGTTGTTCAATAAAACTTCCACAATTTACCGATGGTGTAGAAAGTATTAAAAATGCCGTAAAAAGTTTTGTTTTCGATACTTGCAAAGCCGAAGCCAACTGGAACATGACCAATTTCGTTAATGACCAGATAGAATTGATCAAGCGCCAAGTGGGAGATAAAAAAGTATTGCTGGCATTGTCGGGAGGAGTAGATAGCTCTGTGGTTGCCGCTTTATTATTGAAGGCCATTGGAGACAACCTGATTTGCGTACATGTAAACCATGGGTTGATGCGAAAGGGAGAGTCTGAGGCTGTTATTGAAGTTTTCAAGAATCAGTTGAATGCCAACCTGATATATGTCGACGCAACCGACCGCTTTTTAGATAAATTGGCCGGAGTAGCCGATCCTGAAAAGAAACGGAAGATCATTGGCGGAGAATTTATCCGTGTATTCGAAGAAGAGGCCCGCAAATTGGATGGTATCGATTATTTAGGGCAAGGAACTATTTATCCCGATATTGTTGAAAGCGGAACGAAAACAGCTAAGATGGTAAAATCTCACCACAATGTAGGAGGACTACCCGAAGACCTGAAATTTGAATTGGTAGAGCCATTGCGTCAATTATTCAAGGATGAAGTTCGCGCTTGCGGTGTCGAACTTGGGTTGCCTTATGAAATGGTTTACCGGCAACCTTTCCCCGGTCCCGGATTGGGCGTTCGTTGCTTAGGGGCCATCACACGTGACCGCCTCGAAGCCGTACGCGAATCGGATGCTATTCTGCGCGAAGAGTTCCAAATAGCAGGTTTGGATAAAAAAGTATGGCAATATTTCACGATTGTACCAGATTTCAAATCAGTAGGAGTAAGGGACAATGCCCGCTCTTTTGAATGGCCGGTTATTATCCGGGCTGTCAATACGGTAGATGCCATGACAGCTACCATAGAGCCGGTAGAATGGCCTATCTTGATGAAAATTACAGACCGGATATTGAAAGAAGTCAAGAATGTCAATCGAGTATGTTTCGATATGTCTCCCAAACCCAATGCAACCATTGAGTGGGAATAATAGAAAATGATATGCCTACAAAATAGCCACAATTTTTAGATTGTGGCTATTTTGTTTATAAACAAGTAGTTATTGTAATACAAATAAAAAATGATTTTTTTAAAAATAAATTAGCAATAGAATAGATAATATGATTGGAATATCTATCTTTGCAAAATAAAAAAAGGTTAATCAATAGGTTGTTTGATAATACCTATTATTCTGAATATGATAAGATTATTAATTTAATGAGAAGTAAAATTATGCGTAAAATCTTTATTCTTTTAGGAGTTCTCGCTTTTATTAGCAGTTGCGGTCCGGCAGATTCATATAAAATTACCGGAAAAGTGGAAAATCCCGAATTAGAAGGTATGAATGTATATTTAGCCGAACAAAAAGGGAACACGCTGGAATATCTGGATAGTGCCAAGGTAGAAAAAGGAAAATTTGTTTTTACCGGAAAACAAGATTCTATTGAGTTAAAATGGATTCTTTTTAAATTAAACGGAGTTCAGTTGAAAAATACCACGATGACTTCATTGCCTGTTTTTTTGGAAAATGGTAACATGAACGTTGTTATTGACTCTATATCAACAGTTACGGGAACAACTTCAAACGATATTTTCCAGAGTTATAAAAAAATGATGTCTCCTTACGACAACCGTTTGCGGGAAATTATGATGACTTTCTGGTCAAAAAATTCAGCAGGTTCTCTTTCAAAAGAAGAAGAAGCAGCCCTGAATGTTCAATACGAAACCATCTTGGATTCTGTCAATGAAATAAATAAAAATTTTATCATGAACGGAAACCTCGATAATGAAGTGGGAGCTTACATCTTCTTGATCAGTAACCAGAATTTGGATGAAGGTGACGTTATTGAAATTATTGATGCCGCCGGACCGAAATTTAAAGCATTCCCTCAAATAGATAATTTCGTAAAACGAGCAGAAATTTTGAAAACTGTAACGATCGGAAAATCGTTTGTGGAATTGACCATGCAGGATGTCAACGGGAAAGAGGTGAAACTTTCAGACTTTGCGGGAAAAGGGAAGTACCTGGTAGTAGATTTTTGGGCATCTTGGTGTCCTCCGTGTCGCGCAGAAGCACCGGCTATGGTAGAGATATACAAAGCATACAAAGATAAAGGGGTTGATTTCTTAGGAATCTCTCTCGACCAAGAAAAGGACAAATGGGTAAACGGTATCAAGGAATTAGGATTGTCTTGGAACCATATGTCAGACTTGAAAGGTTGGAACTCTGCGGCAAATACCGTTTATGGTATCAATGCTATCCCCCATGTTCTGTTGATCGATCCCAATGGAACAATCGTTGCCAAATACCTGAACAGCGAAAAGCTGACCAAAGTATTAGGAGAGCTGATAAAATAATCCAAAATCATTCGATACGAATCGGGGAAGGATGATTTGCCTGGGCAAATCATCCTTCTTTTTTATATAAAAAAATCTTATTCCGGTATAAAAACATTTGATAAGAAATATACCTTCGCATAAAAGATTTTCTGTTTCTTTGTAACAAGAAAAAATAATTACTCACACAAAAAACATCAAAGGTTATGAAAAGTATCAAAGGAACACAGACTGAAAAAAACTTGTTGACATCGTTTGCCGGAGAATCCCAAGCAAGAAATCGTTACACCTATTTTGCCAGTGTCGCCAAGAAAGAGGGTTATGAACAGATCGCAGCCATCTTTACAGAAACAGCTGATCAAGAGAAAGAACATGCCAAACGGATGTTCAAATATTTAGAAGGAGGAATGGTTGAAATTACCGCTTCATATCCAGCCGGAGTAATCGGAAAGACGCTTGACAATCTTCAAGCAGCAGCCAGCGGCGAGCACGAAGAGTGGGCCGAGTTGTATCCGCACTTTGCCGATGTTGCCGAAGCCGAGGGTTTCCCTGAAATAGCCGCCATGTACAGAAACATCAGTGTCGCAGAAAAGGGACACGAAGAGAGATACCGTGCCTTTGTGAAGAATATAGAAACAGCACAGGTATTTGCCAAAGAGGGCGAAGTGGTATGGCAATGCAGAAACTGCGGATATATACACGTAGGGAAAGAGGCTCCCGAAGTTTGCCCGGCTTGCTTGCATCCCCAAGCCCATTTTGAAGTGAAGAAAAACAATTACTAATTCTTTTGTGTTATCTTAGAGGTGATCTCAGTCAAGGGGTTGCCTCTAAGTATTTTTTTATTTATGATCGATTTCTTATCTTCCTGGCATTTAGAGGGCCTGCTCATAGGTATTTGTACGTTTCTTATTATCGGAATATTTCACCCGATAGTTGTCAAAGCCGAATACTATTGGGGGACTAAATGCTGGTGGATTTTTTTGATTTTGGGGATTGCCGGTGTTGCTCTATCCTTGTATGTAGAATCCATATTCTGGTCTGCCATATTAGGCGTATTTGCATTCTCTTCATTTTGGACAATAAAAGAGATATTTGAACAGGAAGAACGAGTAATAAAAGGCTGGTTCCCCCGGAATCCGAAAAGAAAATACAAGGATCAATAGGAAATTATTGATTTTTTAACTCAAAAAACACGTGGCTTATTTAAATTGCATATAAATAAGATGCCTTAAAATTATGTAGAACCAAAATAAATAAGCATCTTTGCGGAAATTTTAATAATTAAGAAAATATCCGTAAATAAATATGCGTCTTTCCAACCTAAAAAACGGCGAAGAGGGAATTATTGTAAAGGTGTTGGGGCACGGAGCTTTCCGGAAAAGAATCCTTGAAATGGGGTTCGTAAAAGGCAAAAAGGTAACAGTCCTTCAAAATGCACCACTAAAAGACCCGATTAAATATAAAATCATGGATTATGAGATCTCGTTACGCCAGAGCGAAGCATCCATGATAGAAGTTGTTACACCCGAAGAAGCACAAGAGATGAACGGGAATGTTGTCCTGACGGACAATCCCGATAAGGAGATGTTTTTACACACTCTTGCCCACAAGCAAGAGCGAACCATCAACGTAGCATTGGTGGGCAATCCAAACTGCGGCAAAACATCCTTGTTCAATTATCTCTCCGGTATGCACGAGCATGTTGGAAATTACAGCGGCGTAACGGTGGATGCCAAGAAAGGTTTCTTTGAATACAACGAATATCGGTTCAATATTTATGACCTGCCCGGGACATACTCATTATCGGCATATACCCCCGAAGAGTTATACGTCCGGCACCACTTGATGAATGAAACTCCCGATGTCATTATCAATGTAACCGTAGCCTCTAATCTCGAACGAAACCTCTATTTGACTACCGAATTAATAGACATGGATTACAGCATGGTTATCGCGCTGAATATGTACGATGAACTGGAACATAGCGGTAACCGGCTTAATTATGAGGCGTTGGGGAAAATGATCGGTGTCCCTATCGTGCCTACGGTATCCAAAACGGGGAGGGGGATTGATCAGTTGCTCGATACCGTGATTCGTGTATATGAGAATCAAGACCCTACGGTACGGCATATTCATGTCAACCACGGACAAGAGATAGAGTCGGGTATCACCCTGTTGAAAGATGAACTGAAAAAATACCCGAGTCTGAAAAAGCAATTCTCTCCCAGATACTTGGCCATAAAACTGCTCGAAAAGGATAAAGAGATAGATTCACTCTTGAAACAAGAGCCTGAATATCCTAAATGGATTTCCATACGCGACCGGGAAGCAGCCCGCATAGAAAAGGTATTGGGCGAAGACATAGAATATGCCATTGCCAATGCAAAATACGGCTTCATTTCCGGGGCGCTGAAAGAGACGTATGTTTCCGGAGAAACAGAAGAGCGTAAAACAACCCAAATCATAGATTCTTTCGTTACTCACAAGCTATTCGGATTTCCCATATTTATCTTTCTCATGTGGGTGATGTTTGAAGCTACGTTCAGGTTAGGCTCTTATCCGATGGAATGGATCGAAAAAGCGGTACAGTTTTTAGGCTCTTTGGTAGATCGGGTTATGGATGAAGGGATGTTGAAAGATCTGATCATAGATGGTATATTAGGAGGAGTAGGAGGAGTCATTGTTTTCCTACCCAATATATTGATACTCTACTTTTTTATCTCGTTTATGGAAGATTCTGGTTATATGGCCCGAGCTGCATTTATCATGGATAAAATTATGCACCGTATCGGATTGCATGGAAAATCATTCATTCCCTTGATTATGGGATTCGGATGCAACGTCCCGGCTATAATGGCATCCCGTACGATCGAAAGTCGAAGTAGTCGCATCATAACCATTTTGATAAACCCGTTTATGTCGTGCAGTGCCCGGATTCCGGTATATGTCTTGCTGATCGGTACATTTTTCCCTAAAAACGCCAGCCTCATATTCATATCTCTGTACTTGTTTGGGATTTTGATGGCCATCTTTACCGCCAAAATCTTACGAAAATTCTTCTTTAAAGAAGATGAAACTCCGTTTGTGATGGAGTTACCTCCCTATCGTATGCCAACGGGGAAAAATACCTTGATACATATGTGGGAAAAGGCCGCTCAATATTTGCGTAAAATGGGAGGGCTTATACTCGTTGCCTCCATTGTAATATGGTTTTTAAGCTATTTCCCGCGTCCAGTAAGTACGATTGACAACCGATATGGAGAAGTGCCTGTCGAGCAGGCTGAATCATATATAAGTCAAATAGGGCGCATTTGCGAACCTGTTGTACAACCATTAGGATTCAATTGGAAGGTCAGTGTAGCTTTGCTCTCGGGTACGGCAGCAAAAGAATTGATAGTTAGTACGTTGGGTGTATTATACTCCGAATCGGACGAAAATATCGAATCGTTATCCGAAAAACTGTCTTCGGACAATGCCGTTTCCGGAAAGCCAGACTTTACCCCATTGATAGCATTATCATTTATGGTATTCGTTTTGTTATATTTCCCTTGTATTGCTTCTATTGTAGCGATAGCCGGTGAAACAGGAAGTTGGTGGTGGGGACTGTTTTCCATCGTGTACAATACGGCTTTGGCTTGGATTGTTGCTTTTATTGTATATCAGGTAGGTTTATTAATAATATAACAAATATGTGGCAGGAAATACTCGTATATGGTATCGGATTGGTTGTATTGTGGACGATATTCCGAAAAATGATACGCAAAGTCAATCGTGTCAGTAGCAAAGAGGGATGTACGGGTTGTCCCAGTTGCAAGACCTGCCAACAGAAAAAAATATATAACCTTGATAACAAGGTAGAAAAACAACAGACAGAACATTCGGACGTAAAAACAGAAAAAAAGTATCGATGATAGTTGCAAAATTAGAATAAATGCCCTACTTTTGCCTCGCATTTAAGGGACACGGTTCCTTGACCGAGTGGCTAGGTAACGGTCTGCAAAACCGCTTACGGCGGTTCGAATCCGCCAGGAACCTCAAAAGAGTCTTCTAAGTGAATATTAATTCTTACTTAGAAGACTTTCTTTTTTAGGTAACCCAATATAAAAGAGAATCGAAATAATTATCTGGAAATTAAAAATTCTCCCTCGTATTATTGCATCTAAATCTGTTTTTTTATTTGTTCTCTCTGATTTCTCGTAAAAAGAAAAGGCTTTTTTAATCAACGGAAGAATATTCGAAATATCCTTATTTAAGGATAAATTTAGATAGTTGAGCAAATTGAAATCACAAAATATTTTGTGGAGAGAAGATTCGTTTTCATATCAAAATATTTGCAGGAAAGACATTCCCTGTGTTTGATTGGTAGGGAGAAATAGAAACAAAAAAGGAGTTACAAGAATGTAACTCCTTTTAAGCGGTATGGACGGGACTCGAACCCGCGACCCCCTGCGTGACAGGCAGGTATTCTAACCAGCTGAACTACCACACCTTTTTGCATTGTTGGAGACATTTCCCCTTAAATGCGGTGCAAATATAGATGAAATTTTCATATCTACAAAATAATATCGACAATAAATGTTTGTTTTGAGCAAAACTTTCTTTTTGTTGAAATACTTGTTGCAGTTGTTGTCCATGACCTTTCGACGCAATTTGTGTCTTATCGTCCGGACAAATCTATCAGCTCTTTGATACGGTCAGTCAATAACTTGTTTTCCAACAAATCTTCTATGTATATGTGCATCCGGTACCTCCAATAGTGTTGTGGATTGGCCGGAATATTGATGCGTTCTGCTCGACAGTCTTTGTTACGGACGGAACTGTCGATCGAGAGCCAATCTTGCAACGGGATGATGGCAAGCATGGAGGAAGATTTCAAATGCATATCCAGAATCTTTTCGCATATCCACGTTTGGGCATGTTCCGGCGCTGTTCCGGACAGATGCAATACTTCGGAAAAATATTTTTGGGTATTCTCCCGGTTCTCTTCCCACCATTCACGTAGGGTTGACATATCGTGAGTAGAGGTGCTGCACACCGATAAATAGGGGTATTGCGTGGTATCAGCGATCCAACATCCGAATTGTTTGGGCATACGCTGAATCTCCAATGACAAGATTTTTAATTGCTCCATCACACTCGGGACGCAAGATGGAATCATACCTAAATCTTCGCCACATACCAACATATCGGTTGCTGTAATGAGCGGAGGAAGTTTCCTGGTTGCCTCTTGTCCCCAGAATACATTGTGGCGATGATAGAAAAAGTGTTCGTACAACCGATCGAAACAGTCTCGTTCTGTGGATGATAATGCTCGGTATGCTTGTGTCTTTTGAGCCGAGATACGGGGATGGTACAGTAGGGAATTGTTAGGGTCCTTGACAAACAGTACTTCGTTTACCAACCCAAAGAGTTTTTTCTTGATGGATAACTTTTTCTCATCGGTTGTTTTTGAAAACAAGTTGTCTATCTTTCGTTGCGTATCGTATTCCGGTTTCAACGCAAACCTTCCCGAAACCGTTTTAACAAAATACCGGCGGATGATTGTTTCGTAATCTTTCCCAAATAATTGTTTTATATTTGAACGGGTGATATAGGGTTGGGTATGTATTGGTTCGTTAAAACAGAACCCGAACTCTTCAATCTCTTCTTTTGAGTAGGGCAGGGCTGGATTAAAATGTCCTAACAACCCTTCGACTGACTCCATCGGAATTTCCCAAATACGGAAAAATCCGAGGATGTGGTCTATCCGGTAAGCATCGAAATAGGATGCCATTTTTTCAAAGCGCATTCTCCACCATTTGTATCTGTCTTTTGCCATTTCCTCCCAGTTATAAGTGGGGAAACCCCAATTTTGACCTGATTCCGCAAAATCGTCAGGCGGAGCTCCTGCTTGGCTATTTAAATGGAATAGTTCCGGATTTGTCCAAGCGTCGGTACTGTACCGACTGATACCGATAGGAATATCTCCTTTGATGGATACCCCGACAGAACGTGCGTATGAGCAGGTCTCGTTTAGTTGTTTATCGGCATGGTATTGAAGAAAATAGTAAAAAGCAATCTCTTTATAGTGGGCGCTTGACTGATGCCACATTTTTTGAGCTTTCTGGGGTTGGAATGTTTTCCACTCTTTCCACTTCCTGAAATCGGGAGTTTTGTATAAATCTCGCAGATAGCAAAACAGGGCATACGGTTGTAACCACGTTTTGTTTGACCCGAAAAATTGTTTGAATGATTTGCTTGAAAGGATTTGTTCTCCGGTTTCTTGATAAATTTCTTTGAAATAGTTCCATTTAAGGGTAGATACCTGTTCAAAGTCTATCTGGGAAAGTTGATTTAAACGTCTTTTTTCGTTGGTATAATATGCAGCTCTTTGGGTATCTTTTAAAATACCCATCTCTTCCAATCGTAAGTAAATTGGATTCAATGCAAAAACAGAAACAGCGTTGTAAGGATAGGAATCTAACCAAGTCCGGGTGAGCGTTGTATCGTTTACAGGAAGAATCTGGATGATTCGTTGTCCGGTAAGGGCAGCCCAATCGGCCATTAAATGCAAGTCGCAAAATTCTCCGATTCCGGCACTCTTTTTACTTTTTAAGGAGAATACAGGAATGACCGTACCGGCCCCTTTCCAAACAGTCGGAGTGTACCGAATCTCCTCACAAGGGAGAATCTCTGATACGTTTGCCTGTAAAGAGGGTTCGTCGATACGGCGATTTTCTCCTTTTTCCCACGATACGAGCTGTCGGGTATCTTTGGGGGTGATGATATATTTATATTCCAACGGGAAAGCCAAATCTTTTATCTCTATGCTTTTCTGCCAGAGCGGGAAATCCGTATCGGCCATGACGATAGCTTTTTCTGGGTCCCATTGTCCTAAGGCGGGGCTATTTCCCGTTATGGCAATCACTTCGTTCGGTCGTATTTGGGGGGCATATACCCGAAAAGTAATGGTATCTGTTTTTATGATCGGACTTTTCTCGGAGACCTCTCTGGCGAAAATATTTCTGGAAAAAAGGGAGGTGTAAAAAGGTGAATCGGCAGGACGGTTGCGCCATTTGTCCGATATTCGGTAATGTGTTGATGTTGTATTGCGGTTAAATGGCCGCATTTCTCCCCATTCCTGGGCAATAATAGTTTCGTTTTCTTTTACTACATATCTATAACTGAACCGAGATATACTGTCGGGTAATGTAATGGTTAGTGTCCAATCTCCGTTTTCGATATATTGCATCCGGATACCTTGGGAGAAATGTGAAT
>CASGEW010000063.1 GCA_949300615.1 uncultured Bacteroidales bacterium
GAACAGAAAATAAACAATGTTCCTACCACCAACTGTACCCCGACCAATGCGTTTCGAGAGAAGAGCCGTTTCTCCCGGCTTGTCTCAACAGTCTGAAACAACATGGCAAAAGTCTGTCGTTTGAGGTAGGTCAAAGGCCAAATCAACAGCAGTAACGAGAACAATGCCAATATTAGAAAATAGAGAATCAATTCGGAAAAGATAGCCGTAGCCGAAATCGGCATATCGGTAAAGAGACAGAAGTAGCGCAGTATGATCTCTACAATCAAACAACCCAAGAGAAAAGCTCCTAACAAAATCAGGAAGAATTCGACAGCCATCATGGTATAAAGCTCTTTAAGGGAGGCGCCGATAGCCATTCTCAGGGCAATGTTTCGTTTGATTTGTTGCAACCGGCTCATAAAAAGGGCCAGATAATTGAATAACAGGCAAAGTATGGTGATAAAAGCGGCCAAGGCCAGCAATACGATGTTGTCGAACGACATGGGTTGATATGATTCGGACAGATTTGTCTCCGACAGGTGAAAATCGTGTAGCGGATGCAAGGATAACGTTTTTAGATTATCCCCAATGCTCTCATTTATTTTCAGAAGGGATGTTTCCAGCTTTTTGTTGAACACCTCATAATCGACCCCTTCATGTAACTTCACAAAGGTATATACCCAACGAGGGCCTGTTATATCATTTTCTCTGAACGGCATGATATAATCGAACGGGAAATCGGTATGCTCAGATTGTTCCTTTACCAAACCGATTATCTTGTAAGGCTTATCTACAAAGGGAAGGGACTGGACATTTCCAGGATATATGAATAGATATTCCCTTTGATTGAAGGTCAGTTTTTCACCCAATTCCAGCACAATATCTTTTTTTCTTATTCGTTCTTTTTCCGTTACCAAAAGATGGAGGGAATCTTGGAAAAATAACTCCGGAGATCCGGAGGTGAACTGTACACCGAACATCTCAAAAAATCCGGGTGTAACTTGTAAAATTCGTTTGACCGGTTGTCCTTCTTCCTGATACGTTACAAGACAAGAGGAGGTAATATCTTCTATCTCGGGGAAACGATTAATTAAGTAGTTGTGAAGGTTCGATTGAAAAGATATTCTAATATCCGGTTGGAACATTGTTAATAAAAAGATTCTGTCCGAATTAGGATAATCGCGGTTGTAGGTCATCTCATAGCGAATCCACAAAAGGGAGAGGGCAAAGCATACGAATCCCACGGCCAATCCTACAATACTGATCACCGACTGTTGTTTGTAACGACAAATGTTGCGCAAACCGATCTTCAAATAGTGTGCTATCATTCGATTTAATATTTATTATTGTTTGTTCAAGAAGATAATGCACAAATATATTTTTTGTGCATTATCCTATATAAATAAGGTATATACAAAAATCGTGCCAAACTTTTAAATGACTAACAACCAATATATTACAAAATATTTAGATCCGGAAACGAAAAAAGATGTGCGGAATCGCACAAAAAGCGTGCGATTTCGCACATCTATATAAAAACAAGGTATCTTTATGTTCTGAGATTTGTATTGAATTTATATAGTAGAAAACAGGTTGAAAAACGACTTTTATCTGGCTGTTATTCTTTACTTGTGAGGGAATAATTTTTGTTAATAACTTGATATGTAAATATTTGTCTGTTCTTCTGATGGCTCTTTACCTCTTTATGATCTACATGAGGTTTTCCTCTTTATTTCAATGTTATTAATTAGAAAGCAATGTTTTTTGTATGTGTGCGATTTTGCACATCGATATACTATTTTTTATTTCTTCTCCATTTTTTAAGAAGTATATTTGGAGGGTGGGGGATATGAGTTTTCTCCGATAGCTCTAATTTTTTAGAAGGACAATTCTGGTTTATTCAAATCAGGACAGATAATAGAATGCAGTAAATAGATTTTTTTGATTATCAGAATAAGAAAGGCTACTCCCAGTATGCTTGGAGTAGCCTCTTTATAAATATTGGTTATCAGTTATTTATTAGATAATGAAAACGGTGCCGCGTTCTTGTCTGTACATCTTTCTTTGTTGGGTGTCGCTCCCATATCGAAATGCAATAGTCCACCATTGGCAATATCTGAATATTTGATGTAGTTACGGTTTAACGGTTTCCCGTTTAATGTAGCGTTCTGGATATAAACATTGTCTGGATTGTTGTTTGTTGCTTCTATTACAAATTGATTGCCATTTTCTAATGTAATGGTAGCTTTCCGGAATACAGGACTGCCGATTACATACTCATCCGTTCCCGGACAAACAGCATATATACCCAAGGCACTCAGCACATACCAGGACGACATTCCGCCTTGGTCTTCATCTCCGGGGTAACCTTTTGGAGAGGAATTATAAAGTTTATTCATTATTTTGCGTACCCAGTATTGGGTTTTCCACGGTTGTCCGGCGTAGTTGTACAGATATGGCATATGTTGTATTGGCTGATTTCCATGAGCGTATTGCCCCATACCTGCCAGTTCCATCTCTTTCATTTCATGGATTACTCTGCCATATGTACCCGGTTTGATGATATTGGAGATGGTAAAAACCGAGTCCATTTTCCGGATAAATGCTTCGTCGCTGCCGTACAGGTTGATTAATCCTTGTACGTCGTGAAATACTGACCAGGTGTAATGCCATGCATTTCCTTCGCAGTACGGACCTCCCCATTCATAGGGATCGAATGGTTCTGTCCATTTCCCGTCGATGCCTTTTCCTCGCATGAATCCACTAATCGAGTCGAACACGGTACGGTAGTTGTACATCTGTCGGGCAAATATTTGTTCGTAAAATTTATTTCCGGTCATTTTGGCCAATTGATAGCCGCAGAAGTCATCATAGGCATATTCGAGAGTTTGGGAAGTAGATCCCAAGGATTCGGGGTAGGGGACATATCCCAGTTGGAAGTACTCTTTCCAGCCTTGTCGTCCGTTAGATCCTCCTCGGGGACCTTTATTCATAGCTTCGTGGGCATAGGCTTTTAGTGCTTTTTCCGGGTCAAAACTTCTAATCCCTTTTATCCAAGCGTCGGTCAAGAGAGAGATCGAGTGATTTCCCAACATCCCTCCGCCTTCTCCTGGGGCCGACCACGACGGAAGCCATCCGCATTGTTCCTGTACCGCAAGCAAAGCGTTCATGTAACGGCCCTGCATGGTCGGGTGCAGAATGTTGGTTAACGGAAACTGAGAGCGGAATGTATCCCAGAAACCGTTGTCGGTGTACATATATCCATCGTAAATTTTTCCATCGTATGGACTATAATAATAGGGGGAGCCGTCTTCTTTGAGTTCGTAAAATTTTCTGGAAAAAAGGTTGGCACGGAACAAGCAGGAGTAAAACGTCCGAATCTCTTCGTCTGTTCCTCCCTCTACAACAATTCGGTTTAACAGTTTATTCCAGGTTTCTTGCCCTTTCTTTTTGGTTACTTCTAACGATTTGTTTTCCCCGAGTTCGGCCTTTAAGGTTAATTCCGCTTGTGCCATACTTATGTACGATGAAGCGGCTTTGGCTTCAACTTTTGACCCTTTCTTGAATTTCAGGTAGGCACCATATCCTTTTCCCTCGCCGGAGTGTTTTTTGGGGAAAATCGTATTGCCTTGATTTTCCCAGATACCGTAATCGACAAAGGGCTTGTCGAACTGGACAATAAAATAACTCCTGAAATTTTGGCTGCTATTTACAAACCGTTGGTTATTAACCCAGCCCGATACTTGTCGTTTTTCAGGGTCTATGCTTATTTCACTCATGTCCGTATAGCCATCGATGACGAGGTAAGCATCGCCCGACGAAGGATATTTGAACCGTAAGTGTACCCCTCTGTCGGTAGGTGCCATTTCTGTCGTTATGCCGTTTTCAAAAGTAACCTTGTAGTAGTGGGGTTTGGCTGTTTCGTTTGTATGGCTGAATTTCGCTCCCCTCTTTTCTTCATCAACGATGAGCGAGTCTGTCATTGGCATAAAAGAATATACAGCATAATCGCCTACCCACGGACTGCACTGATGCGACTGGCAAAACCCTCTGATTTTGTCCATTGTATATTGGTATTTCCACCCGTCGCCGTTTTTCCCCGTTTGGGCAGACCATGTGTGCATGGCATATGGCATCCCGGTAGTTGGGTAGGTGTTACCGTAACTTAATCCATAGTGAGAGTCGGTTCCTTGCAGTGTATTGACATATTGTGTTAAATCTTTTTTTTGTGCCAATAGTGTAACCGTTAAAAGCAGGCAGATAATAGACAATGATATCCGTTTCATGGTCGAAATGTTTTATATAAAATTTTTTATGTTATTTCTCTTTCTGGGTTTTCATACTGGCATAAGTAAGATAGAACAATAACAGTAGATACATGAATAACCCCAGAGCCTGTTTGATGGATTCATTCATTTCGGCATACAAGTCCATTCCTGCAAAACGTAAGGCTGCGCTGACTACCCCCATTAAGGCTCCTCCGGCAATGAATCCGGAAGCGAGTAAGGTTCCTTTGTTCAATCGGGCTTTGTTTAAATCTTCATCTTTACTTCTGGTCGATACATACCAGCTGATCAGGCCACCCACTACCAGAGGCGTGTTTAAATAGAGAGGGATGAACATCCCTAAGGCAAAGGCCAAAGCCGGGATGTTGAAAAGAGTGAGTATGATGGCAAGTATTGCACCGATGCCGTATAACAGCCACGGGGCACCGGCCCCCGACATCAGCGGTTCGATAACGGCAGCCATGGCATTTGCCTGCGGAGCAGCCAGTGATCCGTCTGTAAATCCGTATGTTTTATTCAGAATCAGGATTACGCCACCTACGGTAGCGGCAGAAACCAATGTGCCCAAGAATTTCCACGATTCCTGTTTTGAGGGAGTCGAGCCTATCCAATAACCTATTTTCAGGTCGGTGATGAATCCTCCTGCCATGGAAAGAGCTGTACATACTACTCCTCCGATGATGAGGGCCGCCGCCATACCCGATGTTCCTTTCATCCCGATTGCTACTAAAACGACAGAGGCAAAAATCAAAGTCATGAGTGTCATACCCGATACGGGGTTTGTCCCCACGATAGCTATGGCGTTAGCTGCTACGGTGGTAAATAAAAAGGCAATGACAGAGACGATTATCAAGGCAATTATGGCTTGTGCCAGGTTGTGGATAACTCCGAAATAGAAAAAAATAAATATGGTAACAATCGTTATAATGCTCGCAATGGCGATGAATTTCATTGAAATGTCCCGTTGGGTGCGTTCGGACGAGATGTTTTTCCCTTTTTCTTTCCCCGATAGTTCTTGGGAGGCGAGTCCCACGGCACCCTTTACAATTTTCCACGAACGGATGATGCCGATAACACCCGCCATGGCAATGCCGCCTATACCGATATGCCGACCGTAGTTGAAGAAAATATCTTCTGGTTGCATGGCTCCTACGGTTTGTGTGATATCCGGGTTACCGAGCGTAATAACCGTATCCCCCCAGAAAAGCGCCATGAGCGGGATGATACCGAACCATACAGAGATGGAGCCTAAACAGATGATCAAGCAATATTTCAATCCTACAATATACCCTAGTCCTAAAACCGCCGCTCCGGTATTGATGCTGAATACCAGTTTGGCTTTTTCGGCAATGGTATCACCTATGGCGATGGCACGGGTAGTCAATACTTCACTCCACCATCCGAATGTCGATAAGATAAAGTCGTATATTCCGCCGATCGCAGCTGCAAAAATAAGCGGTTTGGCTTGGTTCCCGCCTTTGGCGCCGGAGACCAGTACCTGTGTGGTGGCCGTCGCCTCCGGGAAAGGATATTTTCCGTGCATATCGGAAACAAAATATTTGCGGAAAGGAATCAAGAACAGGATGCCTAAAATACCTCCTAACAGCGAGCTGATGAATATCTCCATGAAATTGACCGTCAGTTCGGGATATTTGGCTTGTAGTATATAAAGAGCCGGCAGGGTAAAAATACTTCCTGCAACGATTACACCGGAACATGCCCCGATGGATTGTATGATGACATTCTCTCCCAGAGCATTTTTCCGTTTCGATGTTGAAGATAACCCGACGGCGATGATGGCAATGGGGATAGCCGCTTCAAAAACCTGCCCGACCTTTAAGCCCAGATAGGCGGCGGCTGCCGAAAATAAAACAGCCATGACAATACCCCATGATACAGACCAAGGGGTAACCTCCGGGAAACGGGATTCGGTCGGAAGCAACGGTTTGTAAGTTTCGTCTTTTTTGAGTTCTCTAAATGCGTTTTCAGGAAGTTCTGCGGAAAAATCGTGTTCTTGATCCTCTTTCATACTATTATGATTTAATAATTGCAAAAGTATGAAATTTTTTCTTTATACTTCTTATGGTAGAGCTGATTAAAAAATAGAAAAATTTTTCGTTATCTTTGAACCTCAGTATTATGATAAAACGGTTATGGAACAAATATTGTCATTTTTGCAAGCGCTCAAACAGCACAACAACCGGGAGTGGTTTAACCAGCACAAGGATGAGTATAGCGCATTAAGATTGCAATTTGAGGAATATGTGGATGAATTGATACAATTGATGCTACCCTATGACGAAGAGTTGTCCGGATTGCGGGCCAAAGATTGTTTGTATCGTATTTACCGCGATATCCGGTTTTCTTATGATAAGACACCTTATAAGACCCATTTTGCGGCCTACCTGGCAAAGGGAGGTAAGAAAAGCCCCAGAGGCGGATACTATTTGCACATAGAACCCGGAAACTGTTTGTTGAGTGGAGGTGTATGGTCGCCCGAGCCCAAGTTGCTGCGATTATTGAGGCAAGCTGTATTTGATAATTTTGAAGAGTTTCGGGAGATTATGGAGAATCCTGTATTTAAAAGACTTTATCCCGGCCTCGACGGCGAAAAACTGAAAACCGTACCGCGACCTTTTCCCAAAGATACTCCTGCCTCAGCTTATTTGAAATACAAAGACTTTGTAGTTCTTGGACGAGTACAAGACCGATATTTTTCCGGTAAAGATTGGAAACAGAATGTTGTAACAGATTTCAGAAAATTGATACCGTTTAATCGTTTCTTGAACTATACAGTGGATGAATTTTACCAGTAATCACTCTTTTTTACATTTTTTATATTAAAACAACAAGAGAGATAAATTTTATTATTTGTTTCGATGTTTTGATGAGATACGGGAAATTATTTGCACAAAATTTTTATTTTTGTGTAGAAATAGTTTTTTTTAGGTTTTGGAAACAAAACCACAATCACAATTTAAATAAATAAAGATGATATATGGAAAATGTTGAGATCGGGCTGCTTTTGATGGTAGTCGGTATGACGACAGTATTTGCTATTTTATTAATTGTTATCTTTTTAGGAAAAGGGTTGATAGCTTGGGTAAACAAGTTTATCCCCGAAGATTCTCCTCAAACGAAAACATCCTCCTCTGTATCCAAACGGGAAGAGATTCCGGCTTCTGTTCTGGCTGCCATCGTTTCAGCCATCGGAATGGTAACAGGCGGAAAAGGGAAGGTAATAAATGTAGAAAAACTGTAAACAGGAATTTCCTAATGAATTGACAAAACACACACAAAAATTATGAAGAAGAGAGAAATCAAATTTAGTTTGGTTTTTAGGGACATGTGGCAATCTGCCGGGAAATATGTCCCGCGCGTAGACCAATTGCTGGAAGTAGCTCCGGCTATTATTGAAATGGGATGTTTCGCCCGTGTCGAAACCAATGGTGGTGGATTTGAGCAGGTTAATCTGTTGTTTGGAGAGAATCCGAATAATGCCGTCCGCCAGTGGACCAAACCGTTTCATGATGCCGGAATACAAACCCATATGCTGGATCGTGCCCTGAACGGTTTGAGAATGAGCCCTGTTCCTGCTGATGTACGCCAGCTTTTCTATAAAGTAAAAAAAGCACAGGGTACAGATATTGCCCGTACGTTTTGCGGATTGAACGATGTGCGCAACATCGCACCATCCATTCAATACGCCAAAGCGGCAGGAATGATTTCTCAATGCGCCTTGTGCATTACTCATTCTCCCGTTCATACCGTAGAGTATTATACCAATATGGCTTTCCAGTTGATAGAATTGGGAGCAGATGAAATTTGTATAAAGGATATGGCGGGTATCGGCCGTCCGGTAACGTTGGGTAAGATTGTGTCGAATATCAAGGCAAAGTATCCCGACATTGTTATCCAGTATCACAGCCACGCCGGTCCTGGTTTCTCGGTAGCCTCTATCTTAGAGGTTTGTCATGCCGGGTGCGATATTATTGATGTGGGGATGGAACCCCTCTCGTGGGGAACCGGCCATGCCGATTTATTGACTGTTCAGGCGATGCTCAAAGATGCAGGATATCAGGTGCCGGAGATCAACATGGAGGCATATATGAAAGTTCGCAGCTTGATTCAGAAATTTATGGACGATTTCCTGGGATTTTATATCAGCCCGAGAAACCGTTTGATGAATTCGTTGTTGATCGGCCCCGGTTTGCCCGGAGGTATGATGGGTAGCTTGATGGCCGATTTGGAGACGAATCTGGAAACCATCAACAAAAACAAGGCGAAAAACGGCAAACCGTTGATGACACAAGATGAGTTGTTGATTAAACTTTTCAACGAAGTTGCCTATGTTTGGCCTCGTGTGGGCTATCCTCCGTTGGTAACGCCATTCAGCCAGTATGTCAAGAATCTGGCTTTGATGAATGTGATACAGCTGGAAAAAGGAAAAGACCGTTGGAGCATGATAGCCGACGATATTTGGGATATGATTTTAGGGAAAGCCGGCCGCTTGCCCGGTGAGTTGGCTCCTGAGATTATTGCCAAGGCCCAGGCGGAAGGTCGTCAGTTCTTTACCGGGAATCCGCAGGATAATTATCCGGATGCGCTGGATAAATATCGTCAGTTGATGAAAGAAAAGCAGTGGGATACCGGAGAAGACGATGAAGAGTTGTTTGAGTATGCCATGCATCCGTCTCAATACGAAGCGTACCGTTCCGGAAAAGCCAAAGCAGAATTTGAAGCCGATATTGCCAAAAAACGCGAAGCCCAGCATCCCGAGTCGGCTGCTGTTGCAACGGCTTTACCGACTACTCCACAAACTATGACCGTCGATGTAAACGGACAGCAATATCGCGTAACGGTTGCTTTCGGCGAAACGTCGCCGGGCACGGCTTCACCGGCACCTGTCGCTTCGGCTGCACCTCTTTCCGGTGCATCACAATCGGATGGGCAAGGTACGGAAATCCTCTCGCCGCTTGAAGGGAAATTCTATATGATAAAAAATGCGTCGGATGTCCCGGTAAAAGTAGGCGATGCGGTAAAAGCCGGCCAGGTATTGTGCTACGTAGAGGCCATGAAGACCTACAACGCCGTGCGTGCCGAGGCTGACGGAGTCATTGCCGCTATTTGTTTGAATTCGGGCGATCCTGTCGCAGAAGATGACGTTATAATGCTTGTTAAGTGATGAACGATATATTTAGTAAACTATACGACATGACTGCGTTCAGCAATATTTTTGCTGAACCGCAGTTTCTCATCATGTATTTGATTGCTTTCGTGTTGCTCTATCTGGGAATAAAGAAACAGTATGAACCGTTGTTGTTGGTGCCCATCGCTTTTGGCGTGTTGATTGCCAACTTCCCCGGTGGCGGCATGGGAGTTATACAGGCAGATGAGTCGGGGATGGTATCGTTCATATCGTCTCAGGGAATTGAGGTCCAGAAAAATATCTGGGAGATGCCTTTGCATGAGATTGCGCATGAGCTGGGCATTATGAATTTCATCTATTATCTGTTGATCAAGACGGGGTTCTTGCCTCCTGTCATCTTCATGGGGGTAGGAGCATTGACGGATTTCGGTCCGATGTTGCGTAACCTGCGTCTTTCTATCTTCGGGGCTGCCGCTCAGTTGGGAATCTTTACGGTATTACTGGTTGCCATTTTTATGGGATTCACTCCCAAGGAGGCCGCAGCATTGGGAATCATCGGTGGTGCCGATGGCCCGACGGCTATCTTTACTACCATTAAACTGGCACCTCATTTGTTAGGTCCTATTGCCATTGCCGCCTATTCTTATATGGCGCTTGTCCCGGTTATCATACCGCTGGTGGTTAAACTTACCTGTACGAAGAAAGAGTTGAAAATCAACATGAAAGAACAGGAAAAGAAATTCCCGTCAAAGAGTGAGTTCAAGAATATGCAGGCATTGAAAATCATGTTCCCGATAGTGGTAACCACTGTTGTCGCATTGTTTGTGCCGAGTTCAGTCCCCTTGATTGGTATGCTGATGTTCGGGAATCTGATCAAAGAGATTGGGGCCAACACCTCGCGTCTGTTTGATGCTGCCTCGAACAGTATTATGAACGCTGCCACCATATTCTTAGGCCTTTCCGTAGGGGCGACCATGACAACCGAGGCTTTCCTGAACTGGACTACCATCGGCATTGTGATAGGAGGTTTCCTGGCATTTGCCCTTTCCATTGCCGGGGGTATCTTGTTTGTAAAACTTTTCAATCTCTTTACCAAGAAAAAAATAAATCCGTTGATTGGGGCTACCGGTTTAAGTGCCGTGCCCATGGCTTCGCGTGTAGCCAATGAAATAGCATTGAAGTACGATCCTAAAAACCATGTACTGCAATACTGTATGGCAAGTAATATTTCCGGAGTAATCGGTTCGGCCGTAGCCGCCGGGGTATTGATATCATTCCTTGGCTAACAGAATAAACAAGAGAGGGCGGAGTTGAAAATTTTTCAATTCCGCCCTCTCTTTATCTATCTGCTACATATTTATCCAAATATTGCGCAGAACATAAAAGTTTTTGGTTCCGCTTTTTTCAAAAAGCGGAAAAAGAATCCAATATTTTTATTCCCCAGACATTTCATTTCCCGGTTTTAACCATTTATCTAACCAGCGGAAGAAAACCCGTTGCCATAAAATGCCGTTTTGAGGTTGCAGAATCCAGTGGTTCTCATCCGGGAAAATCACCATCTCGGCCGGTATGCCGCGCATGGTAGCCGCATTGAATGCAGCCATACCCTGTGATGCCAAGATCCGGTAATCCTTTTCGCCGTGTGTAACCAGAATAGGCGTATCCCATTTGTCCACAAAACGATGGGGCGAGTTGGCATAACTGCGTTGTGCCTCGGGGTTGTTCTTGTCCCAGAACGCACCGCCCAAGTCCCATTGGGCAAACCACATCTCCTCTGTTTCCAGGTATTGTTGTTCCAAATTGAAAATACCGGCGTGGGCGATAAAAGCCTTGAATCTCTTGTTGTGGTGTCCAGCCAGCCAATAGATGGAAAACCCTCCGTAACTGGCTCCGACAGCTCCCAACCGCGAGGCATCCACAAACGGTTCCTGGCTGACCTGATCTATGGCACTGAAATAGTCTCGCATATTCTGTCCGCCGTAATCTTTGCTGATTTGTTCCAGCCACTCTTGGCCGAATCCCGGTACACCCCGGCGATTGGGGGCTACTACGATGTATCCGTTGGCAGCCATCAGTTGCAGATTCCACCGGTATGACCAGAACTGGCTGACGGCACTTTGCGGCCCGCCTTGGCAATAGAGCAGGGCCGGATATTGTTTTTTCGGGTCGAAATGTGGCGGATATACTACCCAGGTCAGCATTTTTTTGTGGTCGGTTGTCTCTATCCAGCGCTCTTCTACTTTTCCCATGGTAATATTATCCAGCAGTTCTTTGTTTTCAAACGATAATTCCCGTACTTCGTTTTCCTGGTTGAGAGAAACGGCAAATATCTCATCGGGCGAGGAGATGGAGTGCCTGGTGGCTATCAGACAATCTTGGGCCTGTGCAACAGAGGCATAGTCGTAATATCCGGAGGTAACCTGCCGGATGGAACGGTCTGCGATTTGAATATCGAAAATTCCTTTTTTACCATCTTTTACGGCCAGGAAATAGATTGACTGGTTATTGTTGTTCCAAGCAAACGATTCCGCACAATAGTCGAATTGTTCTGTCAGATATACCTTTTCCCCATTTTCGAGATTTTGTATAAACAACCGATTCTTGTCCGATTCGTATCCGTCGTGTTCCATGCTCAGCCACGCCATGTAACGACCATCAGGTGAGAAC
>CASGEW010000064.1 GCA_949300615.1 uncultured Bacteroidales bacterium
AGATACTACCCCTTATCTTTCCCTCCAAACTTTTTAATGCCTTTTTTTGAAAATTGTTTGTATCTAAATCGTAATAGCTTTGTTATTAACCGATTATAATCTTCTACTCAAAGTAATCTAAACCGTATCCGAAACAAGGGTTGATTATATTGGCTACTCGCGATGACGAATCGACCGATTTGTGCGGTTCGTTCTACGTGTAACCCAGCGCATGGACACGCGTCGTACTCTCCCACGTGTACGATCCGAAGGGTTTCGGTGGCATTTTGAGGCAATCGGGTCAGGTCAAATCGTTGTCGGGCCTCTTCTTGGGTAGTATATTCTATCCAAACGGGCAAATCTTGTGCAATGATTTCGTTTACCTTGTTTTCTATCTCTTGTACCTGCTGTTCCGTTGGAGGCTGGGACAGCTCGTAATCACACTTGCTTTTTTTACGTTCAATATGGGCATTAACGGCTCTTTTACACCCGAACATACGGACCATTGTTTGATTTAAAATATGTTCTGCGGTGTGCATGGGCGGATATTCTTGTTTGTTGTGCTCATTGAGCTGGGGGTCTTGTTCTGCCATTATCATCTATTGGGGTTATGTGTTATAAAAGAAACCGTATGCTCAAAGATCATACGGTTTCTGGATAATATAAACGGATGTCCTATTTCGTACACATTTTATCTGCTAACATTTTCATAAAGTAGCCACCGACAACGGAACGGGCTCGGAACCCTACGGATTTTCCATCGGTGGTTTCGTGCCAATCGGATAGCGGCATTCGGGTAGTAGTTTCGTCTGCATACTTATAAACCGGGTCTATCAAGGCGGCAAAGTCAGCCGGATTGGTTGCCATACAAGCCGTCCAGATAATCCAATCGGACTTGGTATAGGTTTTACGACTGTCCAATGGCAAACCATACGGCTGTTGCTTGGTCAAATAGTAAGCAATCTCGGTATCAAATATTTCTGGCGGGAAGAGATTTGTCCCGAACAGTTTATCCCATATCATATTATATTTTTGGCTCCATGTTCCGGGCTGATCAAACGTCAAACGGTAATGGTCGCCATCTTTGGCCATCTCTTGCCATTTAGCCGCCATATCTTTGGCTGTTTCCATATATTTCTGCGCTGTCTCTTTTTCGCCTAACATCTCGGCGAGTTGGGCGTAACCGGCAATTCCCATGATGGCTTTGACGGAGAGATTGGCGTTATGGGCCAGGTGCCCGGCAAAGTCGTCGGTACACAACTGGTTTTCGGGATCGAGTCCTTTGCTAATCAAGTAATCAGCCCAAACGGAAAGTACTTCCCAATGTTTTTTTGCATATTCTGCATTGCCTTCTACTCGGGCTATGGCGTTGGTCAGGATAAGCATATTACCGGCTTCTTCTACGGGCATATCTTCGCCATAGGTTTGCCCGTTGGCCTGCGGATAAGTACCTACATCGTGTGCAGGGAAAGGTTTGGTCCACTTGCCGCTTTCGCTATAATAGAAGATGGGGTTCAACATTCCTTTTAACAAATCCGGGTTATATACGAGGAACAGAGGGGCTGATGGATAGGTTACATCGACTGTCCCGATAGAACCGTTACTGAAATTTTCTTTCGACAAGAACAACAAATTGCCCTCTTTGTCGGAAACCAATTTGTGGGCAGCTATTGCCTGACGATATGCCAAGGCACACAAACGGGCATATTTTTCGCCTCCCACCCGGGTTGCATCGGCTATCAACTGATTACCGAACGTTTCGCATTTTTTCATCGTGGCGGCATAATCTTTTGCCGCAGATTCAAATACGGAACAAATATCGACTGTCCCGTTTTTAGACCAATAGGGTTTCAGATTTTCTTTAAAATATTGTATGGAGTATATATCGTCGTAACCGATCATTGTAAATCCGTCAACGGGAGAAGAAGAGACTTTCCCCAAATCGCAATTATACGCCAATACGGACATCTGTTTCGACATATCCGGCGACAGTGCAGACTTGTCTGCACTCGCAGTTATGACACCGTTTTCTTTAAACGCCTGTTTGGTATCGAAATAATCTCCTAACACCAGATTCTCCCCATTTGCTCCGGCCAAGTAGAGGTACCCCCAATCGATGCGGACATCGTCGCCTCTTCTTTTCAATATAGGCTGTTCTTGTGTTCCGGTTTTCAGGTAAGTGATTCCGTTCTTTTCAAAGCGGTCGAACGCCACCGGTTGCCCAACCTTATTTACGGCCCACTCGGGGGTTGCCTCCATATAGATCTGGACATCGTGTTCTTTCCCATCGTTGGCAACTACTTGGTAGGAGATATAGTTAACGGGGGCGGTCATTTTATCCAGATCGTCGGTAAACAACGGGGCGGTGAAAGCCAGATTCAAATCGACTCCACCACAGGTAAAGGTATAGAACGTCTGCAACGGACGGACAATGGCAGCTTTTTGTTCGGCCACGGCATCGAACCCACTATTGATCTCTTTTTTCTTTTTCAACCCGAAATCTACATAGGCGCCTCCTGTCCGGTTATGACAATGTGCGGCAATGATATTTTCGCCTTTTTTCAAGGTGGCAACCACCTCTTTGGGCAACTCTTGTAAAACATTGTACCGCCATACATATCCGGTTGAAACCACCTCTATGCCGTTTATATAAAGTTCAAATATATCGTCGTGCGAATATTCTAAAAACAGCGTGGCATTTGTCAAATCGTCATCCAACGTAAACGGACGACGTACCCAAATATCTTTACTTTCCCAAGGGGTGGACAAGTCAGGTTGATCTTTCGTCCCGAAAGCGGCTTTCCCGGCTTTCCATGCCGAATCTTTAAAGCCCAAGGTTTCCCATCCTTTTGCTGGTTTGGTTTCGGTATAAACAGCCTCCCATTTTTCTTGGACCGCCATGGGCAAGATGACTTCCATCGGAATGGCTTCGGTACCCATAAACCGGTATGTTTTCCCATCGACACGGATCGCGCCGATAAGCGAATGTTGGGTACCGGTCCAGTGCCGAACCGGGCTTTCAGCCAATTTATCGCCGAACGACCAAGCACTGGTATAGGGATCGATCGTTACCAACGGATAAGCAGGTGCTCTTAACTCATTTTGTGCTTCGGGGACATGGAGCTGATAAGAACCCTTTTGGCAGGAATATCCCAACAGGGCCAACAGCAAGAAAGAGCAATAAAAGGTTGTTTTCATATTTTAATGGTTTAGTCTAATTGTGCTATATAAACGCAAAAATAATTAAACTTCTCTATAAATGCGTCAAGATAAAATCAAAAATGAGTTTTAAATTTCAAATTTATCTCCTTTCATAATTTTTTGATATACCTTTGCCCCCAATTAAACACCAGAACAATGTCAACATACACAGAAGATTCGAGAAAAGTAACGACACATCGCCTGACGGAGATGAAGGCGCGAGGAGAAAAGATATCCATGCTGACTGCATACGACTATACCATGGCAGCCCTTATAGATCAAGCCGGTATGGATGTGATATTGGTAGGCGACTCGGCTTCAAACGTAATGGCAGGTAACGTTACCACCCTACCGATTACGCTCGACCAGATGATTTATCATGGCCGGTCTGTTGCCCGTGCGGTAAAACGCGCGTTGGTTATTGTGGATATGCCCTTCGGAACCTGTTCGGGAAATCCCATCAAATCGCTCGAAGCGGCCATCCGTATCATGCAGGAGACCGGAGCGGAAGCCCTCAAAATAGAGGGAGGGAAAGAGATTCAGGAGGATATAAAGAAGATTATCGACGCCGGTATCCCTGTTATGGGACATTTGGGATTGATGCCTCAGTCTATCAACAAGTTCGGCACCTATACGGTACGGGCCAAGGAGGACGCCGAAAGGAAAAAGCTGCTGGAAGACGCTCACCTGCTGCAAGAGTTGGGATGTTTCGGTATCGTACTCGAAAAAATTCCCGCTAAACTGGCCCAACAGGTGGCCGAAGAACTGACCATCCCCATCATCGGTATAGGTGCCGGAGGCGGCGTAGATGGACAGGTGTTGGTTATGCACGATATGTTGGGGATCAACAAAGATTTTTCTCCGCGCTTCTTGCGTCGGTACGCAGACCTGAACAGCATCATCACCAACGCGGTACGGAACTACATTTCCGACGTAAAATCGCGCGACTTTCCCAACGAATCGGAACAGTACTAAGCGACAAACCATGAGTAGTCTGGAAAATTTTACCGCTAAATAGGGAAATTTTTCTTTATTTTTAATTTGACTACTATTGTATTAGAAAATTTTAGTTACCTTTGCAACGCAAAATCGGGGAATCGGACAAAATGCCGGAAAAGCAACCCATTCAAAAAAGATTTGAAAAAGAGGCTCCCCGATGCAGATCAAGAACAATAAAAAATTATTTTGCGATTTAAAAATAAACCCTTAAAAGTTTTATTACAATGATTAAAGTAGGTATTAACGGTTTCGGCCGCATCGGACGTTTCGTTTTCCGTGCAGCTCAAAAGAGAAATGACATTCAAATTGTCGGTATTAACGACCTTTGCCCGGTTGATTACTTGGCATATATGTTGAAATATGACACGATGCACGGCCAATTCGACGGTACTATCGAAGCTAACGTTGAAAAAAGCCAATTGATCGTAAACGGAAACGTTATCCGCGTTACCGCTGAAAAGAACCCGGCCGATTTGAAATGGAATGAAGTAGGTGCTGAATACGTGGTTGAATCAACCGGTTTGTTCTTGACCAAAGAAAAAGCACAAGCTCACATCGAAGCCGGTGCCAAATATGTAGTTATGTCTGCTCCGTCAAAAGACGACACTCCGATGTTCGTTTGCGGTGTAAACGAAAAAACTTACGTGAAAGGTACTCAATTCGTTTCTAACGCATCTTGTACGACCAACTGCTTGGCTCCCATCGCCAAAGTATTGAACGACAAATTCGGTATCACCGACGGTTTGATGACTACTGTTCACTCTACTACCGCTACTCAAAAAACGGTTGATGGTCCTTCTATGAAAGACTGGCGCGGTGGACGTGCTGCTTCTGGCAACATCATCCCCTCTTCAACAGGTGCTGCAAAAGCAGTAGGAAAAGTAATCCCCTCTTTGAACGGTAAATTGACAGGTATGTCAATGCGTGTTCCGACCTTGGACGTATCTGTTGTTGACCTGACTGTTAACTTGGCAAAACCTGCTACTTACGCTGAAATCTGCGCCGCTATGAAAGAAGCTTCCGAAGGAGAATTGAAAGGTATCCTCGGTTACACCGAAGACGCTGTCGTTTCTTCTGACTTCTTGGGCGACACTCGTACTTCTATTTTCGATGCCAAAGCTGGTATCGCTTTGACCGACACCTTCGTTAAAGTGGTTTCTTGGTATGACAACGAAATCGGTTACAGCAACAAAGTGCTCGATTTGATCGCTCACATGGCCTCTGTAAACAAATAAGAATCATTTGTCCTAAAATAATAAAGAAACGCTCGGATAATTCCGAGCGTTTCTTGTTTCAACAAGCCTACGTACCCAACTCCGTCCGTACGCCTACTGACACACCTGAACCTTTTACACAAACCACAATTATAATACGCCGCCAAATAGATTTGTTCACTCACCTGGTACGATTTTTACCATTTTATACTCGGCCAAATAGGTATTGATAAGATGCAATGCCAAAGCCGTTGCCACAGAGCGTTGGCCCAATACTTCGATTTGGACACTGTTATCCGGAAGCGGCTGAATACCATAATGAAAATCGACAACGACACTTCGCCCTTCATTGAATTGGGCCTCACACCACAACTCAAAATCACCCCCCTCCAACTGTACCTCATAATCGGAACGGTACACCGAAGATCGCAAATCGGCATAATCAAAATGAGCGATAAAATGACAAGCACACAAAAGCGCCAACTGTTTGGCTCCTATTACAACCATATTACCCTATCTTAAAAACCCGAATGCGAGAAAGAGATCGGGGTACCGCCGGGCCCAATACGGTATTTCCCGTACCCAAAATCCGACAATCGCCATTGCCTCTCTTATTCATAATCACATTATTTTTCTCCTCTTCGCATTCAGGTTGTTAATTAACATTCTCCCACATTGAAAATCTCTCAAATAGCGTTATCTTGCATGAAATTTCTGTTGTCAAAGACAACACCGAAATTTTGCTTTGAACGTTGATACAAAGATATGGTAATAATACAACAAATACAAAGAAAATAAGGTTATTTTACCATATTTAGAATCCTTATAAACTATCTCCTGTATGAAAAACGAAGAGATTATTCTACGAATCAGAGAACTAATCAAGATATTGGGCGTTACGCAGAATGACTTTGCCGATAAAATCTCCACGGATCGTTCCAATTTTTCAAAACACATAAATGGTAAATTACCCATAAGCGAATCACTCATCAACAAAATCGTGGTAGGATTGGGCGTTTCAAAAGTTTGGTTGAAAACCGGAGAGGGAGATATTTTCTATATGCAAACGGCCCATAGCCACAGCACACGCGTCTCTATCCCGTCAGAAGCCATCCACAACAAGGAACTGGGTGGGACCAAGATATACGACATTGACGTTACCGCCGGCATGAGCGGCAGAGAACTCACCTTTACATCCGAGAAACAGATCGGTGCAATAGATGTTCCCTACATCAACCGGAACGCCCATATCGTAAAAGTAAGCGGAGACAGTATGCAACCGGTTATTTGCAACGGAGACCTGATTGCCATACGCCCGGTACAAAACATGAACCTTCTTTTTTGGGGACAGATTTACGTAGTCGTTTTAGACGATTACAGAATGGTGAAATATGTACGGAAAAACAGCGACCCGACCTTGATTACCCTGAAAAGCGAGAATCCGGCATACGACGACATAGAGGTGCCCAAGAACGAAATCCGACACCTGTTTATTGTCGAAAACATCATACGCATCGACAACCGATTATAAATAACTTCCTACGAACAAAACAGGCAAGGCAAGCGTCTCTCTTTTCTCCGGGAAAGGTATGGCCGAAGGAAAGGAACCTCTCCAACGAAGCACCCACAGGGGAATCGTTTCGACTTTTCTTCCGACAAGCGATTTCTGGGAATAACGGCCGTTTAGAACTCCGAGGTAAAATGGAACCGGATTTTCGGGAAATCGGTTTGTGCCATCTGCAATACATAACCCGAATCGGCCAAAAACACATCGCGCCCCTCCTTGTCGAGAGCCATAAACTGGTATTTCCGTTTCTTAAATGCCTCTAATGCCTGAATATCGTCGCTCTCTATCCAACAGGCCTTATAGAGACTGACCGGTTCCCAGCGGCATTGCGCCCCGTATTCGTGCAGCAACCGGTATTGGATTACTTCAAACTGCAACTGTCCTACCGTACCGATAATCTTACGACCGTTAAACTGATTGGTAAACAGCTGGGCTACTCCCTCGTCCATCAACTGCTCGATACCCTTGTTGAGTTGTTTCGATTTCATCGGGTCGGCATTCTCGATGTATTTGAACATCTCCGGAGAGAAACTTGGCAAGCCTTTGAAATGAAGTTCTTCACCGGATGTCAAGGTATCGCCGATTTTAAAATTTCCGGTATCGGGCAACCCCACAATGTCTCCGGGATAAGCTTCGTCCACCGTAGATTTCTTCTGGGCCATAAAAGCCGTAGGACTGGAAAAACGCATCATCTTTCCGTTACGCATGTGCTTATAATTGGCATTCCGCTCGAACCGCCCTGAACAGATTTTTACAAAAGCGATGCAACTGCGGTGGTTCGGGTCCATATTGGCATGGATTTTGAACACGAATCCCGAAAAGCTCTCCTCTTCGGGACGTACGACCCGCTCGATGGCCTGTATCGGTTTAGGGGCTGGGGCTATCTGTGTAAAGCAATCGAGAAGTTCTTTCACCCCGAAATTGTTTAACGCCGACCCGAAAAAGACCGGAGCAAGCTCTCCTTTCAAATAGGGGTCCACGTCAAACTCCGGATAGACACCCTCTATCAATTCCATGTCGGCACGTAATTTTTGGGCATCGCTTTCTCCGATGTATTTCTCCAACTCGGGGTTATGGATGTCGCGAAACTCCACCGATTCGGTAACAAACTGTTTACTGGGAGTATATAAATCGAGTTTTTGCTCATAGATGTTGTAAACGCCTTTGAAACGCTGCCCGATGTTGATGGGCCAGCTCAGCGGACGGACGGAGATTTTAAGCTCTGCTTCCAACTCATCCAGCAAATCGAAAGGGTCTTTTCCCTCACGGTCCATCTTATTGACAAAAACAATGACCGGCGTCTTGCGCATCCGGCACACCTCCATCAGTTTCCGGGTCTGCATCTCTACCCCTTTGGCGGCATCCACCACGATAATCACACTATCCACCGCCGTAAGCGTACGATAGGTATCTTCGGCAAAGTCCTGGTGCCCGGGGGTATCGAGGATGTTTATTTTATAATCGCCGTAATTAAACCCCATTACCGAGGTGGCCACAGATATCCCCCGTTGTTTTTCGATTTCCATCCAGTCAGAGGTGGCCGTCTTCTTGATTTTATTCGATTTTACGGCTCCGGCTACATGGATAGCTCCCCCGAACAACAACAGTTTTTCGGTCAATGTCGTTTTCCCGGCATCGGGGTGGCTGATAATGGCAAACGTGCGTCTTTTTTGAATTTCGTCGGTCAATAGGCTCATACTACGGTTTTATTAGTTTTTCGATACAAACGGACAAGCTCTCCTCCCAATGCGGGATAACGAATCCGAATGTTGTTTTTATCTTCTTTTTATTCATCACGCTATAAAACGGGCGGGCCACTTTGGAAGGATATTGACTCCCCTCGATGGGACGTACCTGACAACCGGTAATCCCTGCAATGCGGTGGATTGCCTTGGTAAAATCGTACCAACTGCATACCCCCTCGTTGGAAAAATTATAGACACCGGGATGAAAGTTCCCTGCCTCGGAGGCTGTTACCATTTTCAACAGAATCGCTGCCAAATCGGCCGCATAGGTAGGAGAACCGATCTGGTCAAATACAACGTTCAACTCCGATTTTTCTCGCCCTAACCGAAGCATCGTTTTGACAAAATTATTTCCAAAGGTAGAATACAACCAGGAGGTCCGTACCACTACCGAAGCGGGACAGGCCTTGAACAACAGCGTTTCTCCTTCGAGTTTCGTTGCCCCATATACCGAACAGGGGGCTGTATCATCGTCCTCTTCATACGGTTTATAGTGTGTACCGCCATATACATAGTCGGTCGATACATGAAAAACTTTGGCTCCGACAGCGGCGGCGGCACGTCCCAAATTTTCTACCGCCAGCGCATTGATACGCCGACACCTATCGGCATCCTCCTCGGCCCGCTCTACGGCGGTATAAGCTGCGGAGTTCAATATATAATCAATTTTATACGTGTTTACAAAATCCGATACGGCATCGCAATCACAAATATCCAACTCTTCAATGTCCGTAAAAAAGAATCGATAGGCCGGATACGTGGAAGATAGACACCTCAACTCGTTACCCAGCTGTCCATTGGCTCCTGTTACCAATATATTTTTTTGTCCTTCCATAAACATTTTTCTAATTGATTTTACAATTCCAACTCATTGTTCCGGTCTTGCTTGTACTTTTCAGACAACAATGCCAAAAACCGGCTGATTTGAGCAATTGCCCGCTGTGTTTCAGAGGATATCTCTTTCCCCTGTAACCGCAGCATCAATACACCGTACAACGCATCGAAACAGGTTTCTATTTCGCCTTTGATATTCTCCTTGGCTTTGCTGCGCAACTCGACAATGAAAGGAAGCGTTTTATAAAACTCAGCACTATAAAAGGGCTCTTTGGTCGATTTCATCAGGCGCAGGTGAAGGTCTGTCAAGTCGATAATTACGTTCTTGTTTAACTGCAAATGGCCGTGTTCAACAACGCCTTCACGGCGCATCATATCGACCAGGCTTTCGTACCAATCGAGTATGGCTTTCTTAGTCTCTGCCGGCTGGTCGAATTTTTCCACAATCTCTCGATGGATGGTATCCAGATCCAGCTTATAGGCTCGTATCAGGTCTTCTATCTGCCACATATAGAGCAGATATTCGGCTATATTCTCTTTTTTCTTTTGACTGGCTATCAACATGGCGTCTCTGTTTTAAACGAATATTCTCCCACCAACGAAAAGAAATCGCTCCCCTTTACACCCAACTGCCGGCAAATACTCTCCGCAGCAAAGATATCGGCAATATCGTTCTCATCAACAGTCTTTACGGTTATCTTCCCATAACGGGTTTCCAATTCGGCATCCGGATAGTTTATCGATACCGGCAGGGAGGTATATGGCAATGCCGTTACATCTTCCCGCACGGCATCGCCCAATTCGCGCAAAACCGAATAGGCGGCGTTATAGATGAATTTGCCGTTCCGTTCTATCTGGGCGACCAGTTTTTTATGAAAATTAAAATAGGAACTGGGCGTTTCAAAAGGTTGGCCTTTTATCCACTGGAAACGGGGCATCACCAAAATATGCGGATTATACAGATAACCCACCGGTATCTTATCTTCTACCGGCGATTCCAACTTCCGCTCTCCTTCCAGCAAGGCTATGCGGGCATCATAACTGAGGCTAATACGCGATTCCGAAGGAAATGCAACATCCGTTGCTGCCAGGTCGTATAAAATATTTCGTCTTTTCAAAACAAAACAAACCAACGGCAGGATCTGCCCATAAGGACGATTTTCGCGAATCACAACCCGGGTCTTGTTCTTGGTTTGACGGGCGATAAACTCGGTAAAAGAGACAACCTCGACACCTATTTTCTTGGCGACGGCCACCTCCGGATGGTCATAATCCATACCGACCGGTGCTATCACCGTATCCGTATCTTTATCAATCGCTCCTGTTTGATCGGAATCGGATGAAAAGGTTACCAAATAACCTTTCTTTTTCAATGCCGATGCCAATTCCCGCATCAACGGCTCCCTCCTCGAAATAATATGAAATTTTTTCACTTGGCAATTTTTATTCCCGGGTAAACGGGGGTAAAACACGCAACTGATTCATTTTTATCGACTAATCATACAAGTCCCTTTTTGAATCAGTAACGACGGTTTTATTCTTGTAACCATCTACCCTATTCTGTGGCAAAATTAATAAAAATAACCCGAGATAAGAGCGTTTTTTCACCGAAAACTCGAAGCTCTTTTTTCCCCCACAACCGACTATACAAGCTCTATCGAGAGAAATAAATTAGGTGATTCAAAAGAGCAGACGCTAACAGATATAAAGTATATCGGATTTTTTCAAATTTGTATAATAAAAAAGTATATTTTTGTAACCAATTAGATCACACACATTCTTTAACCTATACATACTAAACAAAATGAGCAAACACTTTTTCATGCTTGTACTCTCGTTTTTCTCATTCGGGATACAGGCACAGGAAGCTCCGCTGTGGATGCGGTACAACACCATCTCCCCGGACGGGAAAACAATCGCATTCTGCTACAAAGGAGACATTTACACCGTCCCTGTTTCCGGAGGACGGGCTTTTCAGGTTACCTCCAACCCGGCATACGACACCCATCCGGTATGGAGTCCCGACAGTAAAAACATCGCTTTTTCGAGTAACCGGGAAGGGAGTTTCGATGTCTATATCGTCTCCAAAGAGGGAGGAATACCTAAACGACTGACGACACACTCAGCTCACGAATATGCCTTAACATTCAAAGACAACGACCACATTCTATACAGCGCAAGCATCCAATGGGAGGCCTCTCACGGGCAATTCCCGTCGGGTCTATATCCTCAAATATACGAAGTAAGCACACAAGGAGGACGCCCCAAAATGTTTACCTCGCACACGATGGAAGATATATCAATAAGTAAAAATGGAGAATTTCTGCTGTTTACCGATAAAAAAGGATACGAATGTCCCTGGCGGAAACACCACCAATCTTCCATTACGCGGGATATCTGGCTGTACAACCTGAAAGATCAAAAAACCTTCCAGAAGATCACCTCCTTCCGGGGTGAAGACCGGAATGCCGTATGGG
>CASGEW010000065.1 GCA_949300615.1 uncultured Bacteroidales bacterium
TGGCGGACGGTCCGCTCCTGTACTCCAATTCCAGGACAGGAGAGCGGAAAAAAGGTCGGGGAACTGTGCTCAGTGGCGGGACCACCCTTTCCCCACGAGCGGATGATACGCCCATTTATCCTCCAAAATGCACACAGAAAAACACGTCTTTATTTTTTTGCTGATAAAACGATAATGTTATCAGTTAAGGTAAATAATAATCATATTGGAATAAAAATAATCATCTGTCTTTTTGACCCTCTGTATATTTGATAAGAGGTATAATAGGAAAAGAGCCTGACCGGATTTTGTGTAAAGAGTTCGGGAAATAAAATACTATTTCATATATTTGTTATTTATATATTAAGGAATTATAGATTATTAGAAGTTCTTTATTACATTGTTGACAAAGGATATTTAGAAATAAACATACAATGAAAAGATGCTGGATTATTTTTTTGCTGTTATTATCCCTGTCGGGATATTCCCAACAACAGTTGTTAGAAGGTTTTTCTTATGGAGATGTGGATGCTCCGAGAGGGGATGAGTGGCAATCGCCGTCATCTTTGGCATTTAATAAGGAGCAACCGCGGGCCTATTTTTTCTCTTTTGCGGATGTGGAGAGTGCCCGAAAAGTTTTGCCACAATACAGTGATTACTGGATGTCGTTGAATGGACCATGGTCTTTTCATTGGGTTGGCAATCCGGAGGAACGTCCGGTAGAATTTTATCGACCGGATTTTGATGTATCCCGATGGGATGTGGTAGAGGTACCGATGAACTGGAACGTTGTCGGTATTCAAAAGGACGGAAGCCTGAAATACGGTGTTCCGATCTATGCCAATCAACCGGTAATTTTCCAACATCAGGTAAAAGTGGGAGACTGGAAAGGTGGGGTGATGCGTACTCCACCGCAGGATTGGACTACTTATAAGCATCGGAATGAGGTTGGCTCTTATCGGCGGAATTTTTCTTTGCCTGAAAACTGGAAAGATCGGGAAGTTTATTTGAATTTTGATGGTGTCTCCTCGTTTTTCTATTTATGGGTGAATGGGCATTATGTCGGATTCTCCAAAAACTCCCGTAATACGGCCTCATTCAATATAACCCGCTATTTGAATAAAAAGGGAGAGAATACCGTAGCCGTAGAGGTTTATCGAAATTCGGATGGATCGTTCCTGGAAGCGCAAGATATGTTCCGTCTTCCGGGTATCTTCCGTACGGTATCGTTGTCGTCCACTCCTCAGGTACAGGTCCGGGATTTTTACGTAGTTCCCGATTTGGATAGCCAATATAAAAACGGAAGTATTGAAATCTCGGCAGACATCCGGAATTTGAGTAAGAAGAAGATAAAGGGATATTCGTTGTCTTATACGTTATATGAGAATGAATTGTATTCAGATAAGACTGCTGTTGTTGAGAATGGAACTGTTTCGGTGGATGTGAAGGAGATAGAAAAGGGCGAATCGAGCCTGGTTTTGGCCCGAATGGATGTAGATACACCCCGGAAATGGTCGGCAGAAGCACCGTATCGTTATACGTTGGTTGGGCAGTTAAAAGATAAGAAAGGACGTGTCATAGAGACTGTATCGGTCGGTTTCGGTTTTCGTAAGGTAGAGATCAAGGATACTCCGGCCGAGCAAGACGAATTCGGATTAGCCGGGCGTTATTTCTATATCAACGGAAAACCGGTTAAACTGAAAGGGGTCAATCGGCAGGAGATAGACCCGGAGCGCGGACACGCAATTACGCATGAGTTGATGGAGAACGATATTAAACTGTTGAAGCGGGCCAATTTGAATCACGTTAGGAACTCTCATTATTCAAACGATCCATACTGGTATTACTTGTGCGATAAATACGGTATCTATTTGGAAGATGAAGCCAATATCGAAAGCCATCAGTATTATTACGGGGAGGCCTCTTTGTCTCATGTGCCCGAGTTTAAGGCGGCTCACGTAGCGCGTGTCATGGAATTGGTACATGCGCATATCAATGCACCCTCTATCGTTATTTGGTCGTTGGGCAACGAGGCGGGGCCGGGAGAAAATTTTGTGGCAGCTTATCAGGCGATTAAGGTATTCGATACCAGCCGACCGGTTCAGTACGAGCGGAATAACGATATTGTGGACATGGGCTCGAACCAATATCCGTCGGTCGATTGGGTTCGTGGAGCGGTGAAGGGAAAATATTCCATCAAGTACCCATTCCACATTTCAGAATATGCCCACTCTATGGGAAATGCCGTTGGGAATCTGCAAGATTATTGGGATGCGATAGAATCGACCAATTTCTTTTGCGGAGCGGCAATCTGGGATTGGGTAGATCAGAGCCTTTATTATTACGATAAACAAACCGGTACGCGTTATATGGCTTATGGCGGCGATTTTGGCGATAAGCCCAACAGCGGAATGTTTTGTATGAACGGGATTCTCTTTCCCGACCATTCGCCCAAACCTCAATATTATGAGGTCAAGAAAGTCATGCAGGATGTCGGAGTAAAGGCTGTCGATATGGAGAGAGGTATTGTCGAGATATTCAATAAACGATATTTTGCCGATTTGGGAAATCTGGATATCCGTTGGGCCTTGTATGAAGATGGAAAAGAGATTGCAGGCGGGATGTTGGATCCCGGAGAGATTGCAGCCCGCCAAAGCAAGCAAGTAACGGTTCCCTATACTTCCGAGAAACAGAAAGAGAATAGCGAGTATTTCCTTAAAATACAGTTCCTGTTGAACCGGGATGAACCTTGGGCAGAAAAGGGGTATGTACAGATGGAAGAGCAGTTGGCAGTGAAAGAACCGGCCGAAAAACCGGCTCTTGTATCCGTAGCTGACGGAAGCCCGTTAAAAATTTCCGAAGAACAAAACTGTACCATAGTGAGCGGAAGCAACTTCCAGGTAAGATTCAACCATCAGAATGGCTCTATTCATAGTCTGAAATATGGTGATCAGACCATTATCGAAGCCGGAAACGGGCCGAAATTAGATGCCCTTCGGGCTCCTACCGATAACGATAACTGGGCATATCAACAGTGGTTTGCAAAAGGTTTGCACAACCTGAAACATCAGGCTGTTTTAAATACCGTTTATACCGACAAAAACGGTTCGGCGGTGTTGTCGTTTACCGTCGTGTCGCAAGCTCCCCATGCAGCCACCATTACGGGAGGAAGTTCGGGCCGGTATAAAATTACAGAGCACGAAGACCGCCCGTTCGGGCCACAAGATTTCAAATTTGTAACAGATCAGATATGGACCGTTTACCGGGATGGTTCCATCGAGTTGCAAAGCAGTATCACCAGTAACGACGAGGGGGTGGTATTGCCTCGTCTGGGGTATGAAATGGTATTGCCTGAACGGTTACAGCATTATACCTACTACGGGCGTGGGCCGGTCAATAACTACAATGACCGGAAGACGGCATCGTTTATCGAACAATATACCAGTACGGTAAAAGAACAATTTGTTTCGTTTCCCAAACCTCAATCGATGGGAAACCGCGAGGATGTACGCTGGTGTGCACTGACCGATGAAACAGGGCATGGCGTGATGTTCATTGCAACCGATCGTCTCTCTGCATCTGCTTTGCCGTGGTCTGCTCTGGAAATGACGTTGGCTCCCCATCCGTATCAATTACCGCCGTCGTCCGGAACTCATTTGCATTTGGATGCCGGGGTAACCGGTCTGGGAGGGAACAGCTGCGGTCAAGGCGGTCCGCTCGAACCCGACCGGGTGAAGGCTTCTGCCCACCGAATGGGATTTATCATCCGTCCGGCCGAAACATCGCGGTTTACAGAGACGGCTTGTGTCTCTGCTTCGGGACAGACTCCGTTGATGGTAAAAAGAGACCGGAGAGGAGAACTTACATTGTCGAGCTCTCCAAAGGGAGCTGTCCTCTGTTATCAGGTAGGAGAGAACGGAAAGCCTCAGGTGTACGACGCTCCTGTCAATATGCGCGATGGTGGTACGATTTTTGCCTGGTATCAGGAAAATCCGGAGCTCAAAGTCTCTTATACGTTTGAAAAAATCGAGAACATCCCGATGGAGGTCGTTTATGCGTCCAGTCAGGAAACAGGCGGAGAGTCTGCGGCCAATCTGGTCGATAATGACCCAGCTACGATATGGCATACCATGTATTCGGTTACGGTGGCCCAGTATCCCCACTGGGTCGATTTCGATGCCGGAGAACAGCGGCTTGTCAAGGGATTCGTTTACCTGCCCCGTCAGGATGGTTCGGGTAACGGCGATATAAAAGAGTATAAATTGCAGGTGAGCGACGATGGTAAAACGTGGAGCGATGCCGTGGCGCAAGGCTCTTTTGCCCTGGATAAGAAGGCTCAACGGGTGATGCTTCAAAAACCGGTAAAGGCCCGTTTCGTCCGTTTTACAGCATTGAGCTCTCAACGGGGAGATGATTTTGCCAGTGGGGCCGAGTTTTCGGTATTGGCAGAGTAATTGGAATTGAGATGGATACGGAAAAATCGAAAATGTTGAAAGGCCTACTCTATCAGGCGTTTGATGAAGAGTTGGCCCGGGATCGCTATCGGGCGCATGATTTGGTGTATGAATATAACCGGCTGAAACCGTCCGATATTTCGGAAAGAGAGCGGGTGCTTGTCGCTTTGCTTGGAGAGGTGGGGGATACATTTTATATCGAACCGCCCTTCTTTTGCGATTACGGATCCCATATCCGGATCGGAGAGAACTTTTATGCCAATACCGGTTGTACCATCCTGGATGAAGCCGAGGTTGTTTTTGGAGAGAATGTCTTGTTGGGCCCTCATGTCAGTATCTATACCGCCGGACATCCCTTTGATACGGCACAACGAAATGCCGGTTGGGAGTATGCCCGTCCCGTAACTATCGGCAACCATGTGTGGATAGGGGGGAATACGATTATCTTGCCCGGTGTCTCCATTGGAGACAATACCGTAATAGGGGCCGGAAGTGTGGTAACCAGCAATATCCCGGCCGGGGTTGTCGCCGCGGGAAACCCCTGCCGGGTGATCCGCCGTATGGATGAAACCGCTGGAAAATAATTTTGCTACACGGTAAATCAACGGGAGCCCGATGGAATATAGGTGTCTATACGTTTGATGGATAGCGGGAAATTGTTGTGCCTTTATGGTAGAGCCCCAATAAATATCCTTTTTGAAAATGGATATTACGGACAGTTAACGTAGAGGCAACCCTATTTTACCAGTTTGTTGAGCTCCTGATAGAATTCGGGGTTCTCGCCTATGAATATCTTTGCGATAACACCATCCGGATTGACAATGATTTTAGTGGGATAACCTTGTATGGCGTATAGTGTAGCCGGGTCAAGGTCTGCGGGGTGATTGGCAGGCACATAGAGCTGTGTCCAGGGCATATCGTACTTTTCAAGAGCACGGAGCCACTCCTCATATTTGTCGTTGCAGGCAATACTGACGAATTCGCATTTATCTGCAAGTCTGGCTTGACTCTTTTTCATATCCGGGATTCCCTTGATGCACCATCCACACCACGAGCCCCAGAAATCAAGCACTACCCATTTGCCACGCAACGAAGAGAAGGAGAAATGCTTGCCTTCGTTGTTTTGCAGCGTAAAGTCGGGAGCTGTAACCCCTTCCCGGATATAATCTTTGGCATTCATGATTTTGATATACTTATCGGCACGGAGGTATGCGGATTTCAGCAGAGGGCCTACCTCAGAGTTCAACATCTTGGTACTGAGGAGGCTGTAATAGCTCACTACGGAGTCCGGAGACATTCTGTTGAAATACAAGGCTATGGCCGGATTGTCGATGTGGCTTTTTACCCAGGCGGCACTCTTCTCCATACGGATACCATAGAGGCTGTCAAGAAGTTCTTGCGGGGTATCTACCTCTTTTCTTGCCCGACGGATTTGTTCCGAAATTTCGTCCATCATCAGATTATAGTCGTTGATGGCGTCGGCTATGGGCGAGCCTTTTGTCGTGTAGGTTATTGCATCATGGCTGAAATCCATGCGAATGTCTATCCGGTCGTGAGGTGCAACAATCATTTTGAGACTCTCTCCGGGAGACTGACAGGGTATAATGGCATATAAAGATGTGGTGTCGGCAGGCCGAAGGGTGAGAGCCGAAAGCTCTACCACAATGGTATCCCATTGGATTCTCGGATCGCTGTCATTCTTGACATCGGGGTATGCGGACAAAGAGACTTGACTTATGACGAGGGTGTCATTGGTAAATCCTTTCAGCGTGATGGATATCAGCGGCTCTTCCGAACATGATGTGCACCACAATACACAGATTACCGCAATAGAGAGAAAGAGTTTATTTAACATGAGTTTAAAGAGCTATAATTACTTGTAAATTAGGCGATTGGCAAAACTTGTTATCATTTGTTTTTTCTGTGTTTATAGGGATAGACCCAGCCTTCTGTCTTCTGAAAGAAATTTATTTTACCAACGCCTGGAACGATCTGGGTATGGGTGTAGAGAAACTCAGCTCCTCTTTGGTTATCGGATGAATGAACGCCAATTTAAAGGCATGCAGGGCGATTCGTTTGATCGGATTGCTTTGGGCTCCGTATTTTTTGTCGCCGGCTATGCTGTGCCCGATTTCTGACATATGTACGCGTATTTGGTTTTTACGCCCTGTCCCTAATTCCAATTCAACCAGCGAGTATTGTTTGCCGGCTTTTATGATTTGATATCGTGTACGGGCAAACTGGCCCTGGTTGGTAGGAGAGGAATATACCTTGAAGGCTTTGTTCTCGCACAAATACGAGGTCAGCTCTCCGGACATCTTTTCCGGACACCCCTCTATCACGGCTACATATTTGCGGTCGGTTACCGCGCGTTCCCAGTTCCGTTGCATTTCCGATTGTATTTCCGGGCTCTTGGCAAAGACCAGCAGGCCGGAGGTGTCTTTGTCTAAACGGTGTAAAACGAAAATATGATTCCGGGGATGTTGGCTCTTTACATAATCGCTGACGATGCGAAACGCCGTTTTGTTCTTTTCCAGATCGGTCGCAACCGTTAGCAGGCCGTTGGCCTTGTTCACTACCACAAAATAGTCGTCTTCGTAAACCAGCTTCAACAGCGGGTGTTTCAATTCGCTGAAATTCCGGTCGAAATTAATGGCAACGCTATCGCCCGGTTGCAATGGATAATCGAACTGGGAGCATACCGTTTTATTGACCGCTACCTGTTTGTGCGACAAATATGATTTGACCGTGGTCTTGCTTTTTTCAGGGAACGTCTGAAACAGGAAGTTTAAAAGCGTATCGTTCTTTTCTACGTGAAAATATTGAATATTGGTATCTCTGTTGTAGGACGATTTCTTGGAATGTTGCGAAGCCTTTTTCATCTATTTTATATATCCTTTTTATTTATCGGCGAAAGTAATTAAAAAACACGGGGTATCCCGAAAAAATCGATACATTTTTAAGAAATTGAAAAAGTTATTTTCTACATTCAACAAATTAGATTACTTTTGCCATTTAGAAAAGAAAAAAGGTTTCCGTTCAAATGAAAATGAAAATACACCAGGAAGGTAAAGAGATCCTCATTGGTTTATTCATCCTTTTGGTTGTGATCAATGGGTTGCTGTATTACTTGGTTACCTGTCCCGTCATAACGACACCTATACATATCTTATCGCTTGTTTTTTTTCTGTTGGTATTGAACTTTTTCCGTTCGCCTAAACGCCACTATAAAGGAGACCGACGAGGTGTTGTGGTCGCTCCCGCCGACGGTACGGTGGTAGCGGTAGAGGAGGTGATGGAAAACGAGTATTTCCATGACAAGAGAATACAGGTTTCTATTTTTATGACTGTATTCAATGTCCATGCAAACTGGTTCCCGGTAAACGGTACGGTAACTCACGTCAGCCATCAGAATGGGCGTTTTATGGCAGCCTATCTCCCCAAGTCCAGTACGGAAAATGAACGCTCAACCATCGTTATCCGAACCGAGAACGGTACGGAAATCCTGGCCCGGCAGATTGCAGGAGCCATGGCCCGACGCGTTGTTACCTATGCCGAGGTGGGAGAAGAGTGCCAAATAGATGAACACATGGGATTTATCAAGTTCGGTTCACGGGTAGATCTCTTTTTACCGGTGGATGCTCGGATTTTGGTGTCGCTCAATGACAAGACAATTGGCAATATGACGGAAATAGCCCGTTTGAAATCATAAATCAATCATACTCATGCGGCGGATCATAAAACACATACCCAACGGAATAACCTGTCTGAATCTTTTTGCCGGGTGTCTCTCGTGTGTGGCAGCCCTGAACGGGATGTATCAGGCCGTGGTCTTGTGTTTGGCTTTTTCGGCCGTTTTCGATTTTTTCGATGGCATGAGTGCCCGTCTGCTCAACGCCTATTCTCCGTTGGGGAAAGAGCTGGATTCGTTGGCCGATATGGTCAGCTTCGGTCTGGCACCGGGACTGTTGGTATATCATCTTTACGGTACGATGTCGATGCCTGCCTGGTTGTCGGGATATGCGATGTATGTTCCGTATTTAGCATTCCTGATACCGGTGTTTTCTGCTCTCCGGTTGGCGAAGTTCAATATAGACGACCGTCAAACTACCTCATTTATCGGTTTGCCTACCCCTGCCAATGCCATTTTCTTTGTCGGGTTGGCCTTTTTGATGATTCGGTATCGGGAGGCCGTTAATGTATATATGCTGACGGCCATCGTAATCCTGTTTTCTTATTTGTTGGTATCGGAAATACCCATGTTCTCTTTGAAAGTAAAAAACTGGTCGTGGAAAGGCGCAAGAGCCCAGTATATGCTGTTGGTCTTTTCTCTGTTTTGCCTGTTTATTTTCGGAGTAGGAGGGTTGGCCGTTGCGATACTGATATACGTTATCATGGCACTGTTTGAACAGATGGCAGGAACAAAATTGTAAAAGCTGTTGTTATTTAAAAAACGAACATTATGGCAATCTTTTATATAATTATTTTCCTCGGACTTTTTATTATTTTGTCGGCATTTGGCCTTTTGGGAGCCATATTCCGCTTTTTCTTCGGATCACCGACCTCTTCTTCGGGACAATCCGGTGAAAAGAAAGACCGGTGGTATGTACACACACCCAAGCGGAAAAAAGTTTTCAAGGATACGGATGGTGAGTATGTCGATTTTGAGGAGGTGAAAGATTCTCATAAAGAATAAACGAAAAAGGCTATCTTTAAAAGATAGCCTTTTTCGTTTATGAACAACAGCCGTCGGATTACTCTTCTTCGGCCGGTTTCATATTATGATATACGTTTTGAACGTCTTCGTCTTCTTCCAGCCGTTCTACGATCTTGTCGATGGTAGCCCGTTGTTCATCGGTAACCTCTTTCACATCGTTCGGGATACGGGTAAATTCGGCAGCCTTTACTTCAAACCCGTTATCTTCCAAATATTTCTGAATCTGGCTGAATGATTTCGGATCGCCGTACAAGGTGATTTCGTTTTCCTCTTCATCCACGTCGTATTCATCTTCTACTCCGTAGTCGATTAATTCGAGAATCAGTTCGTCCATATCTACCCCCTCTTTGGGTGTGATGGTAAACATTGACTTGCGGGTGAAAATAAAGTCGAGGCTTCCCGATGTCCCCAGCGAGCCTCCCAATTTGTTGAAGATACTGCGGACGTTTGCCACGGTACGGGTGGTATTGTCGGTTGCCGTTTCTACATAGATGGCGATACCGAACGGGCCGTAACCCTCGTAGTTCATCTCTTTGTAATCTTTCTGGTCTTTGCCCATCGCGTTTTTAATGGCGCGTTCGATGTTGTCTTTGGGCATATTTTCGCGTTTGGCGGTAGCGATGATGGCACGTAAATGCGGATTGTTTTCAGCATCCGGTCCTCCGGCTTTTACCGCGATCGCGATTTGTTTGCCAATGCGGGTAAAGGTCCGGGCCATGTTTCCCCACCGTTTTAATTTGGTAGCTTTGCGATATTCAAATGCTCTTCCCATAAATATTTCTTGTATAATGTCTTAAATAATTGAATGTTTATCTGAGTTTTGCACCCAACTTTTGTTCCAAGTTGGAGATGATTTTTTGCATAATAGCATCTATCTGCTTGTCGTTCAAGGTTTTCTCTTTGTCTTGCAGGATAAAGCTGACGGCGTACGATTTTTTGCCGGCTTCCAGGTTCTTGCCTTCGTAAACGTCGAACAGATATACCTCCTTCAATAATTTCTTTTCTGAGGCGAAAGCTATTTTCTCTATTTCGGAGAAGGGCGTTTCTGCATCAATCAGGAGGGCCAAGTCGCGTTTTACCGGAGGGAATTTTGAAATCTCCTTGGATACGACTTTGTTTTTCCGCGATTCTTTCATCAGCAGGTTCCAGTTCAACTCGGCGAAATATACATCGGTGTCGATGTCGAAAGTTTTCAGTACCTTCTTTGAAACAATGCCGATATCTCCGATTTTTTTGCCTCCGGCCGTCGAGAGGGCCAGGTATGCGCTGAAAATATCGTTCGAGAGTTGTTCCGCCTTCAATCGGTCTGAGGAGATTCCTAAGCGGGAAAGGATGTTTTCTACATAGGCTTTCAGCTCGAATACTGAACTTTTTTCGTCCGGATGTGCCCAGTTACCGGCAACCCGGTTTCCGGTAAGCCACAAGCCTAAATGCATCTCTTCTGAATAGGGCGCCAATATTTCTTCTGGGTTTGATGCCGCTTCGTTGTAAAAGTAACAGTTGCCGAATTCATAGAATTTGAGGTCTGTACGGCGGCGGTTGATGTTGTGGGCGATACTTTCCAGCCCGCCGAACAACAACGTCTGGCGCATGACATTCAAATCGTTGCTCAACGGATTGAGCAGTCGGACGCAGTTGGCTTCCGGCAGGGTAGAGGATGATGCGTAGTAGGCAGAGCGGGTCAATGAGTTGTTCATGATTTCGTTGAATCCACAACCGGTCAGCTGTTCTGCTATCAAGTTGTACATCTGATGGTTGGTGTCTGTCGGAGTTTTGTACGAAAGGTTTGAATGTACGCTGTCTGAAATCTCTACGTTGTTGTATCCGTATATGCGGAGAATATCTTCAATCACATCTACTTCCCGCTGTACATCTACCCGGTAGGTAGGTACCTGTAATTGAAGGGCCTCTTCCGATTCGTTTACGATCTCTATTTCGAGGCTTTTCAGGATATTTTTGATGGTTTCCCGGGGGATGACTTGGCCGATTAAGGCATCTATTTTTTCGTAACGCAATGTTACGTCGAATTTTGCGATTGGGTTGGGATAGCGGTCTATGATTTCCCCGGCAATTTTCCCGCCGGCAAGTTCTTGTACCAGCAGGGCTGTCCGTTTGAGTACATATTCCAGGTTGTTGGGGTCTGCACCTCGTTCGTAACGGAACGAAGCATCGGTGTTCAATCCGTGCCGACGGGCCGTTTTTCGTATCCAGGTAGGATGGAAGTAGGCACATTCCAGGAATACGTCGGTCGTCTCGGTGGTAACACCCGATTTCAATCCTCCGAATACTCCGGCGATACACATCCCTTCGGTGTCGTTACAGATCATCAGGTCTTTGTCCGACAAGGTCCGTTCTACACCGTCCAGCGTAACGAATTTGGTACCTTCCGGCAGCGTTTTTACGTGGACAGTACCTCCTGTGATGTAGCGTGTATCGAAACAGTGAAGCGGTTGGCCCGTTTCGTGCAGGACATAATTGGTAATATCAACGATGTTGTTGATGGGGCGCAGGCCGATGGCCAACAGCCGGTTTTTCATCCAGTCGGGGCTTTCCGTTACCTTTACCCCTTTGACGGTTAATCCGCAATAACGCGGGCAGGCTTCGGTATTTTCTACTACAATGTCGATGGCGCCGTCCGTTTGTGCTGCCTCGAAAGCATCGACAGAGGGTTGTTTCAACGAGCCGTCCATACCGTTTTGTTTCAGATAGGCGGCCAGGTCACGGGCTACTCCGTAATGCGATGCGGCATCTACCCGGTTGGGGGTGATATCCACTTCCAGGATGT
>CASGEW010000066.1 GCA_949300615.1 uncultured Bacteroidales bacterium
TGCACTTCAAGCGGGGAAACAACCTTTATGTCCACATTCTTATCCCTGACCCTGAAACAGATGTTCGAGGCTTCGGGGGAACACTTTTTCAGATAGACGGAAACTTTCATTCGCATTGCTTTTTCGGTTATGCGGCAAAGGTATAACAAATTCCCGTAAATGTTCCCATATATCCCGAGGAAACTTGCAACGGATTAAGACAAAATAAAAAGTCGTTCCCGAATCTGATACCACATAAAGCACAGAAAATCAATGATTATATTTGCAGATGTTTAGCTCTTTTTTTCATTTCGAGCTGTATCCGACTCCCCGAATATCATATATTGCAGTTCCACTCTTTTTTCTCATAAAACCGACCGAGAAATCGGATATGGAATTTTATATCAGATTAATAACAGCAATTATGCTCTATCAAAATAAATTTTTTGTACCTTTGCGCCCGAAAAACGAAGACGGACTATTTTATTTATCGTTTGAAGAGCCCGGCCAATTACGGGTAAAACCAGAAAAACAAAAAAAGCTCAACAAGAAATGATCCGTCATAAATACATCTTATGACCCTTTTATTGATTATAATTTTTGTGTTGGGATATGCATGCATAGCATTAGAACACAAAATCAAAACAGACAAAGCCAGTATTGCCCTGTTCATGTTCGGCCTGATCTGGTCGGCCTATGCCCTGCTCTCCAACAACGCCAATTGCAATGCAGAACTGCTGGAACATTTAGGAAGCACGTGCGAAACGCTTATATTCTTGATTGGAGCCATGACGATTGTCGAATTGATCGACATACACGGAGGTTTCCACATCATTACCGCCAGAATAACCACCCGCAACAAATATAAACTAATTTGGTTGTTGGCTATTATTACGTTCTTCATGTCGGCCGTACTCGATAACATGACCACTACCATCATCATGGTCATGATGTTGCGCCGTATCATTCCCAATGCCAAAGAACGGTGGTTTTTTGCCGGCATCATCATCATTGCGGCCAACAGCGGCGGGGCTTGGTCTCCCATCGGCGATATCACGACAATCATGTTGTGGATGCGCGGGAATGTTACGACATTCAACTTGATAGGATACCTTATCCTCCCTTGTTTGGTATCTCTGGTCATCCCCACCTATTTTGCCGCCAAACAGATTAAGAAACACAAAACATCTGCTGTCAGAAATACTCAACAAAATCAGAATTTACCCCAAGGGATTGGTAAACGTTTCAGCCGGGGAATTCTGATTGCCGGGGTTGCCGGGTTGCTGTTTGTCCCCGTATTTAAGAGTATCACAGGACTTCCTCCATACGTAGGTGTTACTTTCTCGCTCGGCGGTCTGTGGATTGTTACAGAATTCATGTACGGCAGAAAACGTAATTTTGAAGAATCGGCCAAAAACCGGGTCTCCAAAGTTCTGAAACGTATCGATATGCCTACCATCCTGTTCTTCTTAGGTATATTAATGTCCGTAGCGGGATTGCAAAGTGCCGGGATATTGGGAGAAGTGGCTAACTTTCTCGATCAAAATATCCACGAAGTATTCTCTATCGCGTCGGTTGTTGGTATCTTGTCATCCATTATCGACAACGTTCCCTTAGTTGCCGCTTGCATGGGGATGTATCCGGTAGCAGACGCTGCCACCGTTGCCGCCAGTGTCGATCCGGTTTATATGCAGGCATTCATGCAAGATGGTCTGTTCTGGCTTCTGCTTACCTATTGTGCAGGGGTAGGCGGGAGTTTGCTCATCATCGGTTCTGCTGCCGGTGTCGTAGCGATGGGGTTGGAAAAAATCAATTTCGCCTGGTATCTAAAAAATATATCTCTTTTGGCGTTTATCGGATATGTCGCAGGGATTGCCGTTATATATCTTGAATCGCTCTTTTTAATGTAATATCTCTCTAATTAAAAAGGTTCTTCCGTTTTTCCAGTTTTTCGGATTTATGTATTTTAAAATCAATTTATCAGATAAAATAAAACAAACCTGCCCTGAATTTCGGGCCGGCATCATCTGTGCAACTGTAACAAACAGCCAAGAGAACCTGTTGTTATGGGAGGAAATAACAAATGAGTGCGAGCTATTAAAACAATCATTCTCTCTTGAACAGATCAACCAACGGCCCCCTATCCTGGCGACACGCAATGCATACAAGAGAACGGGGAAAGACCCCAACCGTTATCGTCCCTCTGCCGAAGCACTGACGCGGCGCATCGTACGAAACCTGGGGTTATACCGAATCAATACGTTGGTAGATTTAATCAATTTAGTCTCCCTGCGTAGCGGTTATTCCATTGGAGGATTCGATGCCGAGAAAATTGTCGGGCAGGAGCTCACCTTGGGAATCGGTCAGGCCGGAGAAATGTTTCATGGGATAGGAAGAGGACTCCTTAACATCGAAGGATTACCCGTCTACCGCGATGCCGTAGGTGGTATCGGGACGCCTACCAGCGACGAGGAACGGACAAAAATAACACTCGAAACCCGAAAAATTTTAATTATCGTCAACTCTTATGGTACAGATAAAGAACTTTTGGAGACAACAATATATACCGAAAATCTGTTGAAAAGATTTGCAGATGCCAACCATATCGAGCATCAAATCATTCCAGAACATATGGATTGAAACAAATATTTAACACTTTTATGAGAAAATCTTTCTAAAAAAGATGTACCTTTGGTTATAGAAGGTATAATATATGATTAATTAAAATTGTTTTACCTAAATTGAGAAAAAGATGAACATTGAAGTAATCGGAATCAACGCTGGTTTAGTGTGGAATGCATTAAACGGCAATGGGAAATTAACCCTGAAAGAGATCAAAAAAGCGACTAAATTGAAAGAAAAAGAAATTTATGCCGCATTGGGATGGTTAGCTCGCGAAGGGAAATTATCCTTTGATGAAGCTGCAGAAGAGCTCGTTATTGAATTAATCGGATAATACTTCCGATTGATTTACCGTAATAAAAATAGAAGGGGGATAAACATTGTTATCCCCCTTCTATTTTTATACTTATACCATTCTATTGTTCCAAAACAAACCTCTTATACCGAGCCAACGCCTCCAAATAGTAATAATCTGCATAGGTAAGCGGCACATCGACTTCCGATTTCGAGGGCATATTTCCCACACTATGTTTCAACAAGAAGTTTGCATTTGTTCCTATTTCTGCCCTGTATGCAGGAGAAGACAAGGTTATCAGCTGCTGCTCGGCAACCGACAAATACTCGTTTCTTAATTTCTTATCGACAAATCCACTCAACTCTATCAATGCCGAAGCCATAATAGCGGCTGCCGAAGCATCGCGCTTGGCATCGGAAATATCCGGCGCATCGAAATCCCAATAGGGAATCTTATCCTCGGGAAGATTGGGATGATGTATCAAAAAGTCGGCAATAGCTTTTGCCTGATTCAAATAACGCTCCAATCCCGTTTCACGGAACATCATCGTGTAACCGTACAATCCCCATGCTTGTCCGCGGGCCCACGACGATTCGTCCGCATAGCCTTGTCCCGTCTCCTTCTTCTCGGGCTTTCCTGTTTTCGGATCATAAGATACTACGTGATAACAACTGTTATCGGGCCGGTAATGGTTCTCCGCCGTTTTATCGGCGTGGCTGACGGCTATCTTGTAAAAAGAGGAGTCTCTCGAATAACGGGTTGCCCACATCAGCAGTTCCAGGTTCATCATATTATCCACAATAACCGGATATTGCCAACGTTGTTTATGGGAGTCCCACGAACGGATCAGTCCGATTTTCGGATTGTAGCGAGTTGACAACGACCGTGCTGCCGTGAGCATAACCTCCGGATAAGTGGCATTTCGGGTCAACCGATATCCATTGCCGAAACTGCAATATATCATAAAACCGACATCGTGATTGTTTGTGGTAAACTTTTCCCGTTCCACCCGTCGTGTAAAACTTTCGGCCAATACCCGAAGCGAATCCTGACCCGTCAATTCATACAAGTACCACAACGACCCCGGGAAAAAGCCACTACACCACCATCGGGAATCGGAGGTCATTAGATTACCCCGATTATCTATGCTTCGAGGCAGGCGTGTTGTATCCGTTCGCAACGATTCGGCCATGGCATAGGCCTGCTCTACTGCCGTATGGATTGATGGCGGGATCATCCGCGAGAGTTGCTTTCGAGGTACCGATACACACGATGTCAGCCATAAAAAGGTTATCAAAAAAAGGGGGATAAAATATATTTTCATGGTACTGCATTGAATATGGATTCCAAACAAAAATACGGAAAAATTTTTTCTCTTTTTCTTCTGATATAAAATTTAAACTGAAACCGCAATTTATTGGTTGCTTTCAGCCTCAAAGCCATAAAAAATCGCTAATTTTGAAACGTGTATTGGTAAACGATACGGATCGAAAAACAAATAAAAATTATGACAAAAATAGGAACGGTATTATCAAAAGTAGGGAAGAAAGCCCTGCTGTGCGGTTCGGGCGAATTGGGTAAAGAGGTAACCATTGAACTGCAACGTTATGGAATAGAGGTAATAGCTTTGGATAAATATCCCAATGCTCCGGCCATGCAGGTGGCCCATAAGTCGTATGTGCTCTCTATGCTGGATGGCGAAAAACTGCAAGCTATCATCGAAAAAGAGAAACCCGATTATATCATCCCCGAGATAGAGGCCATCGCCACCCCTACTTTGGAAAAGATGGAAAAGGAAGGGTTCCGCGTCATTCCTACCGCACACGCCACTTTCCTGACGATGAACCGCGAAGGGATACGCCGTCTGGCAGCCGAAGAGTTGGGGATTCCCACCTCGCCCTATCAGTTTGCCTCTACCAAAGAGGAGTTTATCCAGGCGGTACACGACATCGGGATGCCCTGCGTGGTAAAACCGATTATGAGCTCATCCGGACATGGGCAAAGCGTGGTACGAAACGAAAACGACATTGAACGGGCCTGGCAAAATGCCCAAGAGGGCGGTCGTGCCGGAGCCGGAAGGGTAATTGTAGAGGGATTCATTGATTTCGATTATGAAATTACGTTGCTTACCGTCCGCCACATCGGAGGGACAACTTTCCTGAAACCGATCGGACACCACCAGGTAGATGGCGACTACCGCGAATCCTGGCAACCGCAAGCCATGAGTCCAGAGGCCTTGAAAAAAGCCGAAGAGATTGCAGCGAAAATAACCGGCGCCCTGGGCGGATACGGTATCTTCGGGGTAGAACTGTTCATCAAGGGTAACAACGTATTGTTCAGCGAGGTTTCTCCCCGTCCGCACGATACCGGAATGGTTACCATGATTTCTCAGGATATGTCTGAATTTGCCCTCCATGCCCGAGCCATCTTGGGGCTGCCCATCCCCGCGGTACGGTTTTACCGTCCGTCGGCTTCCAAAGCGATTGTAGTAGAAGGAGATACCGACAAGGTAGAATTTGATAATCTGGAAAATGTTTTGAGTGAACCGGATGTACAGATTCGTATCTTTGGCAAGGCCGAAGTAAACGGACACCGTCGGCTGGGTGTTTTGCTGGCAAGTGCCGATACGGTTGAGGAGGCGTTGGATAAAGTGAACAGGGCCTATGCCAAGTTGAAGGTAAATGTTCTTCCGCGATAAGACGACATTTTTTTAGTTGAATCATAACAATAAAAGGAGAGTATCTGGATAATCCAGATACTCTCCTTTTATTTAAGACAAGAATTTCCCGTTTTGCAGTGGAACAGTACCGACCGGATTGCCGGCTTTTTCCACGAGCGGATTCTTTTATTTAATCCACCCGTTACGTGCCATCCATTGCAAGCAATCGTCCATCCACTCTTCATAAGCGGGTTCTTGCAGGTATCCGTGTTCTCCCTTCGAATAGATATGCAACTCTGCCGGGATACCGTTCCGTCGCAAGGCTTGGTAAAACAGCAGGCTGTTCTCTATCGGCACTACGGTATCGTCGTTGGCGTGTGTCAAATAGGTGGGAGGTGTGGTGGAGGAGACTTGCTCCTCGTTGGAAAAACGCTTGATCTGCTCCTCAGTAGGAGCGGCACCCAACAACATCTGGCGAGATCCTCCATGAGTGATACCATCGCGGCAAGAGATAACGGGATAGATCAACAGCATGAAATCGGGCCGCAGGCTGGTCCCTTGCGGGTTATCTATGACCGGGTCGTCATAGTGGGTACCGGCAGTAGCCGCCACGTGGCCACCGGCTGAGAAGCCCATTATCCCGATTTGGTTTGGATCTATTCCCCACTCTGCGGCATGTTCGCGTACTATTTGAATGGCCCGTTGTGCATCCTGTAAAGGTGCAATTGTCTTATCTTCCAGATTGGCGTCGTTGGGGTGGCGGTATTTCAAAACAAAACCGGCTACACCCTCCTCGTTAAAGCGTTGGGCTACCCGACTGCCTTCGCGTACGGTCAACAGCGTATGGTAGCCGCCACCCGGACAAACAATAACTGCCGCCCGGTTCCGCACCGTATCGGCAGGCAAAAAGACTTTCAACGTCGGCCGACTGACATTGCTCGACAACGAATCGACCTGTGGGTCGAAACTTCTTACCTCCCCATCGGGTACATCTTTCAGATTGGGGATTGTCCCACTGTAAAGGGGCATTTCAAAAGAGACACCTTTTTTCTCCTTATCTGCCGGTTTTCCCCCGGGCGCTCCGCTGCAAGCCGCCAACAAGAACGCAACAAGACAGCAACTGATATTGATCTGTTTCATTTTTATTCTATTTCTATTCTTCTACTGTCACCAAGGCATCTCCATAAATAATTGCATCTGCTACATGGATTTTGGCATCTTTTACGGGGTTCAGCCAGGTAAAGGTCAATGTATGTTCTTTGGGTTCGAGTTGATATTTCCAGAAAAGATCATGTGCACGCAATGTATAGTTGGCCGGAAGGGTCATTACTCCTGCCGACTGCCCGTCCAGGAAGAACTCGACCTCCGCCACATAATTTACGTCAGGAGACTCTACGTTACCGCGCAAAACGATTCCCGTACCTTCGAATTTAATTTCCGGTACTTCGGGTAATAACTTACCGACACCGATACGAGAGAAGGGCCTCATCCCCTCGAACGACTGTTCCAAACGAACCGGAACCGGTTGTTGCGTTTTTATGGAAACGCTCTTCTCCGACACCGATCCTCCGTTACGGGTTATTACCTGCAACGCCTGGTCAAAACTCATCTGATAGGTATCGTTCAACGATATTGTGGTATAAACTAAATCCCGGTCTTCTACCTCATACAGATTCTTTTTCCAATATTCCGGTATATTGCTGTATCCCAATACTGTACCCAATATACCTCCCGCAGAGGCGGGGTTACAGTCGGAGTCTTGCCCGCAGCGGGTCGAGATTTCGAGCGTCTTGCCGAAATCGCCTTCGCCATATAACAACCCGATTACGATATAGGCGCTGTTGATCATAGCATCTATGTTAAACGGGACCAATACCCCATCGGGACACCCCACCTCCTGGCTCCACTTCTCTTCACACGCTTGCCAGGTCTTTTTCCAATCATCGGGATAACTTTTGTGCCAGGCAATGACGTCGCTGATACATTGGTAGAAACGGCTCTGTTCGGGGATGGTTTTCAAGGCTTCGGTAACGATATATTCGATATCGGACGATACAAATGCCAGCGAATACATGGCCCCCACGTAAACACCTCCGTACCAGCCGTCGCCGTAGTTCATGATATGCCCGATCTTGTCGGATATTTCCGAAGCGGTATTGGGCATACCGGGACTCATCAGACCGGCAAAATCGGCCTCTATCTGGTAATCGATGTCGTCGGCATGGGGATTATTCTGCCAATGGCCCGAGGCCGGAGGCATAATGCCCCTCAATATGTTGTAACGGGCCGCCTGGTTGGCGTGCCACAACGGATAATCGGCCTTGGCAAAAGCCATGGCAAACGAATCGACCGGGGCATCCAGCCCCAAACGGTCGAACACCGCCACAAAGGTCAAATCCATATAAACATCGTCATACAAGCCGGCCGAGTTGTCGTAATACCATTTAATGCAGCCGTCCGGCCAATTTATCGGAATGGAATCGTCTATCATACGTCCTTGATAACGGAACTCGGTAGGGCCTCCGTAAGTGCAACCGATGGTCTGGCCAGCCCAACCGCCCTTTATCTTATCCATCAAAACATCTTTCTCCAAGGTTACCGTGCCCGGTTGCGAACAACCCCAAGCACCCAGAAGAAGCAGACTAACTAAAAACAAATTACCTCTACTCATACGTTTATTTTTTTACAGGTTGATGTATCATCAAATCTTCCAAAACTTTCGTCAACTCGGGGATGGGCATCTTCTCGATCAAACGATAATGACGGCCCGTGTCGCTTTTTTCCCAACGGTTATAACCGTCGGGCAGGACAACCATCGTCCCGCGTTCTGCATCGAAATACTTTTTCCACCCGCGGACGGCCACTAATGCCGCCGTAAGGTCCCAGCTCTGCCGACCTTCGGGGTTGTCTTGTGCCAGAGACATCTCATAGACATCCTTCACCGGGCTGTTGGACACCTCCAAGGCCGCTACCCGTTTACCTGTCAGGATTTTATCGCCTATTTCAAATCCACTTAACCAAATTTCAGTTGGCCAATTCTCAAACACATATTGAGAGGCCTGCGCATCGTTTATGACATTAAACTCCCGCCCTTCGAGGAAAATACCGGCCATGCTGACCAGGCGTTTTACCTTGGCTGTTACCAGCTCTTTCCCGGTCATGGGAGAAATGTCGTCGGCAGGCGATTGCAACAGATCGCGCATGCCGGAAAAGAACCCTACGGTAACAATCGTAATGCTGGTGTCGGGAGATGCACTCAACGCCCGGCGGTATACAGAAACGACATCTTCGGCGTCGGATGTTCGGGCAATCTTGTGGGCGTAACGTTTGGGCAATTCCGAAGTCCATCTCAACCCACCGTGCCAGGTATCTATATTAGGGGCTTCGCCCTTTACGGCACCCAGCGGTATATCCGGCCGGCCGAAATAGGTATTCAAGATTTCGATGCAAGGGATGCACGTCTCACATTTGTTGGAAGACCCGGCAGCCAGTATCTCGACCTCTCCGGAATCAGCCATGGCGTGCAGAATGGCCAGGGCTCCTACATCGTCGTAATCGGGAGCCATATCCGTATCGAAAATAAGTTTGACCGGTTTTTGTTTATATGTTTGGCACGCAGACAAAGAAACTGTCACAACGAGCATTAGAAATAAATATTTTTTCATCATATCGTATTCTTAATTTATATTCGGGTTAGTTTCCTCCGGAAAGGACAATTAAAGAGAGTCCTGCTATAAAAAGGATAAACATCAAGGTCAGCAACAAATTGACAGCCTGTGTTCCTCCTCGAAACTCTTTCCAAATAAATACGCCCCAGAATGCGGCAATCATAGGGGCTCCCTGCCCCAAAGCGTACGAAATGGCAGCTCCTGCTTTTCCGGCAGCGATGTAACTCAGTGCCGTACCAAGCGCCCAGACAATACCGCCCAGAACGCCGACCAGGTGAATCCGCATCGTTCCCGCGAAATAGTCCCGATAGGTTACCGGTTTGCCGACAAACGGTCTTTTCATAACCCACGTATTAAACAGGAAATTGCTGGCAAATATCCCTAAGGAGAAGATAAAAAATGCCGTATAGGGAGTTGCCATACCTGCCGTAGGTTGTTCAAAATTATCCAAATCCATGGCGGCAGCTACAAAGCGATAGAATAACGACATCAATATTCCGGCAATAGCTGCCAACCCGATTCCTTTCCGGGTTGATGCATTGTTTGTTCCGTTCCCCATCTTACCCGCAGCGATACCGTTGCATACGATGGCGACTACTACCAGAAAGACACCGGCAAAAAGGATAACCGGATCGCCTTTGGGCGCTCCGAAATAGTTGATAAAGACACCCAATACCAACGCCAACCCTACCCCCAAAGGGAAAGCGACAGCCAAACCGGCCAACGATACGGCGGCAGACAAAAGGATGTTGGAGGCATTGAAGATAATGCCGCCACAAAACGCACTCCAAAAGTTCCCGGCATCGAGCTGCCTCAAATCTTCGACAAACGGACGTCCCTGCTCTCCGATACTACCGGCAGTAAAACCGAGCAACAGGGAGAACAACAGGATTCCCATCACATAATCCCAATAAAAGAACTCGTACCGCCAGCTTTTCCCGGCTAATTTTTGCGTGTTTCCCCACGAGCCCCAACACAACATGGTAACAACACAAAGAAGTACGGCTACCCAATAACTGTTTACGATGAACATAAGATATGATTTTAGCGATTCTTCATAAATGCCAATACCTCATCCCGCGTCGGGATGGAGGGTTGTGCTCCCTCCTTGGTTACGGAAAGGGCAGCGGCGGCACAAGCAAAGCGAAGGTGATCCTGACTCAACTCTTCTTTTGAACAGGCCACGGCCAATGCCCCGCAAAAGGTGTCGCCCGCTCCGGTCGTATCGACGGCCGAAACCTTGTACGACGGCACCCACCCGCTTTCCCGGGAGGTAGCCAGATACGCCCCGCGTACCCCCAACGTTATCACCACCGCTTTTACGCCCTTATCCAATAATTTTTGGGCAATAAAAGGTATCTCTCCGTTAGAAAGGCTTACCCCGGATACGTATTGAGCTTCGGTTTCATTGACCACCAATATATCGATTTTCTGAAACAGGTCATCGTCTATATGACAGGCCGGGGCAGGATTGAACAGCACTTTTACCCCGTTGGCGTGTGCATACGCTGCCACAAAGGCGATGGTCTGGTAAGGAATCTCCGCCTGCATGACCACGACCGAGGCTCCGTCAAAAACGGCTTTACACGTTTCCAAATAGTCGGGCGTAAGCTCTCCGTTGGCTCCGGGAGATACGGCTATGCAATTCTCGGCACTATCGGACACATATATCAACGCCGTCCCGGTTGGATTTTTTTCGGATAGACGAATGTAATCGACCGAGATACCGTTTTCTTTAAAATGGTCCGTCAATACCTTGGCAAACAGATCGTTTCCCAACGAGGTTACAAACGCCACCGTACCTCCCAACCGCGATGCGGCAACGGCCTGATTGGCCCCTTTCCCTCCAAAAGCTTGCAAGAAATGGGCATTGCCGACGGTTTCGCCCGGCAAAGGCAAGTGGTGTACACGAGCTACCATATCGATGTTGGAGCTCCCCACCACGACAATTCTTCCCTGTTCCATCATACTTATCTTAATATCAAAAAACTTCACCTTTTTCGGGGCTGCCGACAATCAAAAAAACATTCGATTTTCCCCCACAGAAGAACGGGCAAAAGAGAAGATGTGTGTATCATGGTTATCCTGTTTCGGGCTGTGTCTCCATGTTATCGCTACCGTCTCCATACAAAAATAGAAAGATATTTTTAAAAACGTAAAAATATCTTTCTATTTTTTTGATTTTCTATTACAAATTTACAACTTGTCGGCCGGGAAAACGACCCCCATCTGACGGCGCGCTTCGTCCATCGACTCCATCACGACCAAAGATACGGCATGGGTATTTATGGTATCTTCTACCCGACCAGCCTGAATACCGTCGATAAACGCACTCAATTCATAATAGATATCGTCCGGATTGTAGGGAACGGATAACTCCTCTTGGCGTTTATCCCGGTAAACGATTCGTACCTTATCGAAATTGTTGATGGCCTGAATCTGCATATCTCCCTCTTCGCCTTGAATCTCCGAAGGCAGGGTAGAATCGGATATTTTGGAAAACATCATCACCGCCTCCATATCCGGGTAACGGGCGATGATGGAGCCTTCGCCATCGACGCCTTGGAAAGTTCGCGTTTAAATGCATTTAAGACGATACCCTCCTTATACTTGTCGTAACGTGACGAATATTGGCAATATTGCGCAAAGTAACGGCGTATCTTACCCAGTTTATGCAGGTTGTGTTTTACCTGCAAATAGTTGGGATGTTGTGTTGTCCGGACGGCCTCCATGAGCATGAGCCGGTTGCTCCGGGCGGCAGTGATCATCGACTCCACTTCCCGGGCGTTCGATGCAAAAGCCTTTTCACACAAGACGTGCTTTCCCCGGTTCAGGAACAGCAACGCCTGCTGGCAATGCAAAGCATTGGGCGATGCGATATATACGGCATCGACCTGCGGATCGGAGGCCATCGCCTCCAAGTCGGTATAAACACGAGGAATTCCATACTTTGCGGCAAACTCCTCGCCCCGCTCCCGGGTACGGGAATACATGGCAACGGCCTTGAATCGGGATACGTGCGAGGCTCCCTTGAAAAAGGTATCTACAATAAAATTCGAGCCAATGATGCCAAAATTCACGGTATTCATCGTCGTATATCTTTATTTATGGTTTAACATCCGGTACCGGGCCATCTCCTCGTACTGAGTACCGGGCCGTCCGTAGTTACAATATGGATAGATGCTGATGCCTCCGCGCGGGGTAAAAAATCCGGTTACCTCTATGTATTTGGGATCCATCAATCGAATCAAATCTTTCATAATGCGATTCACACACTCTTCGTGGAACGAACCGTGATTGCGAAAACTGAACAGATAGAGTTTCAAACTCTTGCTCTCCACCATCTTTACATCGGGGATGTAGTCGATCTGAATCGTGGCAAAATCGGGCTGTCCGGTTATCGGACACAGACTGGTAAATTCCGGGCAGTTAAACCGTACCCAATAATCCATCTCGGGATGTTTGTTGTCGAATGCCTCCAACACCTCCGGGGCATACTCTTTCTTGTATTCGGTTTTCTTGCCCAATAACGATAATTGCGATTCCAACGATGCCATAAAAAATCATCTTATAAATAAATGGAAACACCAGGACAGGGAACGCTGAACATATCCGAAAAACTGTACTGAACGAATCCTATGTGCTACAAATATATAAAGTCAAGAGCAAAAAGCCAAGTTCTCGGACAAATTTACGGGAGTTATTCTAAACCACCTCCCCTTTTTGCCTCAGGTATTGATCGAGGCCTCTTTTCCGCAACAAACAGGCGGGACAGGCTCCGCAGCCATCGCCGGGGATGCCGTTGTAACAGGTAAGCGTTTGTGTGCGGACAAGCTCGAATACGCCCAACTCATCGGCCAATGCCCATGTTTGGGCCTTGTCTCTCCACATCAACGGGGTATGAATAACGAATTGTTCGTCCATGGCCAGATTCAAGGTAACGTTCAAGGAACGGATAAAGGAATCGCGACAATCGGGATAACCGCTGAAATCGGTTTGCGACACCCCCGTAACCAAATCGAATATTCCCCGTTCCCGCGCAAACACGGCGGCAATACTGAGGAAAAAGAGGTTACGTCCGGGGACAAAGGTATTCGGGTAACTCTCTGCCGGTTTCTGGAAATCCATCTCCAACGATTCATCGGTCAAGGAGTTACGTCCCAGTGCCCCGATAAGGGGGACATCCATCTCAAAAAATTCCACTCCGGCACGGCGGGCTATGGCACGAGCCATATCAACCTCGTGGATATGCTTTTGTCCGTAACGGAAACAGAGGGCTATCACCTCCTTAAAATGCTTCAACGCCCAGAACAGACAGGTGGTGGAGTCCTGTCCACCCGAAAAAACGACTACGGCCTTCTCTCTTGTCTCCATATCAAATCTCTTTTATGCGCAATACATTGTACGAGATGTCGTCATCGTACACATCTACTCCTTCCCGCTCTTTTACCCGCCGTACTACTTTGGCAGTCAACGGCAGAATAACGATTTCAAACAGTGTTTTCAGAACCGTTTCGGTCAGAATAATCATAACAACCGCCTGCAAGGGAATGACAAACAGGAAACCTACGGTTGTAAATATGAACGTATCGGCCAATTCACCTACGACGGTCGAGGCGATGGCCCGTAACCCGAAATGTTTTCCGCGGTGCATGATTTTCATCTTGCTCATCACATAGGCATTCAGGAACGACCCGCAAAGAAACGCCATCAGACTTGCCAATGCAATGCGGGGAGTCTGTGCCAACACTGAACTGTAAGCCTCCTGCATTTGCCAATAATCGGCCGGCGGCAACGCAATGGAAACCTGGAACAGCAGGATAGCAAAGAAATTCACGGTAAATGCCACCCAAATAATGAACCGGGCCTTTTTAAAGCCCCATACCTCGGCAATGCAATCGTTAATAATGTAAGAAACCGGGAAAATAATAAGGCCGGCCGTCGAAGGAAATCCCCAAATATCGAACTGTTTTACGGCCAGGATGTTCGACAAAACCAGGCATACGCTAAACAGTATGCCCATCACCATGAAGGAAACGGATAGTTGTTTTTGCATTTTTCTTGTTTTTTACGTGGTTTTCAAGCACACGGAGGATAGTATCCTCTGGATGAAACATAAACAGGCGTTACGAACATTTTTCGTAACGCCTGCAAAAGTACAAATCTTTTGCAATTATCGGCGATTTCACACGCCGTTTTTTCTCGACTTTTATTGTATTATCTTTTTTACGATCTTTCCGTACCCTTTTTCATTGGGGTGCAAACCATCGGAGAAGCAGCTTTCATCGATTTTCCCATCTTCTTTCAACAGCGGGTCTCCTACATCGGTAAGAGACAACCCCAAAGGGGCGATGGCCTCTGCTATGGCACGGTTCAATCCGGCTACCCGACTCTCCCTGTCACGGCGGGGCAAGATTCCGAGTACTTTTATCCGGGCTCCGGGTTGACGCTGTTGTATGGCTTTCAACAAAAAAACAATCCCCCGGACAATCTCCTCATCGTCGTCGCGGTCAAGGTTATTCGTTCCTATCTTGACAACCACCTCCTGGGCCTGGTAACCATCCAGCTCTCCGTGGTAAACCCTCCACAGGAGATTCTCGATGCGATCCCACCCATACCCGAGGTTTCTAAATCCGGCCGGCTCCATATATTTCTTCCAACTCTTGGGGCCGTTTTGTGCCTTGGCTACCGGAGTCCCGCCCCAATAATTGACAATGGAATTTCCCAGGATGACCCGCTTGGGCGGATCGGATTCATTTAAACGGAGTATTTCATCATGACGTTTTTTCCACTCGTACATCTGTGGCTCACGGCGCTGCGATACAGGACGGGTAGTAACCGTTTGTCCTATCGGCTCATGCAATATCTCCCGTATCTTTTTTTCGTAAGATTCGGCCTGTACCGTCATACCCAGATCGGTCAGATGGACATAATCTACCCGGGCATCTGCCGGCATACCGATTTCATCAAAGCTCAAATAATACAATTCGTCCACTCCCTCTTTTTTCAGTTGTGAGAAGGCTTCATTACCGGCTTCGTTCACCCTATCTTGCAAGGTATCTCGTACTGCATTTACCCGGGCATCCGTATATCCGGCATGATCACAAATCAGTATCGGGACTGTGGGCCGGGTTGCCCGCAACTGCCTGACGGCATCGACCGTTAAACGAAATACCTCTTCTTTATCGGTATAAATCAAGTTCGGATAACAATCCAGTACATAGAGGCAAGCATCGATCTCTCCTATAAAATCGAGCACACTCTTCTCCAAACGTCCATTCCCGGAAAATCCCAAGTTGATGACCGGACGGTCTAACCGCCGTTCCAGGATATTAGTCCATACCATAGCGGGCCGCGAAGCACATCCTCCCTGTGCAATGGAGGTGCCATACACCACAACGGGAGCTTCTTGACGCCGGGGGATAAATTCGAACGACGCCTCTTCTGGTACTCCGATCTCCAACCATTTGACGGTATTGTACAACGGCAAATAGAGTCGGTATTCGTACCCGGCCTGATGATAGGCATCCTTGTCTATATAGTCATATTTGTAAGTAATGGTATCTCCAAAGCGATATTCGCCCGTCAGATTCAACCACTCTCCCTCGCTGTTTATTGCGTACAAATCCACTCCGGAAACTCCGGTAGCCGGCATATGATTCATGGCAAACCGCGAGGTTACTCCGTAACGAACAGTTATCTGTGGCGCATTGCTGTAAAAATGGATGGAAAGGCCTGACGAATTGCGGGAAAGATTCCACACCTCAGGACGGACTTTCTCTTTTGCCCGGTCGGGAAGGCGGACAAACGATTTCCCTATCTCTTCCGGGAATCCTTGGTTCTGAATTACCGAAACCTCCTCTTTCAACGGGTTGAACCATTTAGTTTGGGCAAAGAGTGGAATGGTACAAGCCCAAACCCAACAAAGGCAACAAACAGAAACCCTATTCATATATTAATCTTTGGGTAATGTCTTGTCAAAAAATTTTCGGAAAAACATCACTTGGGCATCGATGGCATTATTCCAATATTTTGAGTTATGTTCGCCCGGACGAATGATAAATTCATGGTTGATACCGCGTTGCAGCAATTTTTCATGGACATTCTTGTTTACTTCATAGAAGAAATCCTTGAACCCGCAATCGATAATAATGGCAATCTCATTGTTATGCAGTTTTTCCAACGCATTGATAACGGTATGACGGTCCCATCGCTCCTGATTCTGGGCGTATTCTCCCAATTGTTTTTTCATATCCCAGTTATCCGGGAAAGGACGGATGTCCAACCCTCCGCTCATGGAACCTCCGGCACCAAATACATCCGAGTGTCTGATAGAGAGCCATAGGCCTCCATGTCCACCCATACTCAACCCGGTAATGGCACGACCGGAAAGCGAAGCGATGGTCCGGTAATTGGTATCTACATAGGCTACTAACTCTTTTGACACAAATGTCTCGAAACGACATTCCGGATTCACCGGACTATCCCAATACCAACTGTTTTCTCCGTCGGGACAAACAAAAATCACATTTCGTTCGTTGGCCACTTGCAGCAGATTGGGTTTAATGCCTATCCACGTTTTTGCATCCCCTCCGTAGCCATGTAGCAGGTAGATTACCGGGAACTTTTCATTCAAATTGTAATAATAGGCATCGGGTACCACAACCACGGTTTGGATATCTTTATTCATCGACTCGCTCCGTACTCCGATAGTATCGACACTCTGGGCCTGAATTTGCCAACAACAAAGCAATATAAAGACAAACAGGGAAAAATATTTTTTCATTTCGATCAGGTTTTAACGGTATGTTATTTACAAAATTGTTTTTCTTTTCTTGTATTGTTAACAAAACAAGTATTGATAATAAAAATATAGTTAAATCAGAATTCTTTTTTAAGAAATAATTTGTCTGAATAATATAACCTTCTTACATTTGTACTGTGTGATTTTCATTGGTATTAAGATTTAAGGTTAACAAGATGGGTTGTCGTGATGACAACCTTTTTTGTTTTATTTCAATCGGCCTTAAAATAGTCCATCAAGAAATCGAAATTTTCATCCACCAGTTGTTTTCCGCCCGTTCCTGGGAATTTGAAATCGGGCAGTTTCCCTTCTTCGTACATCCGGCGTATAAAACTGCGGCTCAACTCGGGACGGCATACCGTATTCCAACTTGTCGCCAACGGCCGTTGCTCTTCCGGAAGATTGTTTTCGGGCAATTTTTTAATTTCCTGTTCAAAAATTCCCATCTGCTCGTTTTCCGGCAACGGGGTTGCGGGAAGGTCTTCAAACAGCTGTTCTTCTTCCTCCCGACTATTCACCTCTTTCATCATCTCCTCGTTTTTCTTGTATCCGTTTACCTGGCCCACCAACCACCATTGGCCGTCCCATTTGACGACACTCATGTGGGTAATAGCCGTATCGGTTTTCAACTCTTGGGGGAAACCTTTCATCGATTGTGCCGTAACCTGGATGCGCGTACCGCTGACCATGTGCAGGAAGTTACTACCGGTTTCATCTTCGCCTTCGTACAGAAAATACCCCGAATATTTGTGCGTCATAGTCCACAAACGTTGGTACAACGGATGTGTTTCTCCCAGCATCGACGCCAACCATTGGGCAGAACTCATCCCTAAAAGTTCGGTAACATTATTATAGGCAAAATCGTTGCACATGATATTGACAAAGGCCGGAATATCCATCCGCCCGTCTTCTGACTTTACTTGTTGCAAAGCATTCTCTATAGCACTCTGCAAGCCGATTCCGTCTGAGAAGAAGAGGTACGACTCGGTTCCCAACCAAAAGAATTTCGACTGCAACACATACAAATCGGCATCGTCCGGTACGTGGAAATACTCTTTCAACTTTTTATTTTCAGGAGCGGTTTCATACGCCGCATCGAATAGCTCCATCACCTTCTCTGCTAATCGCGTAATACTTACATCGGCAGGAGAAGAGGGAATGTCGCCGTCGCACATCTGAACCAGAAAATGCCAGATGAGAAAACGAACATCTTCGGTATTGATCTCTTCGGGAAGGTACTCTTCTCCTACGGAATAAAATGGCAACGGTTTCCCAAACCGGCGGGAATATGTCTTGGTAAAGGCTCGAAACATTCCTGTCTGGGCTATTACATCTTCAAAATAACAGGTAAGAATACAACTCAACTGTACCTGACACTCGTTGTCTGATAACCGGTCGGAAAAGTCTGTTTGAGCAGATTCCGAAACAATGGCATAAACGCGGTTAGCCAACTGGGTATAATAAAAATCTGTCGGAGCCGACACCTGATAAGGATGAAAAGCCATCCAATCTTTGCTGTAAATGGCTTGATAATTTTTTTTCATGTATTGAATATTGTGTGTATTTCGTGTTATTGTGCAAATATAATGAAAGGCGAGAGCAGAGACAAACGAAAACGAAGTTTTCAAGTTTGACTATGCCGAGCCGAATCCTATATGCTACAAATATACGGAATATAGCAGATTCTCTTGTATATTTGTATCCGGTTTTAATAATCGAGAACGACTGTTTATGCAATCTGCCATATCCAAAACACTGATAGAGTGGTATAAGAAAAACAAACGCGACCTACCGTGGCGCAACACGACCGACGCATATACCATCTGGATATCCGAGATCATCCTGCAACAGACCCGGGTAGCCCAGGGTCTCAACTATTTTGAACGGTTCATTCGCCGCTTTCCCGATGTTCAGTCGCTTGCCGCCGCCCGGGAGGAGGAGGTGCTGCGGTATTGGCAAGGATTAGGATATTACAGCCGGGCCCGAAACCTGCACGCTACCGCAAAAGAGGTCCTGGAACAGTTTAACGGAACCTTCCCCAACCGATACGAAGACGTACGCTCCTTGAAAGGTATCGGCGATTATACGGCTGCCGCCATCTGTTCTTTCGCCTATCGGCAGCCGTATGCCGTATTGGACGGAAACGTCTATCGGGTATTAAGCCGGCTGTTGTCCATAGAGACAGCGATAGATACCCCCACCGGGAAGAGGCTCTTTCAAGAGGCGGCCTACTCGCTGTTGGATGAAAAAGAGCCGGACATATACAACCAGGCCATCATGGAGTTCGGGGCTTTGCAATGTACGCCACAACAACCGCAATGTTTGTCATGTCCGTTGGCGGGAAATTGCCTGGCACATGGAAAAGGAATTGAAAAGAGCCTTCCCCGCAAACAGGGAAAAACGTCGGTAAAGGAGCGATTCTTCAACTATTTTTACATCCAAAACAAGGGCTCTATCTGGATACACAAACGGACGGGAAACGATATTTGGAAAAACCTGTTCGAGCTACCGTTGATAGAGACCGACAAACGGTTATCTTTGGAAGAGTTGCAACAAACTAAGGCATACCGGGAACTTTTTGCAGGAGTACAACGGATTGGCATGTCGTCTTCCGTATTCGAAGCCAAGCACATTTTGTCACACCGCATCATATACGCCTCTTTCTATACGATAGAGATCGACACCTCGGGAAGCGGATTGTCCGGGTATCGACAAATCGCGGCGTCAGAAATAGACGACTTTGCCGTATCCCGCCTCACCTTGCGTTTTTTAGAACACATTCATGCCTAATGAACTACTTGGCTCACATCTATTTGTCGGGAGACGACACGGAACGCCGTATCGGAGGCTTCATTGCCGATGCGGTAAAAGGTTCGGATTTGACACATTTTCCCAATAAAATCCGACAGGGTATCGTGCTTCACCGGAAAATAGATCACTTTACCGATACGCACCCGTTGGTAAAAGAGCTGACCAAAGAGTTGCGCAACCGGTTCGGAAGATACGCCGTTATCTTGCCCGACATCTATTTCGACCACCTGCTAACGCGGCACTTCGACGAATATTCCCGGCAATCGTTGCGGCGTTTCGCACACGGTTTTTACCTCTCCTTACTGACTCACTACCCCATTCTACCGCCCCGGATAAAACGGTTCATGTGGCATTTTATCTTAACCAACCGGTTATGCCGGTATAAATCGACAGCGGGGTTGAGAGAGTCGCTGATGATCATGGAGAGTTACCACCGCATTGTTATGGATGTTGAGGGTGCTGTTCGGTACCTGGAAGAGAACCTCCCGCAAATAGACAAATTGTTCACGATTTTTTTCTCTGAGTTGCGATCGGCCGTTCAGACCTGGCAACAAGACATATCATACTAAAACGGGAGGGGGCCGAATGTATATCGGCCCCCTCCCGTTTTATCGTTTTCAAACTCCTTACTTTTTAGGCAAAGGCTTCTTCTCTACGTGTACCCGTTCTGTGGGATCCAGGTTCCGGTTCCTTTCATCCACGGCTTGCACTACCCGTTCAGCCACCTCCCGAAATGCCTGTCCGGTTATACTGTCGCCATTTAATGCTACCGGTACCCCGTTATCCCCCCCTTCGCAGATACTCTGCACAATGGGGATTTGACCCAACAACGGGATATTCATCTCTTCTGCCAAACGTTTTCCTCCCTCTTTACCAAAGATATAATAACGGTTTTGAGGAAGTTCGGCCGGCGTAAACCACGCCATATTCTCGATCAATCCCAATACCGGCACGTTTACCTTGTCGTTGGTAAACATATCGACCCCCTTACGGGCATCGGCCAACGCCACCTCTTGCGGGGTGGATACCACGATAGCTCCCGTTACGGCAAGGGTTTGTACCAACGTCAGGTGGATGTCGCTTGTCCCCGGAGGAAGGTCTATCAGAAAATAGTCCAGTTCGCCCCACGCGGCATCGCCGATCAACTGCTTTAACGCATTGCTTGCCATACCGCCCCGCCAAACAATGGCACTCTCCTTATTCACAAAGAACCCGATGGAGAGAATCTTTACACCATATTTTTCTTCGGGTACGATCAGGTCTCTTCCCTCTATCCGTTCGAGCATCGGACGAGCCTCTTCCATCCCGAACATCTTCGGGACAGAGGGGCCGAAAATATCGGCATCGAGCAATCCCACCCGATACCCCTGCTGGGCCAGCGCTACCGCCAGATTGGCCGCCACGGTAGATTTTCCCACACCGCCTTTCCCGGAAGAGACGGCAATGATGTTCTTTACCTGCGGCAACAGCTTCTCGGGCTCGGGCCGCTGCAACTGACGGCTCTTTACCTGGATATTCCCCTTTATATCGACATCGGGACTTACAAAGGTAAGGATCGCCGTTTCGGCCGCCTTTACCACCGATTTTATGAAGGGATCGTTCGGTTTCTCGAAAAGAATGGAAAAACTGACTTTGTTTCCCTCGATACGCATATCGTCCTCGATCATTCCGGATTCGACCAGGTTCTTTCCGGAACCGGGATAACGGACCTTACTCAATGCTTCGAGTATTAGTTTCGGGTACAATGTCATGTCAATAAATTTTATCTGTTTATAATCCTTGTTGTTTCGCGCTGCGCTTGCTGCGGTTGAAACTGCGGTAAGCATCGTATTCAATCTCCACATCCGGCTCTTCTACCGAACCTCCCGGCGGACAAACGAAATGGAGGTATTTGATGTTCAAACCCCGTTCAAGCCACTGTTGTTCATAAAACGTCCGAATGGAAAGAATCGGGTTACCGGCGTGCGTCCGGTACAGATCGTCCGTATCATCGAGAACGGGCAGGTGATTCAACCGAACCAGTTCTTTGGTATAAGTATATAAGAAATTGCTGTCGGTTTTCAAATGTATAGAACCGTTTTCGTCCAGTATTTGTTTGTACAGTTCAATAAAACGGGAAGAGGTAAGCCGCTTACGCACCTTCTGCATCTGCGGGTCGGGAAACGTTATCCAGATTTCAGAGACCTCGCCGGCGGCAAAGAAATGAGGTATCAACTCAATATCGGTACGCAAAAAAGCGACGTTGGGAATCTTTTCCTGAAAAGATTGTTTGGCCCCGGTCCACATCCGGGCTCCTTTGATATCGACACCGATAAAATTTTTCCGGGGGTACATCTTGGCCAGGCCAACGGCATACTCCCCCTTACCACAACCGAGCTCCAATACGATCGGATGGTCGTTTTTAAAAAACGCCTCGTTCCATCTTCCTTTCAATTCGCACCCTTTTTCCTGTAAAGTAGCAAAAGGATATTGAAATACATGGGGGTATCCGGCCAGTTCTTCAAACTTTTGTAATTTATTCTTTCCCATCTCCGGTCTCTTTTTGTTGTTTCTCGCCTAAATAAACCGAACAGCTGCCAAAGGTCAGTCTCTTGCAACGGGTATTTTCAAAACCGGCATTCCGGAATATCTGCAACATAACGTCCCCCTGAGGTACTGCCGCAACAGAACGCGGCAAATATTGATAGGCCATCTTCTCTTTGGAAAAGATTTTACCCAACAACGGTATCACATACCGGGCATACAACCGGTAAAATTGTTTAAACGGAATTTGATCCGGCGTGGAGAGTTCCAACACCATCAAAACTCCTTCGGGAGCCAACACACGGAACATCTCATTCACGCCCCGTTGTATATCCTCAAAATTGCGTACCCCGAAAGCTACGGTAACGGCATCGAACGAAGCATCGGCAAAAGAGAGATTCAAACAGTCTTGACACTCAAAAGTTATTTTCCCGCTGATGCCGGCATTGTTGGATTTATCTCGGGCAATGGAGAGCATCTGTTCTGAAAGGTCGATACCGACGATCTGTTCCGGATGCAAGGTCTTGTAAATAGACAAAGCCAAATCGCCGGTCCCGGTAGCGACATCGAGTATACGGCGGGGATTCTTCTCTCCCACTAAACGGATCGCCGTTTTACGCCACCGTTTATCAATTCCCCCGAATGTCATAATATGATTCAACC
>CASGEW010000067.1 GCA_949300615.1 uncultured Bacteroidales bacterium
CGCGTTGTAGAGGGCAAGACGAAATGGGTGCCCTTGAATAACCAGGAGATCGTACCCGGCGATAAAGTCCGGGTCAGCCTTGTTCTCTCTGCCGACCGGGATATGGAGTTCGTCTATCTCAAAAACCAGCGGGCTGCCTGTTTTGAACCCACCGAACAGCTATCCGGTTATAAATATAAGAACGGAGTAGGGTATTACCAGCAGAATCAGGATGCTGTTACCCAGTTCTATTTCGACTTCTTGCCGAAAGGTTCTTTTGAAATAACCTACGACCTGTGGGTAGATCGTTCCGGAACTTACCACAACGGTATCTCCACCGTACAATGCCTCTATGCTCCCCAATATGCGGGACAGGCTCCGGGAGAGGTTATCGTGGTAAAGTAGGATTCCGGAATCCGGAGGAAAAGAATTCCGGCTATCGGAATGCTTGTAGTAGAAAAGAATAATTGATTTGGCAAAGGTGCGGATTTCCGGAAAATCCGTACCTTTGTATCTATAAAAAAGTGTAGATAGAGAGATGACAAAGTTGGTTATTTTCGATCTGGACGGGACCTTGTTGAATACCATAGACGACTTGGCAACCAGTACCAATTACGCCTTGCAATGTGCCGGATACCCGCAACACGACCTGTTTGCGTACCGCTATTTTGTTGGGAATGGAATTAATAAATTGATTGAAAGGGCATTGCCGTACGATAAGAAAACCGAATCGGAGATTGCGCGGTTGCGGAAAGACTTTGTCGAATATTATGGAAAGCACATGTGCGACCTCTCTCGTCCGTACGAGGGTATTGTCTCGTTGTTGGAGGCATTGCAGGAACGCGGCATCGCATTGGCGGTGGCCTCGAACAAGTACCAGGAGGCTACCCGGAAGTTGATTGCCCGATTCTTCCCGCAAATAGACTTTGCCGTTGTGTTCGGGCAGCGGGAGGGCATACCCGTCAAACCCGATCCCACGATCGTATATGATATTTTGCGGGTAACCGGTGTCGAAAAAGAGGAGACATTGTATGTGGGCGATACCAACGTAGATATGACTACGGCCATCAATAGCGGTGTCCGTTCCGTAGGAGTAACCTGGGGATTCCGTCCGCAATTGGAATTGGAAGAGAGCGGGGCAAAGGCAATCGTTCATCATCCGGACGAAATCCTTTCGTTGCTATAATCCGGGGCCGGAGTGGTAAAGCAGGAATTTTACCCTATTCGATGTCGTTGGTGGTGATATATCCGTTCATCATGGCATAAAAACTCAATCCCGATACCGTCTTGATTCCCAACTTGGCCGTGATGTTCTTGCGGTGGGTCAGTACCGTGTTGAAGCTGATATTCAGTTTGTCGGCAATCTCTTTGTTGATGTATCCTTGGGCCACCAGTTGGAGCACCTCTACCTCCCGCGGCGACAGCTCTTCGTGTAATTCATCGGCCGATTTCTGGACGATGGAGTTCAATATCCCTTCTAATTTCTCGATGATGTTTTCGGCCTCGTCGTGTATGTACAGTTGTTGTACCGAGGTTTTTGCCTCGTCGGTATCCGTTGCTCTGTCGCACAGAATGACGCTTCGGCTCTTGCGGGGCAGAAAAAAATCGGAACAGGATAGAAACGCGTCGGCCGTTACAAAATAGAGGTCGTATTGTTCGGGATGCGCCGCAAGAAAGTCTGCGGTATCGGTATAGATATCTATTCTTCCGGCAGCAAAAAAATGACACAGCAACTGCTTTAACCCGATGTTGGTCAAGGTAAAGGGAGACAGGAGGGCTATTTGCGTTGGGTGTGGCATAATCTCTTTATTGAATCTGTTTCATGGCTTCTGACATCGGCCGCAAGATGCGGTTACGGATGCGGTTGTGTTGCCGGATATCTTTTTCAAGGCTGTACAGGGCGAATATGACGGCATAGCAGAGATTTACATCGTACGAGCCGGAGAGGTGCAGGATAAAGAGGTTTTTGAGGTCGTTCAGTTTTTCTTCGATGATCTCTTCCTGTTCGTCGCAGCGGTGTTTGAGGTGCAGGTCGTCAACCTTTCCCTGTTGAGACAACCGTTTGTAATGGCCCATGATTTCGGGAAACCATACCGTGTGGTCGTGTTCGATGCGCGCCAACAACTCTTTCTTGAATTCGATAAAGAATTTCCGGATCCATTCCAGGTTGTTGTTGTCCGTATCGCTCTTCTCTATGAGCGAGTTCAGGTGCCGTTCGATGTTGGGCAACTGGAAACGCTGGTAGTAGAGATTTGTTTTGGTCAGGTAATCCACGATTTGTGCGGCGCAAAACGATTGCAGCCGTTTTTCGGGGAAGTAGGCTTCGTCGATGAACGTATTGAGTATGGTCAGGAAGAAATGGCAGTCCAGGCCCTTCTCCTCGCAGACCGTGCGGATGCTTTTGTCTCCCGTCCCCAAATAGATCCCGAACCGGTTGATGACGGGGATCAACGTCGGTTCGTTCAGGATCGGATCGCACAATTTGGTTTCGGCTGATAATAATGGCATATCGGTTTGGTTAAGGTTTACAATATACAACCCGTTCGGGGGTAACGATCAGGTTCATCGGCCGGTCATGGGGTTCAACGGGAATTTCCGGATAGAGCTGTTGTTCAAAACAGATGCCGATACAGGGGCACGACAACTGTTCCAACAGCCGGTCGTAAAATCCTTTTCCCCGCCCTAAGCGGGCCCCGTTGAAGCCGTATGCCACGCCCGGGATAATGGCCAGTTCTATTTCGTGCGGTGGGACGATAGCCTCGCCGGCCGGCTCGATAATACCGAACCGTCCGGTGGTGGTTTCTCCTTTCCGGTAAGGCTTAATCAGCAAATCTTCTCCCTGCACGACCGGCAGGAAAAGTTGTTTGCGGTTTTCCCATCTCTCTAAAAGCGGCGCGGTTTGCAGTTCGTCCGGCAGGGCGTGGTATAACAACACCTTTTCGGCCGCCAGAAACAGGGGCAGTTGTTCTAATCGCGACAGCGCTGACAACGATCCTGTCTCTTTCTGGTCAGGCGATAACGACCGCTTTGCTTGTGCCACGGCCGATCGCAATCTCTTTTTGGCCTCTTTCGGCGTCATTTATTTATCTGTTGCCGGTTCTTGTTCGGCCGATTTTACCGGGGCCTGCGGGAAACTTTTCCCTTCGCGTAGAATCTCCTGCGCTTTTAGAATCGTTTTATCGCTTTTAGCCAATACCTGGTAGAAGTCGTTTTCTTCCAACGTATTGCGGACGATATAGGCATACAACCCATCCAGTATCAGTTGCTTGGATATCTGGATATATACCGGGCGGCGTTTGATACCTTTGCTTTGTGCATAGCTGACAAACTCTTCCAACAACGGTTGGCTTTGCAGGTAGGCCAACAGGCTGTCGCAATTATTATATTGTTTCAGTGTTTCGCGGTTTTTGTCGGCATATTCAAAGGCAAAGCGGTAGAGTGCGCCGGTATTCATGATTTGCAGGAAGTACGAGGTGATGTTCGTAGTGTCGCGCGGCACGAAGATGTCGGGTGTAATGCCTCCGCCTCCGTAAACGGTACGGCCGTTATAGGTTTCGTACCGGAGCGAGTCGTTCTGTTTGATGCTGTCTTGCGATAGGAGTTCGCCGTGTTCCAACCGCGAGATGTAGTCGAGTTCGTACTCTTCCGATTCACCCAGTTTATATTCCCGTTGTATGGAACGTCCCGATGGGGTGTAGTACCGGGCTATTGTCAGACGGATGGCCGATCCGTCGGCAAACGGAATCTGTTGTTGTACCAGCCCTTTTCCGTAAGAACGTACCCCGACAATGGTTCCCCGGTCGTTATCCTGGATGGCACCGGCAAAAATCTCACTGGCAGAACCGGACCATTCGTCCATCAAGACCACGATCGGGTTTGTCTGGAAGGCGCCTGTTCCGTTTGAAATGGCCTCGTTTCTGGGAGAGGCTTTCCCCTCGGTGTAAACGATAAGTCGGTCTTTGGGCAGGAATTCGTTTACCATATTGATGGCTTCATCCATATAACCGCCCGAGTTCTCTCTCAGGTCGATGATGTAGTTCGAGGCTCCGCTGTTTCGCAGCTGGGCCAGGGCATTCATGAATTCGTTGTAGGTTGTACGTCCGAAACGGCTTATCTTGATGTATCCCGTTTTTTCGTCTATCATAAACGATGCGTCCACGCTGTTCAACGGAATATCGCCCCGTGTGATCTCGAACGGCAGCAACTCTTTGGATGTGGTCCGTTTGATGCCTACCTTTACGGTGGTACCTTTGGGGCCCCGTAACCGGGAGGAGATGTCGTCCATCGAAACCTCTTTCCCCACGTAGGTGGTATCGTTGATGGTTACGATGCGGTCTCCGGCCAGAAGCCCTACCTTTTCAGAGGGACCTCCGGGTATTACGCTCACCACCGTTACCGTGTCGATAGCCATGTTGAATTGGATACCGATACCGCTGAAACTCCCCTCCAACGGTTCGTTTACTTTTTCAAAATCGGAGGCTTTGATGTACAGCGAGTGGGGGTCTAACTCTTTCATGATTTTGGGCATCACCTTTTCGATGATCTCATCCGGATTGATGGAGTCCACATAATGCCGGTCTATGATATTGATCAGGTTGTCAATCTTGTTCTGGCCTGCCAGGGAGGAGAAGTTTCTCCCGGAGAGGCTGATGCGGGTATAGAAGTTGCCGGCATAAATTCCTGCACACACTGCAACGGCAATGATTACCGGCAACCATACAAATCTCTTCTTATTCATCTTTGGTCTCTTTTATGTCTAAATATTCTACCTGGATACCGGCTTTTTTGAGCAAGTCCAATCCGTCTTGCAGCCGGTAATATTCGCCGAACACGACGCGGGAGATTCCCGCCTGGATGATGAGCTTGGAACATTCGATGCAGGGCGACGCGGTTACGTACAGGGTGGCCCCTTGGCTGTTGTTTCCCGACCGGGCTACCTTGGTGATGGCGTTGGCTTCGGCATGTAAAACGTAGGGAAAGGTATGGCCGGTTTCATCTTCGCATCTATTCTCGAATCCGGAAGGAGTCCCGTTGTACCCGTCGGAGATGATCATGTTGTCCTTTACCAGGAGGGCACCTACTTGTCTTCTTTGGCAATAGGAGTTTTCGGCCCATATCATCGCCATACGCATATAGCGCTTGTCGAGTGCCTGTTGCTTGTTCATGCTCAAAGTCTGTTCGTTTCAGTTGGTTCTTTTATCGGATAAACGTCGGGGTTTTCTCTTCCTTTCCTTTCTTCCCCCCCCCTCTTGTTTGTCCGTTTTTTTCCACAACCGTTATGCGGTTGCGGAATGGCTTTACAAAAGTAGGATAACTTTATGAATCCTCAGAGGTTTAGCCCGATTTTTTTTATCTCTTTATTTTATATTAGGGAATGGACGAGGCTGTCGCTGTCTCGCTGTTGGAAACTTGCCAGGCCGAGAAGTCGTTTTCGTCGATCATTTTTTGAGCGCAATCGTATCCGTGTTGGTAAAGATCGGCCAATTTTTGCGCGTTCTGTTCCAGCCTGCCTACCAGCAGTGACTTTTCGGGACGGATCACCGCCAGATTTCCCGCCTCCTCTTCTTTTTCTATATATGCGAGGGTCTGGTTGTAGGCTGCCGGACGTATTAACATTTGCGCTTTTAACGCCGGATATTTGTGGTACACGAGCGGGATGTTTCGCACTTTCTCTTCTTTCCGGTATCCTTTTTCACGGGTAAGCACCACTACGTTCTGTGTATGTCCCAATGCGACGGACCGTTTGATGGGAATGGGGTCGCAGATGCCTCCGACGAGCATCGGTTTACCGTCTATGTGTACAATCGGACTGATGAACGGCAGGCTACTGGATGCCCGGCAAATGGTTAACAATCTGTGTGGGTCGGAACTTTCCGAGAGGTATTCGGCTTTCCCGCTCTGGCAGTTGCTGGCCACCATCTCGAATTTCGTGGAAGAGTTGAAACAGGCCTCGAAGTCGTAGGGTAATATCTTCGAGGGCAGTTCGTCGAATAGAAAGTTGAAGTCTATCCAGTTTCTCTGTTTCAGCAGATGCCTGAATCCGATGTAACGGTATTTCTGCAATATCTCGATGTCGCAGGCTCTGGCCCGACCCCGTTGTCGAGAGACGTAGGAGAGCCCGTTGCTGGCTCCTGCCGATACCCCGATAGCGTATGGGAAATAGAGTTTTCGGTCCAGGAAGCAATCCAATACCCCTGCGGTGAAAACGCCTCTCATGCCGCCTCCCTCTAAAACCAAACCGGTGTTTTGTTGTAAGATCATATCGTCGTGTTTATTAGATCGTTTTCAAAGTTACGAAAATCTGTTTGCCTGATGTGAGACAGGAAATAAAAAAATCGTCCCGATGTTCATGGCATGGAGACGATTTTTTTTGCGATATAACAACAGAGAGAGGTATTACTCTCTTCTGTTCAGGAAAATCAGGATGTAATATACCAAGGTCGCAATCGAACCGAGAGCTGCCACCACGTAAGTGTATGCCGCCCACCGCAGGGCATCCTGTGCTTTGTCGTGCGTATATACGTTGGTTACGCCCGCATTGCTCAACCATACCAGTGCCCGGGAGCTGGCGTTGATCTCCACCGGTAGCGTTACGACGCTGAACAGGGTGGTAACACCGTATAAAACGATTCCGAACAGGAGCAATCCCGGTACGCTTTCCAACATCAGGATACCGGCCAGCAATACCCAGCTCATCCATTGGGAGGCGAAACTTACCGCCGGCACCAGTTTGGATCGCAATGTCAGGAACGAGTAGGCGTTGGCGTGCTGTACGGCGTGTCCACATTCGTGGGCGGCTACCGCGGCGGCAGCCACACTGTTGCCGTAATAGACATCCTTGCTCAGGTTCACGGTTTTGGTGGCCGGGTTGTAGTGGTCTGTCAGGCGACCCTCTGTCGAGATGACGCTGACATCGGTAATCCCGTTGTCACGCAACATCTTTTCGGCAATGTCTTTTCCCGTCAATCCGTTGGGAATGGCCACTTTCGAGTAGTTGTCAAACTTGGTTTGCAATACTTTCTGTACCAGAAAGCTGATAAGTGCAAACGCTATGAATATTACATAAATCATATCGTATTCGTTATTTGTTTACATCTGCAAATGTAGAACAAATCTCTTGCCAATATTGTTAATGTCAGGTATCTGGATAAATAAACTATGTTAAATCCGGACCGTTTTTAAGGATGTTGTGCTTTGAAAAGGGCCAAACGTTCATCCAACAAGTCGTATTGGTGATCTTTGATGAAAGAGGTACATGCCCGGATGCCCTCTTGTTGCGAACCGGTAGTAACCAATGATATGGAGCTTATCCCATAGTAAATCAGCTCTTTCATCAACTCTCCGCCGGTAAGTCCGGGATAGCCGATGGTAAAGTAGAATCCGTCTGCTACCGGATCGCCCAGATCGCTGTCATATACCAAATGGAATCCGTGTTTGTGGAATATCTCTTTTAGTTTCTGGGCCCTGCGTCCGTACTCTTTTACCTCTGCCAGGAAATTGTATGTCCCGTCTGAGGCGGCTTTCAGCATGGCAGCCATGGCATATTGGGCAGAGTGGCTTACACCTGACGAAATGGCATAGAGCGCGCGGTGGATGAATACCGACCCGAAGGAGCCACCTCCGTAACGTTGGGTAAGCCCCTCGAACGTACGTTGGTAAAGTTTGTCGGAGATGGCTACCACGCCGATCCGTTGTCCGGCATAGCTGAATGCTTTTGATCCGGAGATGAGCAAGATGTAGTTGTCCGTATATCGGGCGACGCTGGGCTGGAACGGGGCCTGGAACGGACAACTAAGGTCTTTGCGGAAATCCATGGCAAAATAAGCTAAGTCTTCCAGCACGATGGTGTCGTATTGGGTGGCTAATTGGCCGATGACGGCAAGCTCTTTTTCTTTCAGGCATATCCAGGAGGGATTGTTGGGATTGGAGTAGATGATGGCGGCGATATTCCCTTTTGAGAGGTAGCTTTCCAGTTTGTCGTGCAGTTTCTCTCCCCGGAAATCGTACACGTCGAAGGATTCGTATTGGTATCCCATGACCGTGATTTGCTGTTTTTGTACCGGGAATCCGGGATCGATAAAGAGAATGGTATCTTTTTTCTTGTCGCACTGTCCGCATACCAGGAACGAAGTGAACGAACCCTGCATGGAGCCTACTACCGGGACGCATCCTTGTGGGGCGATATCTATGTCGATGAAGGCTTTGATAAAGCGGCTGGCTTCGTTTTTGAGTTCGGGCAGCCCGTCGATAACCGGATAGATGGAGGCCACACCTCGTTCTAACGCGGCGATTTCGGCTTTTACGCCTACGGCAGAGGGAGGCAGTCCCGGTACGCCCATCTCCATGTGTATAAATTCGGTACCGGTATCTTTCTCTAATTTGGAGGCAATCGCTACCACCTCGCGGATGGTGGCCTTTTCAAAATTGCGTATATTCATTTGTTCGATGGCCGTATTGACGGCGCTCTCAGGAATAGGAGTATTTTTCATCTTAAAAAATTTTGTTGTGTTTACAAAGGTACGAATAAAAACAGCATCTTGTACCCTCTTCGGCCGACGAGTTGCCTTTGTTACAGGATACCGGGAATTTCGTCGAGTGAAAATACCGTGTAGGTGGGAGGTTCGGAAGTTATCTCCTGCCGGTGCGGATTGTAGAATATCTGGTCTATCCCGGCGGCTTGGGCTCCCTGGATGTCGGCATCGTAATTGTCGCCTATCATAACGGTTTCTTCCGGGAGGGAACCGGCTTTGTTCAGGGCATACCGGAAGATGTCGGGATGGGGTTTGTTTACGCCGGCCTCTTCGGAGAGGATGATGCCTGAAAAGAAATCCTGGATGCCGGCCCGCTCCATTTTGGCGAATTGTACTTCGCTGAATCCGTTGCTGAGGATGAACAGGGGATACTGTTTCCGGGTAAGGTATTGCAAAAGTTCCAGGGCGTAGGGACACAATCCCGATTGCTGTTTTAAGACGGCGAAATAGGATTCGTTTATTTCGTGGACCAACCGGGTGGAGTCGTCCACACCTACGCGTCGCAGGAGGAATCCGATACGTTCGTGCATGAGTTGTTCTTTGGTCAGCCGTCCGTGATGGAACAACGCCCATAATTCGCTGTTCCGGGTGTGATATAGGGTGAAGAATGTTTCGTAATCGGGATAGTAGCGTGAAAAATCGAACTGTTGGTAAACGTGCTTCATGGCGATTTTAGAATTTCCCGAGAAATCCCACAGCGTATCGTCGAGGTCTATAAAAACGGTTTTATACATATTATCGGTCCGGCTAAATGAAAAAAGAGGCTGCCGACGACAGCCTCTTGTCTGATATGAATGGGAAGATTAATCTACTTGGATTACTAAATATTTTGACAGGCTCCAAAACTCTTTCGGGTTGTCGATGACCAACGTAACGTTTTTCTGTCCCTTGTCGTCTTTTTCTTCTTTGAATGAGTAGCTTCCTTCGGGTTGGTTGGAGAGTACTTTCGCTTTTTTGGCATATAAGGGTATCTCTTTCAGTTTACGCAGGTCGGTTTTGATGAAGTAGTCTTTGTTGAAGTCGTCTTGCAGAACTTTGGTAGATTGGAACAGTCCGCCGCCGCTGATGATTTTTTGTTCTTTCAACTCGCTCTTCGTACCGAATACATACCAAACGGTGTTGATCTCGGAGTCCTGTTTGGATATCTCTTCCTGTTGGCGGTAAGATTCTTCGGTCAAGGTCGATACCACATTCTTCATGTCGGTGATGGTATTGCCCAACTCCTGAATTTTTACGTCCCGTTTGGCCAACTCTTCTTGCAGGGAGGCGATCATGGCTGCTTTACTGTTGATTTCGTCGGTTAGCCGGGCAATGGTTTTTTTCATCTCGGCCGATTGGTACTGGCTGTTTTTCAACTGTTTTTCAAGTTTGTTCAGCTGTTCCTTGTTGTTCTTCAACGTTTCGGCAATCAGCTGCATATCCGATCTCAACTTTTCTCGGGTGGAGGTGGAAATTTCACCGCTGGCTTTTGATTGTATGATCAAGTAGTTTTCCGACTCTTTTATTTGGCGGAATCCTTCTTCCACTTCGTTAAGCGTTCCCAATATCTCGTCAAATTCCGCTTGTGTCTGGGTTGCGGCCAGTTTTAACGAGTCATTTTCTGCTTGCAAGGTTTTGTACTCCTTGGAGCTTTTTACACAAGAGGCCAGTGGCAGTGCGGCAATGGCCAAAAATAATACAAGTCTTTTCATAATTGTCTTTTTTTAGGGTTCGTCAGATTTTTTTGTTTTGTCTTTTGCCTTTTGGGGGCAACCGGTTACTACTATAACAATTTCGCCTTTGGGTTCGTTGTTGGTAAAATATTCGGCTATTTCAGACAAAGTTCCTCTTACGGTTTGTTCGTGTATTTTGGATATTTCCCGGCTTACGGAGGCATCTCTTTCTGAGCCGAATACCTCGATAAACTGGGTTAATGTCTTGACCAGTCGGAAGGGCGATTCGTAAAATACCATCGTGCGCTGTTCTCGGGAAAGCTCTTGCAGGCGGGTTTGACGCCCTTTCTTTTGGGGCAGGAATCCTTCAAAGCAAAACCGTTCGTTGGGCAGGCCCGAAGCTACCAGCGCGGGGACAAAAGCGGTTGCTCCCGGCAGACATTCTACCTCGATACCGGCCCTTCGACATTCGCGTACCAGCAGGAATCCAGGATCGGAGATGGCCGGGGTCCCGGCGTCGGAGATGAGGGCGATCTCTTCGCCCGACAGAATCCGGTTGATGACCGAATCGACCGTTTGGTGTTCATTGAACTTGTGATGCGACTGCATCCGGGTATGTATGCCGAAATGTTTGAGCAGTATCCCGCTTGTCCGGGTATCTTCGGCCAGTATCAAATCGACTTGGCTCAATATCCGGAGGGCGCGTTGGGTAATGTCTTCCAAATTCCCGATGGGGGTGGGTACTACATAGAGTTTGGGCATACGCTCTTTGGTTTATAATGAGAATCGTTTTTCCAGGATGGTTATGAAGTCGTTGGTAGTCTCTTTTTCATAATCCCACTGGAAGTGCTGTTCCAAATAATTCAAGGCTTCTTCGGCAGAGTGCAGCTGGTTGAGGATGTCGATGGTTTTGTTCATCGTTTCGTCGTCTCCGCCGAACAGGTCGCGTCTGAACCGGAACCGGTCGTTCAGGCTGATGGCTTTTCGAATATCTTTGGAGGCGATGCGTTGTTTCAGAATATCGTCCAACAACCGGGCTGTTGTTTGTCCGCCTATGCAGTTGTCTGTTGCCGTACTGTGAACGGACGGTTGTGCCGGGGATGAGACCTGTTCCACCTCTTTCTTTTCGGGCAGAGGTACCTCTTCTTGGGGGGCAGAGGCCGGTTCAACGGTTTCTATGTGTATGCTCTCTTCGTTTGACTCTTCTGTGATAGTTTGTCGGTCGTCGGTTATATCGGGCTCTGCTACCATCGGGGTAGGTTCCTGCATAGCCGGTTGGTCCGTCGGCTCCTCTACGGCTGGTTCCGGTGTCGGTTTTTCGTCGGGGTGTTCGATTGGTTCGATCGGGAGTGTCTCTGTGACAGCTTCTGCCGTTTCGGGGTGTTCGCCCGACAGCTGTGAG
>CASGEW010000068.1 GCA_949300615.1 uncultured Bacteroidales bacterium
ATGTGCGTCCAAATGCTACGCGATACCGACGCCGACACCGGATTCATGCATGAATCGTTCCACAAAGACAATCCCCAAAATTTCACCCGGTCGTGGTTTGCCTGGGCAAATACCCTGTTCGGCGAGCTGATACTGCGTTTAGTAAATGAAAAGATGCTATAATACAACTCTTTCAAACAAAAAAGCCGGATAGTTTTTATCCGGCTTTTTTATTACCTGACAAAACTATATTTTTCCCATTTACAACTATTCCACCGCCGAGAAAGGACAACAGCCCGGATGTTCTCATCCAACGTAAAAGCCCACCACATTCCGGCCAATCCTCCATGAAAGGTAATACCAAACAAGTAAGCGCCACCAACGGCACAACTCCACATCACAATAAGTCCCACCATAAAAGGATAATTAGCATCTCCGGCCGACCGTAACGCATAAACGCAAAAAATATTGACCGCCCGTCCTAATTCCAATACCACATCTATCATCAATACCGTAACCGTCATCCGAACGATTTCTGGATTCGACGACAGGAATCCTACGACAGTCCGACCCATTGCGGCAGAAAAGATCGCCATCCCGATAGATATGATAATCGACCATTTCAAACAGAAACGGCCCAAAGCAAGAGCAGCCCGGTTTTTCCGCTCGCCTATCAAATGTCCGATGCAGATTCCTCCACCCTGCCCCAAGGCCATCGAAAACAGATAGGTAAACATGATGATATTCATGGCATAGGTCCGAGCCGTCAACGCTTCATTTCCCAACATATTGATGAAATAGGTAATGACCACCTGCGAAAGGCTGTACGAAATCTGTTCGCCGGCCGACGGAAGGCCGATAGACATAAGATTTTTAAATTTATCCATGGGGAATGGACGGAAATAGGCGAATGGTATCTTCCGTACCAATTTCCGAAATAACAGGAAAAACAGGAGCAACATCGCTACCGAACGGCTAAACGTGGTAGAGATGGCGGCACCCTCTGCTCCCAACTGAGGGAATCCGAACTTCCCGAATATCAACGCATAATTCCCGAAAATATTGAGGATGTTAATAATCAAGGTTACCATCATGGGATAATAGGCCTTGTTTGCGCTGCGCAACACAGCTGAAAGCGTCAACGAAACAGCTTGTAAAAAAGCTCCCCCTCCCACAATCCGCATATATGAGAGGCCATCGTGAATTAATTCGGGGCGAAGCTCCATTAGCGATAACATCCGATTGGCGCCCCAATAAAGAGCCGCGCTGCACACAATACCCACCGCTGCATTGAATAAAATAGAGAGACCTACCACTTGCAACATATTTTTGCTTTGTCCCGCTCCCAAATATTGAGAACACAACACAGAGGTTCCTGCCGTTGTAACCCCAAAGATCAAAAATACCAAGTTCAACAATTGGTTTACCACTCCTACCGCAGCCACCGTATTGTCTGAATATTGGCTTAACATGACCGTATCTACCGCTCCCAACAACATGATTAACAAGGTTTCTATAAAGATCGGAGCTGTCAGATTGGCCATGCGCCTTTTTATAGAAGGTCTATGAACCATACATCAGGTCTATTTTTTACGGCGCGAAAGTAAAAAATAAAATCATCCGTTATTCCCGAATAGAGCACTTTATAACACTTTCATATTTCCCGGCCGACAAAACCGCTTATTGTTTTTACCTAAATTGTTATACAAAGAGGTACATCGACAACAAGAATCACTCCGAACTACCCAAACGATTCTTTTCAATCATTTGTCTATCAGACTATACCGTACGTTTTTAGGAATTTTGTTCGTTTATATCACAGATTTGTCATAAATTTGTACATTTGTTATAAATGAGACTTAAAATAAACACAACTTTATACACATTACAGAATGAACAAAATCGTCAGTAAAGAGTATTTCTCGGAAAAAGTAGTCAAACTGGTCGTAGAGGCTCCTCTGATTGCACGTGCCCGTAAAGCGGGACATTTTGTTATCGTCCGGTGCGGAGAAAAAGGCGAACGTATCCCGCTTACCATCGCCTCGGCCGATCCCCTGAAAGGGACCATCACCCTGGTTGTTCAGGCCGTAGGGGTATCGTCCAGCAAGCTCTGCGCTTTGAACGAAGGCGACTATATCACCGATGTCGTAGGGCCTTTGGGCCAAGCCACCCACATCGAAAACGTCGGGACAGTGGTCTGTTGCGGCGGAGGCGTCGGTGTTGCCCCCCTGCTACCAATCGTTGAAGCTTTCAAAAAAGCTGGAAACCGGGTTATTACCATTTTAGCAGCCCGAACCAAAGAACTGATCATCTTGGAAGACGAAATGAAAAAGAATTCGGATGAAGTGATTATTATGACCGATGACGGCTCTTATGGGAAAAAAGGATTGGTAACGAACGGGCTCGAAGAGGTTATCAACCGTGAGAAGGTAAACTTGTGCGTTACCATAGGTCCTGCCATTATGATGAAATTTGTTTCGCTATTGACGAAAAAATACGACATTCCCACAGTTGCATCCCTCAACACGATAATGGTGGATGGTACGGGTATGTGCGGCGCCTGTCGCATCACCGTAGGCGGAAAGACGAAATTCGTCTGTATAGACGGGCCCGAATTCAATGCCCATCAGGTAGATTTCGATGAAATGATGATGCGTCTTTCATCGTACAAAGATGTAGAATAATTCACAGATGGTACGATTATGATCAACAAAGAAAACATAGCTGCACTGCGTGCAGAAGCATGGCGCGAGGAGTTACGCAAAAGTAAAAAGGCCAAAGAACGTACCGATACACCCCGCGTACGTATGCATGAACTCGATGCGTCATACCGCATCCAAAACAAAGAAGAGGTGAACATGGGGCTTACCGCGGAGGAAGCCATGACCGAAGCCAGCCGTTGCTTGGATTGTCCAGACCCCACCTGCATGACAGGATGCCCGGTAGAGATCAATATCCCCACGTTTATAAAAAACATCGAACGGGGCGATTTCCTGCAAGCTGCCAAGGTGTTGAAACAAACCAGTGCCCTGCCTGCCGTATGCGGACGGGTTTGCCCGCAAGAAAAACAGTGCGAATCGAAATGTATCTACGTACAAAAGATGAAAAAACAACCCGTCGCAATCGGGTATCTGGAACGTTTTGCAGCCGACTACGAACGGGAAAGCGGAAATATATCCGTACCCGAAATATCGGAACGGAACGGCATAAAAATCGCTGTGGTAGGTTCCGGCCCTGCCGGATTATCATTTGCCGGAGACATGATCAAACAGGGTTACTCGGTTACCGTATTTGAAGCGTTACATGAAATAGGTGGCGTATTGAAATACGGAATTCCCGAATTCCGGTTACCGAACGCCATCGTCGATGTAGAGATTGACAACCTCCGCAAAATGGGTGTGGAATTCATTACCGATTGCATTATCGGCAAAACCCTCACCTATGAAAACCTGCACGAAATGGGATTCAAAGGCATATTCGTAGCCAGCGGAGCCGGTTTGCCCCGGTTTATGAACATCCCCGGAGAAAATCTAATCGGCATCATGTCCAGCAACGAATACCTGACGCGCGTCAATCTGATGGATGCAGCCAATCCCCAATCGGATACACCCGTCATAAAGGGCAAAAACGTAGCGATTATCGGAGGAGGGAACACAGCGATGGATTCGGTTCGTACCGCCCGCCGTTTAGGAGCCCAACGAGCCATGATCGTTTATCGCCGATCGGAAGAGGAGATGCCGGCACGTATCGAAGAGATAAAACACGCCAAAGAAGAAGGTATCGAATTTCTAACTTTGCACAACCCGATCGAATACATCGGAGACGAACGCGGACGCGTAAAACAGATGCGGCTTCAAAAAATGACGTTAGGCGAACCGGATGCCTCCGGACGCCGGAGCCCTATCCCCATCCCGGGAGCGATTGAAACCGTGGATGTCGATGAGGTGGTTGTCAGCGTAGGAGTATCCCCAAACCCCTTGGTACCCAACTCTATCAAAGGGTTGCAAATCAGTAAATGGGGAACAATCATCGTCAATCAGGAAACCATGCAGAGCGACCTACCCGACATATATGCCGGAGGCGACATCGTCCGCGGAGGAGCTACCGTTATTTTAGCCATGGGCGACGGACGCCGGGCAGCAGCTGCCATGCACGAACAATTAAAAAAATCATAATACGCAGCAGAATTATAACGGGATGAACGGGTAGATACAACTTCGACCCGTTCATCTTGTATCATGGACAAAGGTTCATAAATGTTAGGTATAAAAACAAGCACACGCGTTTCTTGACTCATCCCTTTTTCTACTTTATTATCATTTATACCCGTTCATAAATAATTTTTATTCTGTAAATTGCGGCACAAAAAACAAAACATACAACATTCATGGAAAATAAATCTTTCAGCAAAGAAACCATCTGTGTACAAGGCGGATGGCAACCTAAAAAAGGCGAACCCCGAGTACTTCCCATTTACCAAAGCACCACGTTCAAATACGAAACCAGCGAACAGATGGCCAAATTGTTCGACCTGGAAGAGAGCGGTTACTTCTATACCCGGTTACAAAACCCGACCAACGATGCCGTTGCCTCTAAAATAGCTGCCCTCGAAGGCGGTGTGGCAGCCATGCTCACCTCATCGGGACAAGCTGCCTCGTTTTATGCTATCTTCAACATCTGTTCGGCAGGCGACCATTTCGTCAGCGCATCTACCATTTACGGGGGGACGTTCAACCTTTTTGCCGTTACCATGAAAAAATTGGGCATAGAGGTAACATTCGTCGATCCGGATGCGCCGGAAGAGGAAATTGCAAAAGCATTCCGCCCCAACACCAAAGCCTTGTTTGCCGAAACCATCTCCAACCCTTCGTTGGTGGTGTTGGACATCGAAAAGTTTGCCCGCATAGCCCACGGCAACGGAGTACCCCTTATCATCGACAACACCTTTGCCACGCCGATCAATTGTCGCCCGTTTGAGTGGGGAGCGGACATCATCATCCACTCTACTACAAAATACATGGACGGACACGCTACCAACGTAGGCGGAGTAATTGTAGATAGCGGAAATTTCGACTGGGATGCCCATGCTGACAAATTCCCCGGATTAACTACTCCTGACGAATCGTACCACGGACTGACCTATACGAAAAAATTCGGGAAAGGGGCCTACATAACCAAAGCCACTGCACAAGTTATGCGCGATTTAGGCTCCATACAATCGCCCCAAAACGCATTTTTGCTGAACTTGGGACTGGAAACCTTGCATCTGCGTATGCCCCAACACTGCAAAAACGCCCAGAAAGTGGCCGAATATTTGCACGACAACGAGAAGGTAGCATGGGTCAATTATTGCGGATTGAAAGACAACAAATATTATGAATTGGGACAAAAATATTTACCCAACGGATCGTGCGGAGTCGTAACGTTCGGATTGAAAGGCGGACGGGATGTCTCCATCAAATTCATGGACAACCTGAAACTGGCTGCCATCGTAACGCACGTAGCCGATGCCCGTACATCGGTATTGCACCCGGCCAGCCATACCCACCGCCAATTGACGGACGAACAACTGATTGCGGCCGGTGTTGCTCCCGATTTGATCCGCTTCTCTGTCGGCATAGAAAATGTAAACGACATTATTGCAGACATTGAACAGGCCTTAGCCAAATAGGATCAATTAAACATCAAACTCATTGACGGCTGTTGTCGGGGAAACGGGCAACGGCCGTTCTCATTTCTACCCGTCAAAAGCAAAGCGGTCAACCGACCAATATCCATCGCTTCAATTCCTGCTCCTAATCTCTCTTTATAACACGCTCCTTTTTCAACTACAAACAACCCGTTATTTTCAGGAATAATCTCATCGATCACGGGCAATCGGCACGAACATTCCGGAAACAACGATGCCCACACTCTCAACATATCTTCCACCCGGATTATCCGGGCCATTCCATACGCCTTTCCTTCCGGATCAGAAGGAATACGACAAAAAATATCTCGGCAGCGGAACCGATTCGCACATTTCGCCAACAACGCATTTTTAGAAATATCGTCGTCGTACACCCATTCCGGGATAAAAACGCGGGTACCGTCATATTGTGCAAAAGCCAATGCTATTATCCTGTCACGGGAAGAAACAGAGACAACCGCCCCTCCATCTGATTCAAAATCTTTGACAATTGCCTCGAAATCTTTCCTGTCATGCAATACCGAACAGGAGGATGAGAGTTGCCGACGAAAAAAATATTCATACATCGACGAACGAGACAGAGGTTTTTCCTTCGGTTCGGCATACTTTTCTACCGAAATATCGAAAGAGACTTCTCTCCCGTAATATACCGGAGCATATCCGAAACGGGCATAATAATCAAACAAACCCGGCTCGGCCGGAATCAAAATAGTAAATGCAACGCCTCGACCAAACATCACCCGAAACGATTGCCGCAACAGTCCGGACATAAGCCCCCGCCCTCGCACATCGGGAGCTGTGGAGGCTCCGGCAATGTACGAAACCGGGAAGACATTCCCCCAACAGGTGGAGGTATAAGGTATCATCTGCAAAGCAGACAAAAGCCTACCATCCTCCCAGACAGCTGTAACATTCTCATCGGCATATTTTTCGGTAAAATAAAACTCGACAAAAGCATCCGAATCAGGGAAACAGGTTTTCCACAACTCCATCACGCAACGTCTCTTCTCTTGCCTATCCATCACTCCTCCTTCTTTGTTACCGGTGTTTTATCGCCGCATTTTTCTCCAACAAAATAGCCGGATAATACGACAGTTTGGCTTTTCTCAACCCGGGAATACCCAAATCTTCCTCCCGATTGATATAGATATATTGTTCCGGTATATGAGAGGCGAACTGCTGGTTGATAACAGCATAAATACCATCGAACGCAGTATTGGCTTTTTCGATATGCACACCGAAAGTATTATAATTAATAGGCATACCGAATGAAAATGCAGCTATCTGCCCGTCAATCCAGATAGCCCCTCCGGTCAAACCCAACTGGTCGAAATGAAGCAAAGCGTATGCCAGCGATTGCCGTTCGTCCTGCAACGCTTCGTTTTCCTGACAGTTATTCTGCATACACCACTCCGACTCCAACGACAAACAATCGGAAAGAATATCGGGAGTAATCGGTTTATAGACAAACTCGTATTCGCTTTTAAAACGATTGATATGGTTGCGTTTGGGCTGATAACGTTTCCCCTGTAACCGTACCAGATCGTCTCGCAAATAGATGTAATCGAAATAGTCCCGTTCGGGGATAAATTTAAAATCACCGGGGAACAAGCGCTCCAACCGCGCAATCGACTCGGGTGTTACCCCCAACAGGCACAAAAGATGTCCTTTCGAGAGAGAGTCTTGTTCCAACAAAAGAATGGCCTTTTCCAAATCGCCCTCTCCCACCGGCATCATATAGGCAACACGTCCGTCCTCTATATAAAACCGAATAAGAAGCATATCATCGACTACTGCAAACTCGCTATCATACAAAAAACGCCAACTACACATATTGGCAAAAGAGAAATCGCAATTCTGATTATTACTCCGCCACGTAAATGAAGTTATTAGCGACTTATCATCTATACTTATCGGCTTAAACACAAGATTCTCCATACTATCAACAGGGGATATTACATATTAATACGCTCAATCATATTCTTATTTACATATTGGGAAGCGAATTGTTTTCAAAAAAAGAAAAAAGTTTTCAAATAACGGGACAAAGAAGCCACAGGCACAAAAACAAGAGTATGGCCATCCAATAGGTAACATTTGCCGCCTTACTATTCACCTCTATTTTCAACAATACACGGAACATATGCAGCACAACGGCAAAGAGAAACCAGATCGTCCCATTGATCATCTCATCGTCATACCCTCTCCACAGATACAAAAATCTGACATATTGATCCTGCAAAATATTACATGCAAGTACCAACACAGCAGCTGCCACAACTTGAAAGAAAAGATTCTTTATCGAATGACAAACCGAGGCCGTACAATAAACCAAAAGAGCCCAATTTATCCCCCACAACACAGGATATACATAATCTTTAAAACAACCATAACCGTATTCAAAGGGATAGATCAGGTGAATGAATTCTTGATAATATGACGCACCGAAACGGGTTACGAACAGCCCCAAAAAGACAATCCATAAAAAAAAGAGAACCCGAACAGCTCTTTTTTTCAAAGGTAGCTTTCTTTTTTGCCGGTTCTGGATAAACAATATCCACAACAACACCGGTACAAATAACCCTATTAAACGGACAATATCCCTTGCCACCGGAATAATCATCCCGAACAGCAACAAAATAAAGAGGCATACGATAGCCGTTATCAACTGTTTTTTCATAAAAACGTACCCAAACCGTCCCCCTTAAAGATTCCAAATCCGCCAAGCCTCATCGGCTTGCAAAAGAAGCATTTCCAACCCATTCTTTACAACAGCGCCACGGGCTTTGGCCTTTTTCATAAAAAGCGTCTCTTCCGGATTGTAAATTACATCGTAAGCCAACGTTCCCGGTGTAATTAAATCGTACGGAATATGGGGGCAAAATTCTACGTTAGGGTACATCCCCAGCGGCGTTGTATTGACAATAATTTTGTATCTCTCCATAATAGATTTGTCCAAATCGGGATAACTAAGCTGCCCTTCCCGAGGCATACGAGATACATATTGGGGGGTGATACCTAAGTCTTCTAATGCACAACGTACCGCCTTGGATGCCCCGCCTGTCCCCAAAATCAGGGCATCAGAACATCCCGCAGGAAGCAACGGCTCGATAGAGTTTTTAAATCCGACAACATCAGAATTATATCCCACCAGACGTAGCCGATTTTTTTGCCGGATAAATTTTATGACATTTACTGCACCTATGCGTTCAGCCTTTTCGTCCAGGTCATCCAGGTATTTTATCACGCTCTCCTTGTACGGAATGGTAACATTCAATCCACACAGATTCGGTTCGGTAACCACGACCTGTCTTATCAAAGAGATATCTTCTATTTCAAAATTACGATACTCCGCCGAAATGTTTTCTGACTGGAACTTCTCGTTAAAATACATTTTAGAAAAAGAGTGCCCCAATGGGTATCCCAACAATCCGTAAATAGCTTTCATAGGTTTTGATATACGTTTTTTCTCTTACAAAATTAGGTATTTTTTGTCTATCTTATGTTCTGCCAGACAAAATATCCGTTTTATTTTTGGGTCATAGCAGATTTTATTAACTTAGCCTACAAAAAATTTTCCGACAAATGGAGAAACCCAATAACAAAGGAAAAAGAGAATACACGACAGGTTTAGCATTAAGCGGCGGAGGAGCCAGGGGATTTGCCCACATCGGAGCACTGAAAGCGCTGGAAGAGGAAGGCATAAAACCCAACATTATCTCCGGAGTAAGTGCCGGTTCCATCATCGGAGTCTTGTATGCAGACGGTTACTCTCCCGAGGAAATGATAGAGATATTTTCTTCTGTCAAATTCAGCGACTTGGTAGAAATCACCGTACCTCGTTCCGGTTTTTTCAAAATGGACGGATTCAGAGACCTCTTAAAAAAGATTCTCCGGGCCAAACAATTTGAAGAGCTCCAATACCCGCTGGTGGTTACAGCCACCGATCTGGACCATGGAGAAAGCGTATCTTTCAACAGCGGCCCGATCATCGACGTGATATGTGCCTCTTGTTGTATTCCCGTTGTTTTCCATCCGGTACGTATCCAAAATGTACATTACGTCGATGGTGGCGTATTCCGAAATTTTCCGGTAAAACCCATCCGCCATTTATGCGAAACAATCATTGGTATTAATGTCAACCCGCTGGTAACGAACCAATACAAGCAAACAATCATAGGTATTGCCGAACGAGCTTATGGCTTCATGTTTAAATCGAACAGCTTCGAAGACATAAAGCTATGCGACATTCTGGTACAAACGAACGAAACAACCCAATATAACATATTCGACCTGAATAATATCGAAAAAATAACAGATTTCGGATATAAAGATACCCGAAAAGTTTTACAATCTTTAAAATCACCCATTCAACCATGAATTCCAAAATAATCATCTACCAAGTATTTACCCGGTTATTCGGCAATACGAACAACTGTTGCAAACCCAACGGCACGTTACAAGAAAACGAATGCGGAAAATTTTCAGACTTTACCCCCAAGGCTCTTCATGAGATACGCGCTTTGGGATGTACCCATATCTGGTACACCGGCATCATCGAGCATGCCACCCAAACCGACTATACCCGGTACGGAATCCGCAAAGACAATCCGTACATCGTAAAAGGCATTGCAGGGTCTCCCTATGCCATAAAAGATTACTACGATGTCGATCCGGACCTGGCGGACAATCCCAATAACCGGATGAACGAATTCGAAGAACTGGTTGCCCGAACTCACGAGGCCGGACTGAAAATGATCATTGATTTTGTACCGAACCATGTGGCCCGGCAATACCACTCGGACCAGAAACCATCCGGGACAAAAGATTTAGGAGAAGATGACAATACGGAGGTACATTTTTCGCCTGACAATAACTTTTACTACATTCCACGACAGGAGTTTTGCGGACAATTTCCATTAGGCGAAGGAGAAAATAAATACCACGAATATCCGGCAAAAGCAACTGGAAATGACTGTTTCGGAGCCTATCCCGGCAAAAACGATTGGTACGAAACCGTCAAATTAAACTATGGAATAGACTACTTGAATAACCGACAACCCCACTTTGACCCGATACCTGACACTTGGATAAAGATGCGAGACATCCTCTTATTCTGGGCATCGAAACAAATAGACGGCTTCCGGTGCGATATGGCCGAGATGGTCCCCGTCGCATTTTGGGGATGGGCTATCCCGCAAATCAAAGAAAAATACCCGCACATAGTTTTTATAGCAGAAGTGTATAATCCGTACGAATACCGGAATTACCTGTTCAACGGCAAATTCGACTATCTGTATGACAAAGTGGGACTATATGACCTGTTAAAAGAGGTGATCGGCGGATACAAACCTGCGTCCCAAATCACCGGCTGCTGGCAATCGCTGGACGACATAAAAGACCATATGTTGAATTTCCTGGAAAATCATGACGAGCAACGCATCGCATCGGAATATTTTGCAGGAGACCCGCAAAAAGCCATCCCTGCCCTGGTCGTATCAGCCATGATGAACACCAACCCGTTTATGATCTATTTCGGACAGGAACTGGGCGAACCGGGCATGGATTGTGAAGGGTTCAGCGGTCGGGACGGACGGACCACAATTTTCGACTATTGGAGTATCGAGTCTGTACGGAACTGGGTTAACGGCCAAAAATTCAACACCGTACGGTTATCGCCTCAACAGAGAGAGTTACGTACCTTGTACAAAAAAATATTGACCTGTTGCAACCGGGAAAAGGCCATACGGGAAGGAATGTTTTTCGACTTAATGTATGTCAACCTCGATAACCCACAATTCAACGCATACAAACAGTA
>CASGEW010000069.1 GCA_949300615.1 uncultured Bacteroidales bacterium
ATAGGCAGGATTCCCTTTCGGTAGAGAAACCGGAGTTTCAAGATAAAAACAGATGAAAGTATTAAAATTTGGCGGGACGTCGGTAGGTTCCATAGAGAGTATCCAGAATGTAAAGAAAATCGTCGAATCGTGTCAAGAACCGGTAATTGTGGTGGTTTCGGCCTTGGGTGGGATTACCGACAAGTTAATAGAGACGGCGCGAAAAGCAGCCAGTGGCGATGCCTCCTATTCGGAAAATTTCAGTTTCATCCTTACCCGTCATACCGATATTCTGCGAGGAGTGGTGCCGCCCGAAAAGCAGCAAGAGATCTATCCGGTCATTTCCGTATTGCTCGATGAGCTGGGTAACATCCTCCGGGGAGTTTTCCTGATCAAGGACCTTTCTCCCAAAACGTTCGATACGATTGTCAGCTACGGCGAAAGATTGTCGTCCGTTATTTTATCCGGAGTCATAAACGGTGCCAAACTTTACGATTCCCGGCAGTTTATCAAGACCGAGAACCAGTTTGGCAAACACATCGTAGATTTTGAGACTACGAACGAGTTGATTCGGAAAACGTTTGTCGAAATACCCGATATTGCCTTGACGGGAGGGTTTATCTCGTCAGACCGGAAAACAAACGATATTACCAACCTGGGCCGGGGTGGCTCGGATTATACGGCCGCTATCCTAGCGGCAGCCCTGCACGCCTCCCAGTTGGAAATCTGGACCGATGTGGACGGCTTTATGACGGCCGATCCCAAGGTGATTAGCAATGCGTACGTCATTGAGCACCTCTCTTTCTTGGAAGCCATGGAGTTATGCAACTTCGGGGCGAAAGTGATCTATCCTCCTACGATCTATCCGGTTTGCCATAAGAACATCCCGATTTTGATAAAAAATACCTTCAACCCCGATGCTCCGGGAACCTCCATTACTCAGGAGTTAAAAGCAGCCGAGGGGAAAGCCATCAAAGGTATATCGTCCATCAACGATACCTGCTTGATAACCGTTTCGGGGCTGGGGATGGTAGGCGTAATCGGTATCAACCACCGCATATTCCGGGCGTTGGCACACTCCAATGTCAGCGTCTTTCTGGTATCGCAGGCATCGTCGGAGAACAACACCTCCATCGGGGTCAAGAATGCCGATGCCGATTTGGCCGTCAAAGTGTTGAACGAAGAGTTTGCCAAGGAGATCGAGATGGGCGAAATCAGCGAAATTTCTGCCGAGCGCGATTTGGCTACCGTAGCCATCGTGGGTGAGAATATGAAACATACCCCCGGTATTGCGGGTAAATTGTTCAATACACTGGGGCGTAACGGTATTAACGTCATTGCTTGTGCTCAGGGGGCTTCGGAGACGAACATTTCGTTCGTTATCGAGCTGGGCAGTCTGCGTAAGGCGTTGAATGTGATCCATGATTCGTTTTTTCTCTCCGACTATCAGGTATTGAATGTCTTTGTAACCGGAGTAGGGTTGGTAGGCAAGAACCTGTTGAAGCAGATGTACAAGCAGTTGCCCCAGTTGTTGAAGACCAATTCGTTGAAGATTAATATCGTGGGGGTTTCCAACTCGAAACATTGCGTTTTCGGGCGCGAGGGTATTACCCCCGACAATTATGAAAAGTTGTTGGCCGAATCTACCGTTGTGGCCACCCCGCAGCGTATCCGGGATGAGATTATTAAGATGAACATCTTCAACTCCGTGTTCGTCGATTGTACTGCCAGTGCCGAGATTGCCGGGATATACAAAGAGCTGTTGAGCCACAACGTATCGGTAGTAACGGCCAATAAGATAGCCGCTTCGTCGTCGTACGAGCAGTATGCCGAGTTGAAACAGATCGCGCGCAAACGGGGCGTCAAGTTCCTGTTTGAAACCAACGTAGGGGCGGGGCTACCCATTATCAATACGATCAATGCGTTGATCAACAGCGGCGACCGCATTGCCAAGATTGAAGCGGTGGTCTCCGGTACGTTGAATTACATATTCAACGTATTGAGCAAAGATGTGCCGATGAGCAAGGCTATCCGTATGGCTCAGGAGGCCGGATACAGCGAACCGGATCCACGTCTCGACCTGAACGGCCTCGATGTGGTACGCAAGCTCGTTATCCTGGCTCGCGAGGCCGGGTATCGGGTAGAACAACAGGATGTCAAGAAAAACCTGTTTATCCCCGAAGAGTATTTTCAGGGAACGTTGGATGAGTTCTGGGAAAAGATTCCGGCACTCGATGCCGAGTTCGAGGCCAAACGGCAGCAGGCCGAGGCCGAAGGGAAACGGTTCCGTTTTGTCGCCAAGTTGGACGAAGGGGCCGTCGAGGTAGGTTTGCAGACGGTCGATAGCCGCCATCCGCTGTATCAGCTCGAAGGCAGCAACAACGTAATACTGATCACCACCGAGCGTTACAAGGAGCTGCCCATGGTTATCAAAGGGTACGGAGCCGGTGCCTCGGTAACGGCCGCAGGCGTTTTTGCCGACATCATCAGTATTGCCAATATCCGGTAAAAGAGGTTGAAATCATATATGTTGAGCAAATGAAGTATGTAATTGTTTTGGGAGACGGCATGGCCGATGAGCCGATTGCCTCGTTAGGAGGGAGAACCCCTTTGCAGGCGGCCGATACTCCGCATCTGGACTGGCTGGCCGCACACGGCCGCAACGGACGGTTGAATACCGTACCCGAAGGATTTGAACCGGGTAGCGAGATTGCCAATATGGCCGTGTTGGGATACGATTTGAACGAAGTGTTTGAAGGACGTGGCTCGTTGGAAGCCGCCAGCATGGGGGTAGATATTCTGCCCGGGGAGATGGCTATGCGCTGTAACCTGATTTGTATTGAAGACGAAAAGATAAAAAACCATTCGGCCGGACATATCTCCTCGCAGGAGGCTGCCGAGTTGATTCATTTTTTGCAGGAGAAGCTGGGTAGTGAAGCGGTAAGTTTCTTTCCCGGGGTATCGTATCGGCATCTGTTGAAACTCAAAGGAGGCAACAAGCAGATACGATGTATCCCTCCGCACGACGTTATGGGCACTCCCTTTCGCGAGGTGATGATACGTCCCCTTGTCGAGGAGGCCGCTGCTACGGCCGACCGGTTGAACCGGTTGATTCTGGAATCGCAGAAAATTCTGCCCGAACATCCGGTAAACAAGAGCCGTATCAACCGGGGGAAAGATCCGGCTAACAGCATTTGGCCCTGGTCGCCCGGGTATAAACCCGATATGAAGAGCTTGTCGCAGCTTTACGGCATCGGTTCGGGAGCCGTGATTTCGGCGGTCGATCTGATAAAAGGAATCGGGGTCTATGCAGGCCTTCGCAACATCGAGGTAGAGGGGGCTACCGGCTTGTATGACACCAACTATGAGGGGAAGGTGGCTGCGGCTATCGAAGCCCTGAAAACCGATGATTTTGTCTATTTGCATATCGAAGCCAGCGACGAGGCGGGACACGAAGGGGATGTAGCCTTGAAGATAAAGACGATCGAGTACCTGGATCATCGCATCGTAAAGCCGTTGATAGAGGCCGTCTCAACTATGGACGAGCCGGTGGCGATAGCCGTATTGCCCGATCATCCCACCCCTTGTCGTATCAAGACCCATACGGCAGCTCCCGTACCGTTTGTAATCTACAAACCGGGGAATGAGGCCGACGCTGTTCAATTATATGACGAAATAAGTGCGGAAAAAGGCGTTTACGGACTGATGTCGGACGATCAGTTCATTCGCGAATTTTTCCGCCAGGACCATAAATAATCACGATTATGCTATATTACAGTACCAATAAAAAAGCCAAAGAGGTAAGTTTGAAGGAGGCCGTTATCAAAGGATTGGCTTCTGACAAGGGATTGTTCATGCCTTCGGTTATCCGGCAGTTGCCGAAGGCCTTTTTCCACAACATTTCGGAGATGTCTTTTCAAGAGATATCGTTTATCATTGCCGGTGCGTTTTTTGGTGAAGATGTAGAGGCCGATGCGTTGAAGGCGTTGGTATATGATGCCTTGAATTTCGATGCACCGGTAGTACCGGTTACCGACCGGATCTATTCCCTCGAACTTTTTCACGGCCCTACGGCCGCCTTCAAGGATGTGGGTGCACGCTTTATGGCCCGGTTGCTCGGTTATTTCATCGGCAAGGAGCGTCGCGAGCAGGTCGATGTGCTGGTAGCCACCTCCGGCGATACGGGAAGCGCCGTAGCCAACGGTTTCCTGGGTGTTCAAGGGATCCATGTGTATGTACTCTATCCCAAAGGTAAGGTCAGCACGATACAGGAGAAGCAGTTTACCACCTTGGGACGTAATATCACGGCGTTGGAGATAAACGGTACGTTCGACGATTGCCAGGCGTTGGTGAAATCGGCTTTTATGGATGCCGATCTGAATGTTGCGATGAATCTGACTTCGGCCAACTCGATCAACGTTGCCCGCTTCCTGCCCCAATCGTTCTATTATTTCTATGCGTATGCCCAGATGCTGCGCCAGGGCAAGGGCGACAATCTGGTCTTTTGCGTGCCGAGCGGCAATTTCGGGAATCTGACGGCCGGGTTGTTTGCCAAACGGATGGGGTTACCCGTGAAACGGTTTATTGCGGCCAACAACCGCAACGATGTTTTCCTGCAATATTTGCAGACGGGCCAATACGAGCCGCGTCCCTCGGTAGCTACGATCGCCAATGCGATGGATGTGGGAGCTCCCAGTAACTTTGCCCGTATCCTCGATCTGTACGGCGATTCGCACGAGGCCATTTGTGCCGAAATAAGCGGGGCCAGTTACTCCGATCAGCAGATACGGCAGACCCTCTCGTCCGTGTATCAAACATCCGGTTATTTGCTCGATCCTCATGGAGCTTGCGGTTATCAGGCGTTGGAAGATGGCCTGCAAGCCGACGAAACGGGAGTCTTTCTCGAAACGGCGCATCCGGCCAAGTTCTTGGATACGGTAGAGTCCGTTATCGGGAAAAAGGTAGTTATCCCCGATACGCTGAAGGCTTTTATGAACGGAAAGAAACAGAGCGTGGAGCTTCCGGCCAATTTCGAGGTCTTCAAGACCTATTTGTTAGACCAGTAATAGAGGGTTACAACAGAAAAAGCCGGCGATAAATTTGTTATCGCCGGCTTTTTCTGTTGTATGGTCTGGTCTATTTGATGTTGTGCAGGTTGTGTCCCATCTTCTCTTTTTTGGTTTTCATGTAACGCATATTGTAGGGGTTTACTTCCACCTCGATGGGAACGTTTTCCACAATTTTCAACCCGTATCCTTCCAATCCGATCCGCTTGATGGGGTTGTTGGTCATCAGGCGCATCTTACGGACGCCCAGCTCGTGCAGGATACTGGCTCCCACACCGTAGTCGCGTTCGTCGGCTTTGAAACCCAAATGCAGGTTGGCATCTACCGTGTCGTAGCCCTCCTCCTGTAACTTATAGGCTTTTATCTTGTTCATCAACCCGATTCCGCGACCTTCCTGGTTCATATAGACGATAACGCCTTTGCCCTCTTTTTCGATTGCTTTCATGGCACGATGCAGTTGTTCGCCACATTCGCATCGCATCGATCCGAAAATATCGCCCGTCATACACGACGAGTGTACCCGTACCAGCACGGCTTCGTCTTCGTCCCATTCACCTTTTATCAGGGCGATGTGTTCCAGTCCGTTGGACTTTTGCAGGAAGGGGATCAACCGGAAATGACCGTATGCGGTGGGCATATCGACCTCTTCGCCCCGCTCTATGATCGATTCCTGCCGCAAGCGGTAGGCTATCAGGTCTTTTATGGAAATGATTTTGATACCGAACTTCTGGGAAACCTTCATCAACTGCGGCAGGCGGGCCATTGTACCGTCTTCGTTGATGATTTCAATCAGAGCCCCTGCCGGGTAGAGCCCGGCCAGACGAGCCAGATCGACGGCTGCTTCGGTATGTCCGGCCCGGCGCAGTACTCCCCGTGAGCGGGCGCGCAATGGGTTGACGTGTCCGGGACGTCCCAGATCGGTAGGTAACGTTTGAGGGTTGGCCAGGGCTTTGATCGTTTCAGCCCGGTCAAACATGGAAACCCCCGTAGTACAACCTCCTCCCAGTTTGTCCACGGTAACGGTAAACGGAGTTTCGTGTATGGAGGTGTTGGTCTCTACCTGCATATCCAGATCGAGCTCTTTACAACGTTCTTCGGTGATGGGAGCGCACAACACGCCCCGTCCGTTGGTGAGCATGAAATTCACCTTCTCCGGTGTGATTTTTTCTGCTGCGATGATAAAGTCGCCTTCGTTTTCACGGTCTTCGTCATCTACTACGATGATGAATTTCCCTTCGCGAAAATCGTCAATGGCTTCTTCAATAGAGTTTAATTTAATCTCACTCATAACTTTTTGGGTTTCAGCCTGCCGTTTTAAGACGGCAGGAATTTATTTTTTTTGTTTTTCATTTTCCAGAATAGCACGTAGTTCGTTGTTGTAGGCGATAATCTGTTGCAACCGCTGGTATAGTTTCTTTAACCGCCAATGCCCTATCATATATACCGGGATGGAGATAGGCAACAACACCATGAAAATAATGGCATCTCTCCGCTCCTTTACCGGATGGTAAAAGAAATCGACACTCAGTATAGGGTACTCAGCCAGTTTCATAATGGCATATTTGTCCCGCGAGTTCGAGACGTATTCAACCGTTTGCTCCAACTGTTCGGCGGTTTTTTGCAGCGCTTCGGTGTCGAATCCTTTGAGCCAGTAGGCCAGAAACCCTCGGTTCTTTTTGTTGGACATTTGCTTTACGATCTCGGTGCAGGAGGCCGACAACTTTTCTATTTTGTCCAGTGCTACGGCCGTATCTACCTCGTTGATGATTACCTCTTTGAGGGTAATCTCCCGTTTCTGTTGGCGTCCGAACAGCTTTTTCAGCAGGTTGAAATAGGCGTCGGCATTGAATACGTCCGAGTCGTTTACCGCCTTGTATGTCAGGAATATGCCGATAGGTAACAGTGCGAACGAACTGAGCCATACCCCGCTCCACGATGTCCACACGCCGTCTCTCGACATTTTATAGCCGGAGTTGTCGATGATATAATAGATGATGTAGAAGACGATTGATACCACCACGGGCATTCCCAATCCCCCTTTGCGGATGATGGCCCCCAGCGGCGCTCCGATGAAGAAGAATACCAGACAGGCGAACGACAGGGTGAACTTGCGGTGCATCTCGACGATGTGCCGGCGGATGTTCTTTTTCTGGTCCTTGACGCCGTAACTTTTGGCTTCGTACTCCTCTTTTTGTTTGTTTGCCCGGGAGATGGCCCGTTCTACCATCGATTGTCTTTTCTGGCTGTTGAGCGTATTGTACAGGCTGTCGATGTTGATAGGCTTCATGCGTTCTATGGCCAGGGTGTCGTATTTTTCAGTAGCACCGCCGCCGGCCCGGTAGATGTTGAAGAATCCGGTTTTCTGCAACGATTTGCCATATTCGGCCCCCAGACTGTCCATTTGTAAGGAGAGCGAATCGGCCGACTGTTTCAACTCCCGGATGTTTTTCCCGGAGTAGTGGTCTTGCAGGATCGATTCGTCCATTCGGTTGAAATTGGCGTCAAACTCCCGGAGCATCTCTTTCAGGGTGAATGTCTCGCGCCGGTAACCTCCCGTATTCTGACGGACGTTACTGCTCTCTTCGTTTTGGAATGTTTCGCCGTTGTAGAGTGTCAGGTAGAGGTATTTCTTGTCATCTGTGAATTTTAGCTTCCCGGAGTCGGCAACAATGACGGCCACGTTGTTAAACCCTTTCGAGTTGTCGTAAATCATCATGTTGTACATCATGCCGGTCTTTCGGTTCTTTTTCTGTACAAAGAGGTTGTATCCGCTTATTTCGTCGTAGAACGTCCCTTCCGGAATGTCCAGCTCGGGTGATTTCTGGTGCAGGGATATCATCATGACGTTCATCTTTACTTTGGCGATGGGCATGATGTTGTTTTGGAAGAAAAATGCCCCTACCGTTACGAAGAGCACGAAGATGATGAGCGGTTTCATGATTTGGAACAGCGATACTCCCGCAGCTTTCATCGAGAGCAGTTCCAGCCTTTCGCCCAGATTTCCGAAGGCGATGAGCGAGGCCAGCAACAGGGCCAGCGGCAGGGCGGTAGGTACCAGCGTCAGAGCTACGTAGAAAAAGAGTTCGGCCAGGACGGCAATGTCCAACCCCTTGCCAATCATATCGTCGGCATATACCCAGATAAACTGCATCAGGACGATGAACAGCGAGACGAAGAACGTCATCAGGAAAACCGGCAGGAAGGTTTGTAATATAAATAGATTTAACCGTTTAATATGAAACATCTTTTCCCTTATATTGAGTCGCAAAAATACACTAAAAAAACGACATTACATATCTCCGGCTTCTGCTAAATAGCAATAATCTGCCGATGTTTAAACAAATTATGAAATAGGGTTCCGGAATTTTATTGCGGGAGATAAAATTTGTTTGATAATATTTTGTAATATAAAAATAATTTTTTATATTACGCCCGATGGCGAGGATGTTGTGATTTCATCCGGAAAAATGATGAGAGGGGAGATGGCTAAAAGGCGGGATTGGCATATAAAGGGGAAAATCTTTGTCGGTAATAACATCTAATATAAGTCAAGGTATGAACAGGCAGGGGAAAAACAAATATCTGTCGGCAGTGGTAAAAAGCGGTATCTTTCTGGTATGGCTGTTTTTAAGTTTGCCGGTATGTTCGCAGGACAATCAGCGTAAATATCCGTTTTACAGTTTGGAGTCTGGTTTGGAGTCGAGGCGTATTTATTTGGATACAGTATTGAATTTAATGAGGTCTGATAGATACAACTTGGAGGTAAACTTTCCCGAGGAGGGTTGGACAAAACAGAGCATAAATGTAGATTTTGACCTCAAATTAAATGATGTGATCTGTTCAAGTTATCGGATTGTTTCCGAAGACAATCGGGTCGTGATACTCTATTTTGCTTGGCACGAGGAAGATTCGTGCTCGTGGAAAGAAGGTAATTACGTAGATTATTACAGGAGAACGGGACGGGCCGATACGTTGTCCGAACGAAAAATTTTCTGCTACGATAAGGAATATGCACTGGAAAAGTTCGGGACGGAATATGCCGGACAGTATCCTTATAATGTAGAAGAGTTGAAAGCCAAGGGTTTTGGAGGTATTCGTAATTTGGATGTATATTCCCGGTGCGAGATAGTTTGGTTTTATCATCCCGAAAACAACAATACCCTGGTTTATTTGGAGTATTACTATATTCCGGATGAGTATCCCCGTTATTTTGTCAAATCCCATCCTGCGATGGATATAGACAAGTATATCAAGGAGACCGCGGGCATGATACGCTTTAAAGAAAAAACCGATCTGCCTGATAAAAAGGAGGAGAAAATCCTTCGAGAGGAAGCTAATATCTTAAAATAAGATTATTATGAACAGGCTGGAAAAAAACAAACATCTGTCGGCAGTGGTAAAAAGCGGCATTTTTCTGGTATGGCTGTTTTTAAGTTTGCCGGTGTATTCGCAGGTCGATTTGCGTAAATATCCGTTCCGGAGTTTGGAAGGTTTTGCGTTTGTAAGAGCTGCCTATTTGCAATCGATGGTAGATTTGATGAGGTCTGACAAATACAATATGGAGATAACTTTTCCCGAAGAGGGTTGGACCAAACAGAGTATAAATGAAAAATTCGACCTCAATTTCAATCATGTAACCGATCTGAGTTACCGAATTGTTTCAAAAGACAATCGGGTGGTAGTGTTGTACAGTTTCTGCCCCGATTCATTGGAAAATGGTTTTCCTGCTACATGCAAAGGTTGGGTCGATACCTTGACATCGTCCGGACGAAAAGCTCTGCGTTACGATAAAAAATATGCACAAGAAAAGTTCGGGACAGATTATGCAGGACATTTTCCGCTTGATATGAAACGGTTAAGAAAAATGGGAGGCATAACAATTCGGGATTTGGATGTGTTTTCTCGATGCGAGGTGGTTTGGTTTTATCATCCCGACAACCATACCTTGGTACAGTTAGAGTATTACTATGATCCGAAAGAGTATCCTCGCCCGAAGAACCCGAGCCCTGCGATAGATATCGACAAGTGCATCGAAGAGACCGCAGGTATGATACGGTTTAGAAAATAGCCGTAGCGTTGTACTCTTTCCGTCGGGAGAGATTCGTTACGGCTCTTGTTCGGAGTTGGATATGGTCGATAAAGGATATTTTTTTACATTTGTCCCCTGATAAATGATTTATTTGTCAGGGGATTATTTTTGTGGCTGGATGTGTGGCCGCGGAATCTGTAAAAATATATCGGCATGAGAAATTTTTGGCGGGCTTTTCGTTATTTGGTTACCGTTCATGTAGCGGGATTGCTGTTGTTGTCGCTTTTCCGGTTGGTTTTGTTTTTCAAGGGATATGTCTATGTGTCGGGAGAGACCGACCCAGAGGCAGTCCCGGCGGTGGCTTTCCTGCGCGGGATTTGGTTCGATAACGTGGTGGCCTGCTACGTGCTGTTGCTTCCCTTGTTGGCCGTGTCGGTGGCGGCGCTGTTCAACTACGGTAGCCGTACCTTTTTCCGGATTGTCAACGGCTGGTTTATCTTTTTTTACACCTGGCTGTTTTTGATCAGTGCGGCAGACATTCCCTATTTCGCCTACTTTTTCAAGCACCTGAATGCCTCCATCTTCAATTGGATGTCGTACGGAGGCACTACGCTGGGCATGATGTTTTCGGAAAGTTCCTATTATTCGTCCATCGTCCTGTTCCTGGTGGCGACAGCCCTTTTTGTCTTGATTGCTGTCCGGGCCTGTCGAAAAGCGGTTTATGACAAATTCGATGTGCCGGACCTCAAACAGCGGGGCGGTATCTTGGTGATGGCCTGCCTGTTCGTCGGGCTTTGCCTTTTCGGTATCCGGGGGCGTATGGGGTATAACCCGATAAAGGTAAGTGCGGCCTATTATTGTGGTAATCCGTTTTTGAACCAGTTGGGGATAAATCCCGCATTCAATCTGTTGCGCAGCACCTTGGAGGCCTCTAAGAAGGAGAACCAGTATATCCGATTCATGGACGAGGCCGAAGCCTTGGCCTATACGAAGAAGGCGTTGAGGATAGAGAACGAAGATATCGAAGAGCGAGGATTTGTCCGGCACGTGGCGGCATCGGATACGGTGATTCGTCCCAACGTGGTGTTGGTGTTTATGGAGTCGATGTCGGCCGATTTTATGGCGCGTTACGGAAATACCGAAAACCTGACTCCTTTCCTGGATAGCCTTGCCCGTCAATCCATCTGTTTCGACAGCATCTTCTCGGCCGGTATCCATACCAACCACGGTGTGTATGCCACGCTCTATTCGTTTCCGGCCATTATGAAGCGCAATGCCATGAAGGGGGCCGTTATCCAGAAC
>CASGEW010000070.1 GCA_949300615.1 uncultured Bacteroidales bacterium
ATGATGTTTCGTTTGATGTTCATGAGTGGGTGTATTTGAAATTCTGCACCCAAATATACACCCAAAAATTGAAATAGCGAGCGATATTCAATAATATTTGGATTTAATTATGATTGTAATAAGCTGGTTATTAATAGGTATTTGCGATTGTATGATATTTTGAGATAGCACAGGTTCGAGAGCCATCATCTCCGGATCTTATTTTGGGGATAAGATATCTCCGTTGTCGGATACCACCGTGTTAGCCTCTTCTACTACCGGGACGCCGTTGTTTACTCATATCCGGTATATGTTGATTACTACGGTTCCTTCCTTGTTGATAACATTGGTTATTTTTACGGTAGCAGGGTTGAATTATCATACTGCCTCGTCTGAACATATACACCAGTTTGCTGCTTCGTTAAAGGATACCTTCCATATTACTCCGTGGTTGTTGGTCGTTCCCGTAGTTACGGGCGTCATGATTGCGTTCCGGTTGCCTTCGGTGATTACGTTGTTTCTTTCTTCGATATTGGCGGGTGTATTTTTGATTGTATTTCAACCACATCTGTTACCTCAGATCGTGGGGACGGATGTCCTGGATTTTGCCACCAAATTCAAAGGTTTGATGATTTCCCTTTATGGCAATACGAATATTGATACGGGAAGCGTTGAGTTGAACGATTTGGTTTCGACATCCGGGATGGGAGGTATGCTCAATACCATCTGGTTGATCATTTGTGCCATGTGTTTCGGTGGCGTAATGACAGGTAGCGGGATGTTGCAAAGTATCACCTCGGTAATTTTGAAGTGGGTCAGGGGTCGTACCGGAGCGGTGGCCTCTACCGTATCGTCGGGATTGTTTTTCAACCTTTGTACGGCCGACCAATATCTGTCGATTATCTTGACAGGGAATATGTTTAAAGAGTTATACCGCAAATTGGGTCTCGAATCGCGACTGTTAAGTCGTACCGTCGAAGATGCCGTAACCGTAACCTCTCCGTTGATTCCTTGGAATACCTGCGGAATGACGCAAGCTACCGTATTGGGCGTACCTACGCTGGTTTATTTGCCATATTGTTTTTTCAATTTACTCAGCCCGCTTGTTTCTATCACGGTTGCGGCTATCGGGTATAAGATATATCAGCAGAAAACGGAATAGGCAAGGGGTAATATTGATGGAATGCTCTTCGTTTCCTGTTGTTGGGACTCTGTTTGGGGATGATTTTTTTACTCTTTCGTCTTTTTCAGTTCAAACCGTTGGGTAACACACGAAGGAATCTCATGTAGGTAATGAGTAACATAGATCAAACTTTTTTTCGGTATCTGGCAATATTGCTCGATTACTTTTCTGGCCAGTTGTTTATTGGTATGATCCAATCCGTGCAAAGGTTCGTCCAGAATAAGCAGGTCAGGTTCTTTTACGAATGCCCGTGCCAGAAGAGCCAATCGTTGTTCTCCCGAAGAGAGGGAAAGAAACGATCTCTCGGCTAAGTGTTCGATGCCGAAAACTTCCATCCATCTGATAGCTTGTTGCCGTTGGTCGGCATGGCATTTGCGGTAGAGGCCTACCGAGTCGAAAAATCCGGAACCTACAATGTCGATGCACGGGACGTTTTCCATGTAGTAAAGATGCATTTCGGGCGATACATATCCGATACGTTTTTTGATTTCCCAGATACTTTCGCCGGAGCCCCGCTTTTTGTCGAATAGATAAATTGTATTGGCGTAAGATTGGGGATTGTCGGCATAGACCAAACTGAGCAGGGTAGATTTCCCGGCACCGTTTTGTCCCAACAAAGCCCATTTCTCACCGGCTTTTATCTCCCAGTTCAGGTTATCCAGAATGGTTCGGCTACCGTATCGGATGGTTACATTCTCCATCCGCATGGTAACGCTATGTCGTGGCGTTTCGGTATTTTGCAGAGGTAGTTCCGGTAGGGTTGTCGGCAGGGAGAAAAGTTCGGGTATAATTTCTTCTTCCATCTGATTTTCATGTCGAACGATGGTTGGTAACAAACGCTTTTCTTGTACGGGTAAGATATGGGTAATCATACCGGGGATATCGGAAGGATTGGACAGTAATAAAATAATTTGCAGTCCGTTGATAGAGGCCATCTGTTCCAGCAACTCGTTCAATAGTTCCCGAGAGGAAGCATCCAGCCCGATGAACGGATTGTCCAGAATCAAAATGCGGGGATTGCTTAGAAGAACCTTTACAATCAGAAATTTGCGTAATTCGCCGCTCGACAGAAAAATGACTTTTTTGTGCAGTAAGTTTCCGATACCGAACTTGTCGAAAAATGCTTGTATGGAAGAGATGTCGTTTGAGCTTTGTTGGAGAGCCTCCAATACGGTCGGAATTTCGTCCGTTTCCGTAGCGTGCCACCGTTGTTGGTAATAAGTATTTTTGCAATCGACCAAAGAGTAGATGTCTTTGAATGCGATAGATTTGATCTGTTCTGATATTTTCCCTCCTTGGGGTAGTATGATTTCACCCTCTTTCAGGGCATATTTTTCACGCAAGATGTCGGTCAGAAGGGTTTTCCCTGCGCCGTTACGTCCGATAACTGCCCAATGTTCCCCTTGGCGAATTGTCCAGTTGATCGGTTCTTTGAAGCGAAAGGTTTCTAAACGGGGTACCGCATTTTGTATGGAAATTACTGTATCGTTTTGTCCCATATATCGTAATTTTTTTTTTCTGGGGGGCAAAGATAGTGAAAGGCGAGAGTAGAGACAAATGAAAACCGTGTTTTCAAATTTGGATCTGCCGAGTCGCCTCCTATCTTCTTCAAAGATAGCGAAAGGCGGGAGCAGGAATAAATATAGAATCCGTGTTTTCAATGGACCATACCGAAGTTAAATCAAATTTTTGTAAATGCAGGAAACTTTGCAAAGATCGCGTTGTTGAGTGGGGCTGTCAAATAGTCATAAAAAAAGACGATCTCATTATAAAAGCCCGGTATATAATAAAAAATTTCTTTTGTTTTGCTATATTTGCACCTCAAAATAAACTAAATATGTCAGAACAGCACGTTTCGGCACCAAATACGAATGCAATTCTTTTAATGCACTGCCCCGACCAACCGGGAATTATTGCGGTAGTAACCGATTTTATCCATGTCAATGGTGGAAATATCCTTTATCTGGATCAGCATGTAGATAAAGTAGAACATATCTTTTTTATGCGTATAGAGTGGGACCTCTCCCATTTTGTCATACCGCATGATCAAATACGAGACTATTTTGCCACCCTGTATGCGCAAAAGTATCAGATGAGTTTTAGTCTCTATTTCAATAATTACAGACCGCGTATGGCGATTTTTGTATCGAAGATGTCCCATTGTTTGTACGATATGTTGGCCCGTTATACCGCCGGCGAATGGAATGTGGATATTCCTTTGATTATCAGTAACCATCCCGATCTGGAAAATGTCGCCCGGCGTTTCGATATACCATACCATGTTGTTCCGGTAAACAAGGAGAACAAAGAACAGCAAGAGGCTGCTGAATTGGATTTGCTGAAAAAGAACCGGATAGATTTTATTGTTTTGGCCCGCTATATGCAAATTATTTCGCCGGAGTTCATAGAAAAATATCCCAATAAGATAATCAATATCCACCATTCGTCTCTTCCCGCATTTATGGGTGCAAAACCCTATCATGCAGCATTTGCCCGTGGAGTTAAATTGATAGGAGCCACCAGCCATTATGTAACCACTGAACTGGATGCCGGACCCATTATAGAACAGGATATTGTGCGTATTTCGCATAAGGATTCAGTTGATGCGTTGGTTCATAAAGGACAGGATTTGGAAAAAATCGTTCTTTCGCGGGCGGTAGAAAAACATATTGATCGGAAGATTTTGGTATATAAAAATAAAACGGTAGTATTTAATTAGTCATGAGTAAATCGGTTATAATATTCGCTCTCTCTTGGTGTCTGGTTGCCTGTACCTCAAAACCGACGTCCCCGCAACCGGAACAGTCCACGAAATCGGAAACGGTAGATTCGCCCGTGCCCGATGATCGGGGTTATTTGGTAAAAGTAGGGGATATGGCTCCTGACTTTACAATGGAATTAACCACTGGCGAAAAAGTAACTTTGTCTTCGTGTCGGGGGAAAGTGGTGATGCTTCAATTTACAGCCAGTTGGTGTGGCGTATGTCGCAAAGAAATGCCCTTTATAGAAAAGGATATATGGCAGAAAAACAAGGAGAACGATCAATTCGTTCTGTGGGCTATCGACCGCGATGAACCGTTACAAACGGTGGTGGATTTTGCCAAGGAAACGGGTATAACCTATCCGATCGGTTTGGATCCGAATGCCGATATTTTTGCTAAATATGCCGACCGAAAGGCCGGTATTACCCGTAATGTGATTATTGATAAGGATGGAAAGATTGTCATGCTGACCCGTTTGTACGACGAAGCCGAGTTTGCTTCGATGGTTAAAAAGATAGAAGAGTTGTTGAACCAGTAAAACGTTGTGATGCAAGTAGCTATTGTAAAATATAATGCCGGTAATATTTATTCCGTAGAAAATGCCTTGAAACGGGTGGGAGTAACACCTGTCATTACCAATGACAAGGATACGCTGCAAGGGGCAGACAAAGTAATTTTCCCGGGAGTGGGCGAGGCCGCTTCTACCATGCACTATTTAAAAGAGCATCGATTGGACGAGTTGATCAAGGGGTTGCGCCAACCGGTTTTGGGTATCTGTATCGGTATGCAGTTGATGTGCCGCCATTCCGAAGAGGGCGATGTAGATTGTCTGAATATTTTCGATGCCGAAGTAAAGCGGTTTGTCCCGACCCCGCAGGAACGGAAAGTCCCCCACATGGGATGGAATACGATAGAGCGGTTGGATTCTGCCATGTTCCCGGCAGATTTAGAAAAATCTTTCGTTTATTTCGTACACAGTTATTATGTCCCGGTAACCGAAAATACAACAGCCGTTACCGATTACATCACTCCGTTCAGTGCCGCCTTGCACAAAGATAATTTTTACGCTACCCAGTTCCATATCGAAAAGAGCGGAAAGGTAGGCGAACGGATATTAAACCATTTTTTGTCGCTATGATTGAGATTATACCCGCCATAGATATTATAGAGGGAAAATGCGTAAGGCTCTCGCAAGGAGATTATAACCAGAAAACGGTTTATAACAACGATCCGGTAGAGGTGGCAAAGGCTTTTGAGGACAATGGCATTACACGTCTTCATGTAGTAGATCTGGATGGAGCAAAAGCGCAGCATATTGTCAATTACAACGTATTGGAACGTTTGGCTACCCGTACCTCATTGGTCATCGATTTCGGAGGGGGCCTGAAAACGAATAAAGATTTAGACATTGCGTTTGAGTGTGGAGCGCAAATGATTACCGGAGGCAGTATCGCGGTAAAGAATCCAGAACTGTTTGTTTCGTGGATTGAAAAATATGGCTCGGACAAGATTATTCTGGGAGCAGATGTCAAAGACCGGAAAATAGCCGTTAGCGGTTGGCTGGAAAAATCGGAGATAGAATTAGAACCCTTTATTTCCGGATATGTAGAAAAGGGCATAAAGAAAGTCATTACCACCGATATTTGCAAAGACGGGATGTTACAGGGCCCCTCTATCGACTTGTATCGGGAGATTATGCAGCAGTTTCCCGATATTTATCTGATAGCCAGCGGAGGTGTCAGCCGAATAGACGATATCGAAGCGTTGGAACAAGCCGGTATCCCGGCCGTGATTTTCGGAAAAGCCATATATGAGGGGAAAATAAAACTGTCCGATTTACAACGTTTTGCAAGTAATTAAGAGACTATTATGTTAGCAAAAAGAATTATACCCTGTTTGGATGTCAAAGACGGCGAAACGGTAAAAGGCGTGAATTTTATCAATTTTCGTTCAGCCGGCGATCCGGTAGAGTTGGGAAAATGTTATAGTGATCAGGGGGCCGATGAGTTGGTTTATCTGGACATTACCGCTTCGCACGAGGGACGTAAGACATTTACCGAATTGGTAAAGAAAGTGGCGGCCCAAGTCAGTATCCCCTTTACCGTAGGCGGAGGGATCAATGAAATGAAGGATGTCGATCGCTTGTTGAGTGCCGGGGCCGATAAGGTCTCGATTAATTCAGCTGCCATCCGTAATCCGAATTTAATAGAAGAAATCGCAAAAAATTTCGGTTGTCAGGTTTGTGTTGTCGCAATAGATGCTAACTTTGAACCGGATATGTGGCGTTGCTACCTGAACGGGGGGCGCGTACCGACCGATCGTGATCTCTTCTCCTGGGCCAAAGAGGCACAAGAGAGAGGCGCCGGAGAGATACTGTTTACCAGTATGACGCACGACGGGGTGAAAGACGGTTATGCCAACGACGCCTTAAATCGTCTGAGCCAAGACCTGAACATTCCGGTCATTGCTTCGGGAGGCGCTGGCAAGCGAGAACATTTCAGGGACGCATTTTTGCAAGGGAATGCCGATGCCGCGTTGGCGGCCAGCGTATTCCATTTCGGAGAAATAGATATACACGATTTGAAAACATACCTTGCCACCGAGGGTGTATGTGTAAGATTGTAAGCGAAAAGGAGATGAAAATAGATTTTGAAAAAATGGGCGGGCTTGTCCCGGCCATTATACAGGATAGCCGCACGGCAAAAGTGTTGATGCTGGGTTTTATGAACGAGCCGGCCTGGGAAAAGACACAAGAGACTGGGAAAGTAACCTTTTTCAGCCGTACGAAAAATAGGTTGTGGACCAAGGGCGAAACCAGTGGAAACTTTTTATACGTAGAGTCGGTAAAAGTGGATTGCGACAACGATACGCTTCTGATAGAAGTTCGTCCGGTCGGCCCGGTTTGCCATACCGGTAGCGACACCTGTTTTGACGAAGTAAACCGGGAAGACCTCCTTTTGTTGAAATCGTTGCAAAAACAGGTCGCCTCTGATGAAAAACCGAAAGCCTCGGTAGTTGTTGAAGATATAAAACGGCAGGTATCCGAATTGGCATCCACAGAGCAGCCCGTAGCCACAGCGGCAGAGATCGTCGTTTCGTTGCAACGATTCTTGTCTCTGTCCGGATACGGTATTGATGATATAGCCGCAGAAATAAAAAAGAGATATAATTTGTAATACGATCGATTATGGGAGAACAACTGCTGATACATTACGAGAATGTAGAGATTTGCCGTCAGGAGCAGATTGTTTTACGCGATGTAAACATGAAGCTTTATGCCGGCGAGTTTGTCTATTTTATCGGTAAAGTAGGATCAGGGAAAAGTAGCCTTCTGAAAACGATATACGGAGAAATACCCATATCCGATGGAGAAGCCTCGGTATTGGATTATGATATCAAACGGTTGAAACGAAGGGAGATACCCTATTTACGCCGTAAAATAGGTGTCGTTTTTCAAGATTTTCAGTTGCTGACCGATCGTTCTGTTTTTGAGAACTTGCAATTCGTATTGAAAGCGACGGGATGGACGCGTAAACAGGAGATTGCAGACCGTATCGATGAAGTTTTGCATCAGGTAGGAATGCATACCAAGGCATATAAAATGCCCCACGAGCTCTCGGGAGGCGAACAACAACGTATCGTTATAGCACGGTCGTTGCTTAACGCCCCACAGTTGATATTGGCAGACGAACCTACGGGCAATCTCGATCCCGAAACCGGGCGTACCATTGTTGCCTTGCTCCATAACATTTGTCGTACGGGCACGGCTGTGATTATGACCACGCACAATCATCATCTGGTAAAAGAGTTTCCCGGAAGATTGTTGAAGTGCGAAAACCGTCATCTGCACGAAGTTGAAGAAAATAATTAGGAATAAACAACAGCCCGAGAAGAGGGTAATATATTATACAAATAATTTAACAGTAGAACGAAAAATGAAAGTTTTAAAGTTTGGTGGAACATCTGTGGGTTCAGCACAGAGAATGAAAGACGTGGCCAAATTGATTTGCGATGGGGAACAGAAAATCGTCGTACTTTCGGCTATGTCCGGAACGACGAACACCCTGGTAGAAATATCGGATTATCTGTATAAGAAAAATTCCGATGGCGCAAACGAAACGATCAATGCCCTCGAAAAAAAATACATGAAGGTCATTGACGAGCTCTATTCAACCGAAACATATAAACAGAAAGCAGCTGAAATCGTAAAATCTCATTTTGATTATATCCGCTCTTTTACCAAAGACCTCTTTACTATGTTTGAAGAAAAGGTTGTACTGGCGCAAGGCGAACTGATGTCAACTGCCATGGTAAATCTGTATTTGAACGAGACGGGTGTCAAGTCAGAACTACTTCCGGCGCTTGAATTTATGCGTACCGACCGCAATGCGGAGCCCGATCCGGTTTATATCAAAGAAAAATTATCTGCACAGTTGGCAGCAAAACCCGATGCAACCATCTATATCACGCAAGGATTTATCTGTCGTAATGCTTATGGAGAGATCGACAACCTGCAACGGGGCGGAAGCGACTATTCCGCATCACTGATTGGCGCTGCTATTATGGCCGATGAAATCCAGATATGGACGGATATAGACGGCATGCACAATAACGATCCCCGTTATGTGGACAATACCAAGCCAGTCAGAAACTTGCATTTTGAAGAAGCCGCCGAGCTGGCATATTTCGGAGCCAAGATTCTTCATCCCACTTGTATCCTTCCGGCCAAGTTGAATAATATTCCGGTTCGTTTGCTCAACACGATGGAACCCGAAGCTCCCGGTACGTTGATTTATAACCAGACCGAAAGCAGTAAAATCAAGGCCGTAGCGGCCAAAGACGGCATTACCGCCATTAAGATAAAATCTGGTCGGATGCTGTTGGCTTACGGTTTCTTGCGTAAAGTATTCGAGATTTTTGAAAGCTATCAGACCGCTATCGACATGGTAACCACCTCCGAAGTAGGTGTATCCGTTACTATTGACAATACCAAACACTTGACGGAGATACTCGACGATCTGAAAAAATTCGGTACCGTAACAGTAGATAAAGATATGGTTATCATCTGCGTTGTCGGAGATATGGAATGGAGTAACGTAGGCTTTGAATCCAAAGCCGTAGAAGCATTGCGTAACATTCCGGTACGTATGATCTCGTATGGAGGTAGCAATTACAATATTTCATTCTTGGTAAAGAGCGAAGACAAAAAGGCTGCGTTGCAAGCGTTGAGCGCATCGTTGTTTGAATAATCTGGCCCGAAACGGATATCTGCCAATGTAAGGAGAATACTCCCGAGGTTTGCAGGTGTCCGTTTTTTTGAAAACGAATAAACACTTACTATATGAAAGGAAAATTTCCCGTAGAAAAAATGAAAAATTTGGTCACGCCGTTTTACTATTACGATACGGATTTGCTTCGTGCAACGTTGGCTGAATTGAAAAAAGAGTCGTCCAAATACAATTATCACGTGCATTATGCCGTAAAAGCCAATGCAAACGAAAAATTGCTCACCATCATTCGGGAAAACGGGTTCGGAGCCGATTGTGTCAGTGGTGGAGAGATTAATGCCGCACTGAAAGCTGGTTTCCCGGCCGGGAAAATAGTCTTTGCCGGTGTGGGAAAAGCTGATTGGGAGATTAATTTAGGATTAGATAGCGAGATATTCTGTTTTAATGTAGAATCCATCCCAGAATTGGAAGTGATCAACGAACTGGCAGGGGCCAAGAATAAAAAGGCTCGGGTAGCTTTGCGGTTGAATCCAAATGTCGATGCCCATACACATCATAAAATCACTACCGGATTGAATGAAAATAAATTCGGAATAAACCTTCCTCAACTGGATGTTGTATTGGACAAGATATCTTCCTTACCCCATGTTCAGTTAATCGGATTGCATTTCCATATCGGTTCCCAAATTACGGATATGGATGTTTTTAAAGGCTTGTGTGTCCGTATCAATGAAATACAAGAAAGTCTTTACCGAAGGATGTTGATTGTCGATACGATTAATGTCGGAGGTGGATTGGGAATCGATTATGGGCATCCCAACAGAAAACCCATACCCGATTTTGCCTCTTATTTTGCTACGTTCAAAAAACATTTGAAATTACGCCCGAAGCAGGAATTGCACTTTGAACTGGGGCGCTCGGTGGTGGCACAATGTGGCAGTTTGGTTACCAAAACCCTTTATGTAAAAGAGGGTATCAATAAGAAATTTGTAATCGTCGATGCCGGGATGACCGATTTGATACGTCCGGCTTTGTATGATGCCTATCACAAAATAGAGAATATCAGTTCAGATGCCCCCGTCGAACAATACGATGTCGTAGGACCTATTTGCGAATCCTCCGACTGTTTTGGGAAAGCCATGGAGTTGAACGGGACTAAACGTGGAGACCTGATCGTCTTGCGTTCGGCCGGAGCCTATGGAGAGATCATGGCTTCGCGGTATAATTGTCGTGCGTTGCCAGGAGTACACTATTCTGAGGAGTTTTTATAATAAGAAAGATATGGGGAGAAAAAGAGCACCGAGCTACGATAAAATAGCTCGGTGCTCTTTTTTGTATCAAATGATATTTTTTTTTAAGAATTGACTAAAAAAATATCAGAAAATGTGCGTAAACCATAAAAAATATTACCTTTATGGGATAAAAGCAATCAACAAAACTCATCACAATGAAACACAAATTATTATTAGCATCTATCTGCCTCATTATGGGAGCAGGAGGATTGTCTGCCCAAGAGGCTGGACAAGAAAAAAAGCCTACGGTTTATCTCGTGGCGGATGCGCATTTGGACACACAATGGAATTGGGATGTCCGTACAACTATTGACAAGTATGTCTATAATACGTTGGTACGGAATCTTTGGTTGTTGGACAACTATCCCAATTATGTATTTAATTTTGAAGGAGCCGTTAAGTACAACTGGATGAAAGAGTATTA
>CASGEW010000071.1 GCA_949300615.1 uncultured Bacteroidales bacterium
ATATCGTTTATCGCGCTTAAAATGCCATCAACAGATTTTGTATAACCTGATATACTCTTGGCTCCAGTCTCTGTCTTGTTTTTCTAACTCTTTTTCACTTCCCAGCAATGTGCGACAACTGCTGAATGTGCAATTTCATTTTAATTATAGGGAAAGGACGTCCTTGCTCATCATACGCGGTCCGCTCATATTCTTGGAAGCCCAAATGCCAGTAAAAGTTTCTAGCTTTCGGATTCTGTTCGTTTACATCGACATAGATGCAGCCATAATCCCTGATGGCTATATCCATAAGCCTTTTTCCAAAACCGCAACCGAAATAATTTGGCAAAATGAAAAGCATCTCTACCTTTTTGTCTTCAATACCGATGAACCCTGCAGGGGCATTCTTATAATACAGGACAACAAGGTCTTCCACTGATTTGAGTACAAGACATACATCAGGAATCAAATTTTGGACATCGGATTCGGTCAGGAAGTGATGGCTTGCCTTTACTGATTCTTTCCAAAGGTTGAGTAAGGACAAAATCAACTCTTCCGTTCGGGCATTCTTGCATATTGCCTGTTGAGAAGTCAGATATTTGCGAAAATAGAGCATATTCTTCAGTATTTTTCCGTCCTCTTCAATAGGATGATCATAATTGACGGTAAAGAAATCCGGCACAGTATGGGAATAATGGAATCCGCATTTCCGATAAAATGATATTGTACGCATACTGTCTCCGGTTCCTACAGTCATAAGGTTGAACTTGGCCGCATAATGTTTGCTCAGAAAATCAGTCATTTCTTTACCATAGCCTTTCCGCTGAAATTCCGGAGCTACGGCCAGACTTTTTATCTCACATATACCGTTTCCCTCATCAGTAACTATTGCAGAACATATCGCGACGCTATCTTGAGTGTACATGACAAACATATCTCCTCTCCCGATATATTTGTCAATCATAGTTTCCTGTTCGTCTGCCAATAAAAGAAGCGACAAGAAACGTTTCCTGTCCGATAGTATTTTCTTTATGACTGTCTGCATTTTGAGTGATAATTTTTACAAAGGTAATATTAATTCAGCTGGTCAGTCGGATAGTTTTACAGGAAAATCCGTTCTATATCCTGCCATTCGGCAATAGAGACAATCGCCTGATATTGCTCTTTGGTCAGAACCGAATTAGCATCGTCATAACACTCGTATTCCCACGGCAGTTCGTAGACAAAGCCTTCTTCCTGATAGCCCATATAATTATGATATGAGTCGGGAACCAGACGCACATAATCCTCTTCGAGCAGAATTCTCAGGAGCTTCTCTGCATCATATATCAGCAGCGGTGCCCCGGCCTTATACAAGGATGTCGCTACTTCAATGGCCAATCCGGCATTGGCTGAATAACTGTTGGAAACAACAATTTTCCATCCCTGTTGCCGGTCGTTTGAGGCAAAGATATTCAGACGTGAAAGGCCCAGTTCTCCGTAATGGTCAGTTGCAAATCGCATAAAGTCTTCCGGATTGTCAATGTCGTACATTTCCGTCACATCCACGAACTTCTTCCGCTTGTAATAGACCACATCACGCAGTTCTTCAGGAACATCCTGCGGATCTGTATGGATACGTTCCCTGAGTCCCCGTTTCCGGTGATAAGCCTCATACACCTCATTGGCAATGCGGTAATATGTGCAATACTTTCGTATGGTCATGGTTTCCAAAAGAGGGGCAGAAAGCCCATGCACTGAGTCCTCCAATGCCTTGATGGCCGTTTCCCGATCTTCCACCTCAATTTTGAAATTCGGCACTATGCGATTAAAATCCTTCTGTGCAATCCGTCCTGTANNNCTTGATGGCCGTTTCCCGATCTTCCACCTCAATTTTGAAATTCGGCACTATGCGATTAAAATCCTTCTGTGCAATCCGTCCTGTACGCTGCTGGTACGGAAGGTTATGCTGTTATCCTTTACTGACTCCGTTGTTCTATATGACTTATTTCTGTTGGAGGATTTTTATGGGGAATAGGTTAATGGTTTAAGAGCGTCTTGCAACTCTTCCCGTGTAATTTCGCCTTTGAGCAGGAGAAAGTTAAATTCGTCAGGTGTGTCGGACAGTAAAATATACTGGTTTTCTTTTTTCCCTTCTTTGGTATAGATGGAGAGCTGTTCGTCATCTTCTTTAATGCTCATTAGAAGTTCATAATCGTCATCATCCTTGATGTAAGCTATTTCCTTACGTATTTCGTCTATGGTGTCTTCATCTTCACATGATAAGCATTGTAGGCTGCTAATTCTCCCAAGAAAGTTGTTAATGCGGATGTTGTTGATATTGATGTTGCCGTTACCGAAGAAACCTAAACTTTTACTGTAATCGGTTATCATATTGAGCATTTTCTTGGATATGTAAATAGTAGTTACCCCTTCGTGGTCGGCAAATTTTTTGAATATCTCTTCTTGTGCCCACGTGGTGCTGCTCATCAGCAGAGCTGTTATCAGAGTTAATAGAAGTCTTTTCATATTTTTTATTTTTGTTGTTTTTTATTGGACAGGGTGGTAATATTTTCTAACGCTTGTTGTACCTTGTGTACCGTTTCTTCGACCTTGACCACCTGTTCCTCTCCTTTTTGGAAGGCAATAGCAAAGTGTTGCAGGGTACGTTGTGTTTCCTGATAGGCCAAAGCCGGATCGTCGAAGGTATCGGTCGGTTCCAGTTCTATTTTGTGCTGGTAGTAACCTATGCCTATTCCTATCAGTAAGCATGCTGCAATGCCGATGCTCCAGCGTTTTATGGATGGAGGTAGCAGCCGACGGCGTGTGGGTTGATTTTCTTTTTCCCACTGGTCGATGTTGGCAGACAGCCGTTTCTCTAATTCCGGAGGTAGGGAGATCGGCTGCTGAGCCAGTCCGGTATAGAGCAGAAAGAGTTTTCTGTCGGCCTGCAATTCGGAAGGGACATTGTCTTGTTGAAAAAAATGTTTTAATTCGCTTTCTTCTTCAAGGGTTGTCTTTCCGCCGTAATATTTGTCTAATAGTTCAACGATCTGTTTTATTTCCATTATCTGTTTGGGTTATGTCATTGAATCTTTCTCTTATTTTTTTACGTGTCCTCGACAGGATGACTCGAATATTGACCGGTGTCAATCCGGTGGCTTGTTCTATTTCTTCGAACGAACATCCGTTGATGTCGCGTAGCCAGAGTACCTCTTTTTGCAAGGTTGGCAGATGGTCTATCAGTTGTTTCAGGAGGGCCTCTTCGTCAGATGCTTCGGCCTTCTGTTCGATGTTTTCGTCTGAACAGGGATCGAAGTATTCGGGTAAGGACTCCTCCGACTGGTATTGCCGGGTCTGCATCAGGTTAAAGCAGAGGTTACGCACCAGCGTGATGCAGTAGGCCTTGTTGCTTGCCCTGATTTCAAGTTCGTTTCGCTTGTTCCACAATTTCAAATAGGCTTCCTGCACCATGTCTTCTGCGTCTTGCGCATTGCCCAACAGGACGTAGGCCGTTCGGTACAGGCAGGGATGTAAAGGCAGGAATTTTTCTCTGAATTCGTCTGCCTCAATCATATTTCTTTATCGTTTCTTCCTGTGTCAATGGTATGATGTCGCTTTCTTCGAAATCTCCGGTATATTGTATGAGTATATGATTAAATATAAAGAGTACTTCTTTTATGGATGTTCCTTCCTTTCGAATCAATAACTTCCTCCTGTTGTTTTCTTTCTGCAAGTGCATCAGTGTCTCATATTTGTCGGAGGGTAGTTTGTCGATGCGTTTTATGAAGCGTTTTTTTATTTTATTGCTACAATCCTCCAAGTTAAGAGTGTTTATCGAATTGGTTTTTTCGGCCAGGGTTTGGTTGTTGAATACATCGGCATTCAGCTCTTCTATCGATTGGCGGGGGATGGATACGTATTCGGCGTTTTTGGCATCTTTAAATTCTGCAAATATTTGTTTGGCGTCGTCTGCCCACGACATTTGGATGGAGAGCAACATGAAGATGGTTGATATAAGTTTCTTTGTCATGGTTGTTTCATCTAGTGTTTATACTACGTTTATCGTTTGCTTTTATGGAATAAATAGGTTTCTTTTTGGTATAGTGAGCTTTGAGGACGTCGTTTTTATTTGCCTCTGTTCTCTCTTTTTGCTATATGTTGAGTGTGCGTTCATTAAAATAGACAAGTAAATATTATGATTTGTTACAAAGAAAATAAAAAAAGATGAGATTTTTTTCTTTTTCTATGATTGTGGCTGTTTCTTTTGTGTGTTGTTTTTGACCGCTTGCTTTTGGACTCGATTTTTCCAGGAGGGTTTCATGTAACAGGTATTCTTGTCTGGCTCTTTCTGGTGGTAGGGGATGTGCTTTGGGAGGTGAGAAGGAATTTATGGGGAGGCCGGGATGTTGGTGATAGCTGTATTGGGCGAAAAAAAGCGGTTATCCTTGAAGGGTAACCGCTTTTTTATGTTTTTTTCTTATTTCTTATTCTGCTTGTGGAACGGTTTCGTCGGCTTTGGGGTCCGGCCCATATTGATTGGGGCCTTTGTCTCCTTTCTTGATGGTCAGAAAGAGTAGGATAAGACCGCCGATAAGGGGGATGAAGTTGATGAAATACCACCATCCGGAATAGTTTATGTCGTGTAAACGGCGAACGGTCAGTCCTAAACTGGGCAAAATCGAAACCAGAGACAGAATCAGTACAAAAGGCCCTCCTTCGGGAAAACCTAAGGCCACATCTATGATGGCGGCGATGATGGCCACGATGATAATCCACAAGGTAAACATCCAGTACTCTTTACGTCTGGCTCTTCCTTTGAAATCGCAATAGTGGTTTTTGTAGATGGAAAAGAAATATTTGTTCATGGTATGTCTGTTTTTATAGTAATGCTTTTACTCTATCTTCCAAGGTTGTTTTGGGGGATGCCCCGACTTGTTTGTCCACCAGTTTGCCATCTTTGAAGAAGAGGATGGTGGGGATGTTGCGTACGCTGTATTCGGTACTCAGGTCTGCTTCTTCATCGACATTGTATTTGCCAATGATTACGCGTCCTTCGTATTCGGCGGCGAGTTCTTCAATAAGGGGTGCGATCATTCTGCACGGGCCGCACCACGGAGCCCATAAATCAATAACAACCGGTTTTCCTGACGCGATTAATTCTGGCGCGTTTTTGTCGGTAATTTCTAATGCCATGAGAATTAAGTTTTAAAATTTGTTGAGACAAAGGTAGTAATTTCGTATTTATGGTCAATTATATTGGGTGTTTATTTTAAAGTCGAGATCGTCGTTTTCTTTGAGGTACTCGATCAGCTCTTTTCCTACGTCTATGCGGTAAGGCCGGGAAAAGAGATTGACCTTGAATTTTTCCTGATCGTCGTAAACTTCAAAGTAGAGTTTTGTCTTGGATGTTTCCCGATGGGTCAGGAAGGTTTGCAGGGAGTCGATGGTCCCGGCGTGTATGTTGGACAGGGGCAGCGAGATGGTGATGTTGTCGATGAGCTTGTCTTTGACGTCGGGGAGCATATCGATGGAGGTTATCTTAAAGTCGAACTCTTTTTCGTTGAACCGCCGGGGCTGGAACTTTCCTTTGATAAGGAGGTACATCCCGTTGTATCCGTATTTGCGGTAGTTGATAAAGTCTTCGCCGAAGAGGGCGATTTCGGCTGTACCGGAGTAGTCTTCCATTTTCAGGAATCCGTAAGGCCGCCCGTTTTTACCCATCCCTTCGCGGAAGCCGGTTACGATGCCGCCGATGACGATGTCCCGTCCTATCAGCGAGGTTTTGTCGTTCATTTCGGTCATGCGGGTGTTGCAGCCGTATTCCAGGGCGATGGCGTATTCGTCCAGGGGGTGTGCCGAGAGGTAGATGCCTACTACTTCTCGTTCTTTGTCCAGGCGTTCGAGGTCTGTCCAGTTGGGGGCCGAGGGTATTTCGGGCTTGGCGATGGCTATTTCGACGCTGTCGCCGAAGAGGGAGTTGGTCTGGGCGGCTTTGTCCAATTGGTGTTTGTTGCCGTACCGCACCAGGATGTCCAGGAAGGATTCTCCTTTGCTGTTCTCGGCAAAGAACTGCTCGCGCCGTATGTTGCCGAAAACGTCGAAGGCTCCGGCAATGGCCAGCGACTCGATGTTTTTCTTGTTGCAGGCCGACAGGTTTACCCGCTCTACGAAGTCGAATATGTCCTTGTACGGGCCGTGGTTCTGACGCTCTTGGATGATGCTCTGTACGGCGGCCTCGCCTACTCCTTTGATGGCACCTAACCCGAAACGGATGTCTTTGTTTTTGTTGACGGAGAATTTCAGGTGGCTTTCGTTGATGTCGGGACCCAGTACCTGAATCTTCATGGCTTTACATTCGTCCATGAATTTGGTGATTTCGGTGATGTTGGAGATGTTCCGGCTCAATACCGCGGCCATGTATTCGGAGGGGTAGTTGGCTTTGAGATAGGCCGTCTGGTAGGCTACCCAGGAGTAGCAGGTGGCGTGCGATTTGTTGAAGGCGTATTTGGCAAAGTCTTCCCAGTCGGACCATATCTTTTCGAGGGTCTCTTTTTTATGCCCTTTTTCGATGGCTCCGTTGATGAATTTGGGTTTCATTTCGTCCAGTTTGGCCCGTATCTTTTTCCCCATGGCCTTGCGCAGGGCATCTGATTCGCCCCGGGTAAAGCCTCCCAGCAACCGCGAGAGCAACATGACCTGTTCTTGGTATACGGTAATGCCGTAGGTGTCTTTGAGGTATGTCTCCATCTCGGGGATGTCGTAGGTGATGGGTTCCCGGCCGTGTTTGCGGGCAATGAACTGGGGGATGTAGGCCATGGGGCCCGGACGGTAGAGGGCGTTCATGGCAATGAGGTCTTCGAAGGTGGAGGGTTGCAGCTCGCGCAGGTATTTCTGCATCCCGGCCGATTCAAACTGGAAGGTCCCGGTGGTGCGTCCTTCGCTGTATAGCTGGTAGGTTTTCGGGTCCTGGATGGAGATGTTGTCGATGTCTATCTCTTCTCCGGTGGTTTGGCGGATGTTTTCGAGGGCCTCTTTGATGATCGACAGGGTTTTTAATCCTAAGAAGTCCATCTTGATCAGCCCGGTGTCTTCGATGACCGAGCCTTCGTACTGGGTAACGAGCATCTTCTCGCCGGTCTCTTTGTCGTCGGCCGTACTGACGGGTACCCAGTCGGTGATGTCGTCGCGCCCGATGATGACACCGCAGGCGTGTACGCCTGTCCCCCGGACGTTGCCTTCGAGCATCTGGGCATATTTCATGGTGTCGCGTATCAGTACGTCGGGCGAGTCGCAGGCCTGTTGCAGCTCGGGGACGGCGGCAATGCAGTTTTTCAGGTTGATTTTGGGGGCGCTTCCGTTTACTTCGGGCAACCGGTCGGGGATGAGTTTGGTCAGCCGGTCCGATTCGGCCAGCGATACTTTTTGTACGCGGGCTACGTCTTTGATGGCCAGTTTGGTGGCCATGGTGCCGTAGGTGATGATGTGGGCTACTTTTTCGTGCCCGTATTTCTCGGTAACCCAGCGCAATACCTCTCCGCGTCCGTCGTCGTCGAAGTCGATGTCGATATCGGGCAGGGAGATGCGGTCGGGGTTCAGGAAGCGTTCAAACAGCAAATCGTATTCGATGGGGTCTATCTGGGTTATTTTCAGGCAATAGGCTACGGCCGACCCTGCGGCCGACCCACGTCCCGGACCTACGGATACGCCCATCTTCCGCGCGGCGGAGATGAAGTCCTGTACAATCAGGAAGTAACCGGGGAATCCCATTTTTATGATTGTGTCCAGCTCGAAGTCGATCCGTTCTTTTTGGGTTTCGTTCATCTCGCCCCACCGCTCTTTGGCTCCGTCCAGGGTGAGTTGGCGCAGGTAGTCGCCTTCGAGTTTGATACGGTACAGCTTTTCGGCTCCTCCCAGGGTGTCGTACTTGGCTCCGAATTCGGCTTTCAGGTCTTCGACGCTGTATTTCTGCCGGTAGGTCTCTTCGGTCCCGAAGCTCTCGGGGATGGGATATACCGGCATGATGGGGCCGTGGTTGATGGTGTAGAATTCTACCTTGTCGGCAATTTCGAGGGTGTTGGAGAGGGCCTCGGGAATGTCGGCAAACAGCTCGTTCATCTCGGCCTGTGTTTTCATCCACTCCTGTTTGGTGTAGAGCATCCGTTTGGGGTCGTCGAGGTCCTTGCCCGTACTCAGGCAGATGAGCCGGTCGTGTGCTTCGGCATTCTCTTCGTCCACAAAATGGACGTCGTTGGTGCAGATAAGCTTGATGTGGTGCTTTCGGGCGAGCTCTATCAGCTGTTTGTTTACGGTCTCTTGCAGCGGATAGGTCTCGTGGTTGGCCCGCGGGACGGTGGCTTTGTGGCGTTGCAGCTCCAAGTAGTAGTCGTCGCCGAACGTCTCTTTGAACCACAGGACGGCTTTTTCGGCTTCGTCCAGCTGTCCGGCGGTGATTTTTTTGGGAATCTCGCCTCCCAAGCAGGCGGAGCAGACGATCAACCCTTCGTGGTATTTCTCCAACTCCGTTTTGTCGGTACGGGGACGCATATAGAAGCCTTCGGTCCATCCCTTGGATACCAGTTTGATCAGGTTGTGGTACCCTTGCTGGTTCTTGGCCAGTACCACCAGGTGGTAACCGCTCTGGTCCTGTTTGCCGTTTTTGTCGGTCAGGCGGTTATGCGCGACATACATCTCGCAGCCGATGATGGGCTTGAACAGTTTGGCTTTGGCCGTTTCAAGCTGTTGCTTGCGGCTGGCCAGCCCTTCGGGGTCGGAGCCCGATTCTTCCAGGGCGGAGATCTCTTTTTTCAGGCTCTTGATCTCTTTGTTGGTATCGGCGTTCTTCTTTTCGACGTAGTTGAAAAACTCTTTGATCCCGAACATATTGCCGTGGTCGGTGATGGCAATGCCTTTCATTCCGTCCCGGATGGCCTTGTCAACCAGCGCCTGGACGGATGCCTGGCCATCAAGGATGGAGTATTGGGTATGTACGTGCAGATGGATGAATGGTTGCATGGTTTGTTTTGGATTTTTCAGCCTTAAAGGTACGAATGAATGGCCGCTTCTGTGGTATGTCGGCCAGAAAAGTTTTCAACGTTTTGCGGGTTTGTGTGTTGAAATCGTTATTTTTGCAGAAAATACGGTATCTATGGAACTGAAATATAAAAGGATTTTATTGAAATTGAGCGGCGAGTCGCTCATGGGTGCTAAACAATACGGGATTGACGAAGTGCGTCTGGCAGAGTATGCCTCTCAAATCCGGGAGGTGGCTTCGCAGGGCGTGGAAGTGGGCATTGTAATCGGCGGCGGAAATATTTTCCGGGGGTTGAGCGGTGTCTCGAAGGGTTTTGACCGGGTGAAGGGCGACCAGATGGGGATGCTGGCCACGGTGATCAACTCGCTGGCCCTGAGCTCGGCGCTGGTAGCTGCCGGGCAACCGGCCCGGGTGTTTACGGCTGTCAATATGTTCCCCATCGGCGAACATTACAGCAAGTGGAAGGCTTTGGAGGCGATGAGAAACGGCGAAGTGGCCATCATCTCGGGCGGTACGGGCAATCCGTTTTTTACCACCGATACGGGTTCGGCTTTGCGGGGGATAGAGATTGAAGCCCAGGTGATGCTCAAAGGTACCCGGGTGGACGGAATTTATACGGCCGATCCTGAAAAAGACCCGTCGGCTGTCAAGTTCGACAAGATTACGTACGATGAAATCTATCGGCGCGGCCTCAAAGTGATGGATTTGACGGCGACGACCCTGTGCAAGGAGAATAACTTGCCCATCATCGTTTTCGACATGGATACGCCGGGGAACCTGAAAAAGGTGTTGGCGGGCGAAAATATCGGTACGTTGGTATATTAATGGCCGGCATATTTTTGCCAATTGACAAAAAAGCGTTATTTTTGTTTTATTAGAGTATAAACATTTATCCTAAGATAGTATGGCAGAGGTTAAGACATATTTGGATGCAGCCGAAGAGAAAATGCAGATGGCTGTCGAGTTTTTGGATGATGCGTTGGCTCGTATCCGGGCCGGAAAAGCCAGTCCCCGTATCCTGGACGGTATCCTGGTAGAGTATTATGGAAGTATGGTGCCCCTGAGCAATGTTTCGACGATTAATACCCCGGATGCCAGAACGATTACGATTCTGCCGTGGGAAAAACCGATGTTGCGCGAGATTGAGAAAGCCATCTTGAACTCGGAGGTGGGTATTACGCCCGAAAATAACGGGGAGATTATCCGGTTGGGGATTCCTCCCTTGACCGAAGAGCGCCGGAAAATGCTGGTGAAACAGACCAAGCAGGAGGCGGAAAATGCGAAAGTGAGTGTCCGTAATGCCCGTCGCGACGCCATCGAAGGGTTGAAGAAAGCCGTCAAGGAGGGGATGCCCGAAGATGTGGAAAAAGACGGCGAAGCCTCGGTTCAGAAATTGCACGACAAATATGTCAAACGCATCGACGAGATTTTTGCAGCGAAAGAAAAAGAGATACTGACCGTGTAACGTTCCGTTTATTTGGACGGTTATAGGAGCATATAGGGAAAACCAAAAGTGTGCAGGGATGATCTGTCCGGTGCAGGCTTTTGGTTTTTTGCATGAAAGAAAAAGCTATGAAAGGTGTTGTGGTAAAAAATACGGGGAGTTGGTACCAGGTGAGAACCGACGATGACGCTTTGATTGAGTGTAAAATCAAGGGGAACTTCCGGTTGAAGGGGATACGCAGTACCAATCCCGTGGCTGTGGGAGACCGGGTGGAGATTGAGACAAACCGCGAAGGAACGGCCTATATCCGGGAGATAGAGTCCCGAAAGAACTACATTATCCGGAAATCCTCCAATTTGTCGAAGGAGTCGCACATCCTGGCGGCCAACCTCGATCTGGCGGTGTTGGTGGTTACGGTGAATTATCCGGTAACCAATACCACTTTTATAGACCGTTTCCTGGCAACGGCCGAGGCGTACCGCGTACCGGCGAAGATAGTGATTAACAAGATGGATGCTTACGATGCGGACGAAAGGGAGTATGTCGAGGCGCTGTGTTACCTGTACGAGGGGATTGGTTACGAATGTTTCCCCGTTTCTGTAAAAAACGGAACAGGTGTCGAGGCTATCCGGGCGTTGCTGAAAGACCGGGTTACGCTCGTTGCCGGAAACTCGGGGGTAGGGAAGTCGTCGTTGATCAACGCCCTTATTCCCGGATTGAACCTGAAAACCGGCATGATATCGGTTTCGCACAATAAGGGGATGCATACCACCACCTTCTCGGAGATGTTCGAGTTGCCTTTTGGCGGATATTTGATCGATACCCCGGGGGTGAAAGGTTTCGGGACGATTGATTTCGCACCGGAGGAGGTGGCGCACTATTTCCCTGAAATTTTTAAAGAATCGCGGCATTGCCGCTTCCATAACTGTACGCACCGCCACGAACCCGGATGTGCGGTGTTGAAAGCGCTGGAAGAGCACCGTATCAGCGAATCGCGCTATACCAGTTATTTGAGTATCCTGGAAGACGGGACGGATCAGAAATACCGCCAGGCATTTTGACCCTTGTCCGGGACGGATGAGGGGTTATCCCTTGCCAAAAGATGGGGTGTGCGGCTGCTCGGCTTCGAAGATGGGCCGCCGGTTTTGTGTATCGGGGTCGAATCCGAACCAGTAATCCTTGTCTGCGTCCGGTAGCCGGTAGAGTTTGAGTCGGCTCTCGAAACGCCCCCGGGTAACGGTCCAGCTATCGGTCGGCAGCTCTTTCTCTTTGGTATAGAGTTGTCCGGCCGGCTCTTTTTTCAACGAGAGCCCGGCCCTTATCCAGGCTATCGAAATTCTTGTCTGCCAGTGAGGTAGCTCTTCGCGGCAGAAGGTATATAAAAGTATTCCCCGTCGTTCGACGCTCAACGGAGTTTCGATGACCTCCTTTTTTATCAGATAGGCTAAAAAACGCGACAGGAACAGGGGTTCCTCCCGCAGCAGGTCGCGGGTGATGAGATGCCACGCCGGGGCGTTATAGTAGCCGTCCAGCAAACGCGAGAGACAGTGGCTTCGGTAGAGGTCGTTCCCCTCCATGCTGTCGGAAGCCAATACTTCGTAGGGAGGGAAGGGGGAGTATCGGATACCCAGCTCTTCGGCTCTTTCCCGCATCCGGGTTCCCGGTAGCAATTTCAGCGATTCCAACTGGATCTCTCCCGCTCCGATCCGGGCCAACCGGTAAACATCCTCTTCGATTTGGGGGTAGGAGTAGTGGGGCAGCCCGGCAATCAGGTCGGCATGGGTTTCGAGGTTGGGCAGGGAGCACAGGAATGTGAGCCCGTCGAGCGAGGCCTCTAACGATCCGGTCCTTTGTGCGGTTTGCAGGACGTTGCTGCGCAGGCTTTGTATCCCGGCTTCCAAATGCAATGTCCCTTGCGGCATGGCGGCCAGCGTTTGTCGGATATTTTCGTTCAGCAAGGCCGGGTGTATCTCCAAATGGAACCGGATGTCGGGAGCAAACGTGGCAAAAAGATGCAACATCTCTTGGGCCCGTACCGGGTTGTAATTGAAGGTGCGGTCCAATATCCGGATGTTCCGTATGCCGTGCCGGTGGATGAGAGAGATGCGTTTCCGAACCGTTTCGAGCGGTAACGTGCGTACCGGTTTTTCCCCGCCGCTGACGCAGAACGAGCAGGTATTGAAACAGCCCCGGGTGG
>CASGEW010000072.1 GCA_949300615.1 uncultured Bacteroidales bacterium
GGGGAAGCTGATTTGTGTGACGGGCGTCTCCGGAAGCGGAAAATCCTCGTTGATAAACGGGACGTTGCAACCCATCATCAGCAAACTGTTTTACCGTTCGTTGCAAGAGCCTCTTCCGTATAAAGATATAGAGGGGTTGGAATACATCGATAAAATTGTCAATGTCGATCAATCGCCGTTGGGACGTACCCCACGCTCCAATCCGGCCACCTATACAGGTGTGTTTTCAGATATCCGCAACCTGTTTGTCGAGTTGCCCGAGGCGAAAATCCGCGGATACAAACCGGGCCGTTTCTCGTTCAACGTAGCCGGCGGTCGTTGTGAGGTGTGCGGAGGAAACGGTTATAAGAACATCGAGATGAATTTCTTGCCCGATGTGCTTGTCCCGTGCGAAGAGTGCCACGGCAAACGCTACAACCGGGAGACGCTGGAAGTCCGGTTTAAGGGAAAATCCATTGCCGATGTTCTCGACATGACCATCAACATGGCCGTGGAATTTTTTGACAATGTCCCCTCCATATTAAACAAAATAAAAGTGTTGCAAGAGGTCGGGTTGGGTTATATCAAGCTCGGCCAACCCTCCACCACGCTATCCGGAGGAGAGAGCCAGCGGGTAAAACTGGCTACCGAATTGGCCAAAAAAGATACAGGAAAGACGCTTTATATTCTGGATGAACCCACCACCGGATTGCATTTTGAAGATATTCGTGTCCTGTTGGGTGTACTCAATCGGTTGGTTGACAAAGGCAATACGATTATTGTAATAGAACATAACCTGGATATCATAAAAAGTGCCGATTATATTATTGATATGGGGCCCGAAGGTGGGCGCGAAGGCGGGAACATACTGGTTACCGGTACCCCCGAAGAGGTATGTCGTATGCCGCTGACCCATACCACCCGTTTTTTGAAAGAGGAGTTGCAACACGCTTCCAACAGGAAATGAGAGAGATTCTTTTCTTTTTGTATTGGATTTTATACATTTACACAAAAAATTATAAACGTTCAAATAAAACACGATCTTCAATGAAAAATTTCGCAATGATCTCTTTGCTTCTCTTGTGGGGAACATCATGCTCTTACGAGGGAAAAGAGCTTCAAATGGACAACTGGACAGACGCCGTCTCGGGAGAGAAAACTGAATTGAAAGAGGGGAAATTGCTCGTTTCAGAAGGGCAGAAATACCTGTATGACGGGAAAGGTTCAGAAGAGAGGTTTTCCAACTTTGAGTGGAAAGCATCCGTTTTGACCACGCCGGATGCCTATGCAACTATCGCCTTCCATACCGATCAAGAGGGAAAAGGCTATGAAGTGGTTCTGCACAACGGAGCGATAGACGGAACCAAAAAAACAGGAAGTTTGGATGCTGTACGCAACCTTTACCGTTCGTTGGCAGAAGATGGCGATATTGTGAGCATATCCCGCAAAAGTACCGGATCTTCCGAGAAGGGACTTTCCGTAGAACGGAACGACATTGTTACGCAGGGAAAATGGTTCCCGGTACAGATATCCGTAAAGGGGAAGAATATTACGGTAACAGTAAACGGGGTAGAGGTTGTCAACTATACTGAACCGGAAAATCCCTATCGTACCGATAACTACCGCAACCGGTTGTTGTCGAGCGGGACTTTCGCCGTAACCGCACAAAAGGGATCAGTTGTGCTGGATAGCATAACCGTGGTGCCGTTGGCAGCGGAGGCTGTTAATCCCGATGCGTTGGCCGCCATTGACGAACAGAACGATGCGATCATCCGGTTACAGCAGCAGAATTTCCCGGTGATTGACTACCACGTACACCTGAAAGGTAATTTGACCAAAGAGATGGCCCATGCCATGTCGATGAACTATGGCATCAATTACGGAGTAGCTCCCAATGCGGGGGAAGGAGGCGTAGGGCGTATGCTCTCTAATGACAAGGAGGTATATGAATATTTTGACGAGGTGAAGAACCTGCCTTTCCTGTGCGGCGTTCAGGGCGAGGGTCGCAAGTGGACCCGCGATTTCTCGCAAAAAGCACTCGGCATATTCGATTATCTCTTTACCGATGCCATGACCATCATAGACCACAAAGGTCGCAATTCACGCATATATCGGGCCGAAGAGGTACATTACGACGGGATAACCAAAGAACAGTATATGGATCATTTGGTTGACCAGACAGTGAAGATATTGACCAACGAACCGGCCGATATTTTTGCCAATCCTACCTATGTGCCCGAGGATATGAATCCCGATTACGATAAATACTGGACGGCCAAACGGGTAGATCGGGTACTTGACGTACTGCAAAAGTACAACATCGCGTTGGAGATCAATGCCCGTTACCGTATCCCGAGTCTCGATATCATACGCAAGGCCAAGGAGCGCGGAATCAAATTTACGTTCGGTACGAACAACGTCGATGCTGATTTCGGCCGGTTGGAGTATTGTGTGGAAGCCATTGAAAAGTGCGGCTTGACGCCCGAAGACATCTGGTTCCCCTCAATGAGCATACGCAGCCAGCGACCGGTTGTCCTCTATAATAAATTTGAATAGTAGCCATTCCATATATAAAAAAGGGAATCCGTCGGATTCCCTTTTTTGTTTGCACACACTCACTCATACGTTTTATATGGCCCGGTTTTTTCGGGCTTTGTTTCGGATACGTTTAAAGAGACGCACGATTTCTCCGATCCACAACACCAACGAGCTGGACAGGATGATGCCCACCCATTCCTCGCCCGAGAGAGGAACAGTCCTGAAAACCGTCCCGCCGAACGTTACCACGATAAACTGGCCTAATAAGATGGCAAGGGAAACCAATACAAATCCTTCGCTTCTCCTTAATCCCTTGAATGCCGAATCGTTGCTCCCGTAGGTTTTGGCATTGAACATATTCCAGAACTGCAACAGGACGAAAAAGGTAAAAAACAGGGTTAGGTTCTTTACGCTTTCGCCGGTGTCGGCAATTCCACCGGCGAAATGGGCGAGGTAGAATAAAAGTCCCGACAGGACGACAATAAAGGCCAATCCCGTACCCAGAATCAACCGGCGCATTTGCGGGACGATAATAAAGTCATTGGTATCGCGGGGTTTCTGTTTCATTACCTTTTCGTCGGGCGGGAGCGAAGCCAGGGCCCCAGCAGCAAAAGTATCCATAATCAGGTTTACCCATAACATTTGGGTTACGGTTATGGGCGACTCCGATCCTACAATAGAGCCAATCATGACGATGATCAAGGCAACGACGTTGATGGTCAGTTGGAACAGGATGAACCGTTGGATGTTTAAAAATACCGAACGGCCCCACAGGACGGCCGAGGCGATGCTGTTGAAAGAGTCGTCCAACAGGGTGATGTCACTTGCCTCTTTCGCCACTGAGGTCCCGGTGCCCATCGACAATCCCACGTGGGCAAAATTCAGGGCGGGAGCATCGTTCGTTCCGTCTCCGGTAACCGCCACTACCTCTCCGTGTTTTTGCAGTAACTGTACCAACCGTTGTTTGTCGGTAGGGCGTGCGCGCGACATAATTTTCAGGTGTTCTACCCGGTCGAAAGCCTCTTCGTCGCTCAATGCGGCAAATTCCGTTCCGGTGATGTGGTTTATATCCGTATCTTCCGCCTTCCACAGTCCGATTTGTCGTCCGATCTCTTTGGCCGTTCCGGGGGTGTCGCCGGTAACGATTTTTACCTGTATCCCGGCATTTAGGCATCTCTCTATGGCGGCAGGTACGTCTGGCCGGACAGGGTCGGAGATGGCCGCAATACCGATGAAAACAAGGTGTGTATTGACCAATTTTTCGTTCTCGAAACGAGGCATATCGTCTTCTACAATTTCATAGGCAAAGCCTAAGGTACGCATGGCCTGATTCTGATAATTCAGCAATTGGGTTTCTATTTCGCTGCGTTTGTCCGGTACAGCAACCCGTCCGTTGGCAGCATCTACCGCGGAGCTGTTGGCCAATACAATCTCCGGAGCCCCTTTGACGTATAATACTTTTTTCCCTAAGGCGGGAGAATAGACCAACGTTGCCATGTATTTACGTTCGGTAGAAAAGGTAAGTTGGTCTATGACTGTGGCTTTCTCGCGGATGGGAAGATAGTCGATACCCTCTTTTTGCAGCCAGAGCAACAGGGCCGCTTCGGTAGGATTTCCCAATGTCTTTATCTCCCCTTCGTCTGTGGTTTCGAGAAAAGCGGTTGTATTGCAGGCAACAGATTCGGTAATGATGTGAGAAAGGGTATCGTTTGCCAGTTTTTGTCCCGGCAGCCTGAAAAAATCGGTTTCATATACCGACATCCGGTTCTGGGTAAGAGTTCCGGTCTTGTCCGTACAGATCACCGTAGCGGCACCCATTGTTTCGCAGGCGTGCATCTTGCGGACCAGGTTGTTGGCTTTGAGCATCTTCCTCATGCTTAGGGCAAGGCTCAGGGTTACGCTCATGGGGAGGCCTTCGGGGATAGCCACTACGATCAACGTTACCGCAGCCATAAAGGCGTTGAGAACCGATTTTCCCGCTTCTAAGGAAATCCACGCCTCTTTTTCCCAGAACTTCACGCCGCAGGCGTATCCGATGGCGAATAAAACGGCCAGTACCACGACAGCGTATAAGGTACAATATCTCTTTCCCCGGGAGTACAACCACCGGGGAACCGGCTTTTTCAACAAGGAGAACAGGTCTCGCAAGACCGGAGTCCAGATGTTTGCCAAAGCGATGAAAACCGCCAAAACGACCGAAGATACCAACCCGAATTGTCCTAACGTAGGAGCCGGGAAATGGGGGTTGTAGTACAACCCTTTAATAAACAAGATACAGAAAGTGATACCGGCAATACCGAATCCGATGACACCGATAAATTTGGCCAGCACTTTTAGTTGTTTGTTCAGGGGGGTCTCTTCCTCGCTTTTTACGGTCGCTTCGCGAGCCACCTTCCCAAATTCGGTAGCATCTCCCACGGTGGTTACTTCCATCGTCCCGTGTCCGTCTATGACGGTTGTACCGCGCAGTACGACGTTTGACGGATAGGTAGCTGCCGCATCGAAATTCTCTTCGACGGTTGTCTTTCCGGTAACCGGTTCACCGGTCAGAGACGATTCGTTTATTTCCAACGATACCGCCTCCAAGAGGATACCATCTGCCGGTACCTCCTCGCCTTGTTCCAATAACACGATGTCTCCTACTACAATCTCTTTTTTAGGAACTTCGGTAATACCTCCGTTGCGGATAACCCGTACCAGCGTATCGTCGTTCACTTGGTTCAACAGGTCGAATTTTTTGTTGGCATCGTTTACGAACCAGGTAGATACCCCTGTGGCCAGGACGATGGCGATGGCTATGCCGATGGTTTCCGCTATCTCGAAAATCCCTTCTGTAAAATAGATGGCAATACTGATTCCTGCCGATATAACGACGGCCATTAGCAAAATCCGGATAACCGGGTCCTTGAAATTTTCAAAGAAGATTTTCCACAACGAGTCCCGTTCGGGAGGGGTTAATATGTTTGTGCCGTATTTTTGTCTGTTTTCTTTTACTTGTACGTCTGTCAGACCTGAATGTAATTTGTTTGATTCCATTTTGTTTTTGAATATAATCGACTATGCCAATATCTTGTGTGAGAACACCAGATATCGGGAACGTATAAAATTTTGTCTTTTACAACGTGTAGATCGGTTGGTAAAGGAATAACAAATTAGAGCAGGAGTTTTCGCAGGTAATAGACGTAGAATCTGCTGTCGTAATGAGAAGAGAGTGAACCGAGAAAACTTTTTCCCAGATTGAACAGCTGTTTTTGTTTTATGTTTTTATCTCCGTAAGAAGCAAGAGCATTTCCGTGGCGCGACCATTTTTTCAGCAGGTTTGTCTTGTTGATTGTCCGTATGTTGAAATTGGTTGGACAGATCGGTGTTTCTGAAAAGTGAATTGTCGATCTCTTTTCCAATAGGACATCATCCTGTAACGTGTGTTGTTTGGTTGATGAAAATAAGGAAAATTTCTCGTTCTCGGTTGAGAAAAAGGTAAATATAGAGGAGACAATAAGAAAGACAATCCAGAAATAGGGTTTCATTTGCCGAAAAAAATTTTTTTTTCGCCGGCAAAGATAACAATTAATTTGAAATATCGAAAAAGCATATTTCCGGATGGGAATAACCGGGAGATTATTCCCGTTTTATTCGTTTGTCAAACTTCTGAACGAACGGTACAACGTTTCGAGGTCTTTTGAGAAAAGTTCTATTTCGATGCTGTCTCCCGCCAGGAGTTCCGTCTCTTTTAGCGGCATCGGTTTACCTTTACGGACGATGCTTGTAATCTGGCAGTGCCGGGGCAATCCTATATCGGTCAATCGTTTCCCCTCCAAATAAGAGTTCTCACCGACTTCGTACGGTACGGTTATCCTTTCCCGGGAAGAGCGGATATCCGAAGGCAGTAATCGCTCGTACAGCGAGTCGTAGATAGGTTTGACACCCAATACCTCGCTGATGAAATAGGTCAAACCTACCACCACGATCATGGGGAAGAAGATTGAGAATTTACCCGTCATCTCCAAGATAAGGATTAACCCGGTAATGGGGGAACGGACCACCGCTGCAAACAGGGCGGACATCCCGATGACCATAAAAAAACCGAAATCATGTATATCGATGATATTCCAACGGGCCAGCAACAAGGTGTACCATTTGCCCGCTAACCCTCCGATAACCAGCAGGGGTAGAAAGATGCCTCCGGGAAATCCTGCCGAATAACAGAATGGAGTAAACAGTAGTTTTAAAATAATAATGCCACCTAAAAAAACGATACCAGTTTCGACAGAAAGCGCCTGGTTCAGCAAAAAATTTTCTCCTCCGGCCACTAAGTCCGAAAAAAAATATCCAATGATGTAGGTAACGGTTACCAGGGCGAGAATTTTGGCGGCAGGGTGTATCCGGGAGTTTATCCACCCCGATTGCATTTTAAGTGTCAACCAGTTGAAAGATTTTCCGATGAGGCTCAACAACAGGGCGAACCCCACAAGGACAGGGATAGAAGATACAAACTCCAACCGTTCGGGAAACGATGTGTCGATAAGGGCATAAGCGTTTCCGGTGATCCATTCTTTGGCAATCCAGCCCGAGGTAATACCCCCTAAGAGAGACGATATGGCTATTTTGGCAGAATCGAACTTTTCCACCTCTTCAATTATAAAAATGGTCGAAGCCAAAGGGGCGGTAAATGCCGACGACAACCCGGCACTGGCACCTCCGGTAATTAAATATTTCTGGTAGGCGGTTCCAGTGCGGCTCCATTTCCCGATCAGTTTGGCAATGTATGCCCCCATTTGTACCGAAGGCCCTTCGCGTCCCAATGAAAGGCCCATACCGATACCCAGCAATCCCCCGCTAAATTTGGCCAGTAAACTCTTAAACGGTCGTTTTAAAGAGAAACGGCCGTTTACGGCACCTTCGGCTTGCGGAATACCGCTGCCCGAGATCATCGGAAATCGTTTGACAATCCGATAGATAAACATCCCTGCCAACCACATGACGGCAAGAGAAAACAGATGCCTCCATACCGGTACGTCGTGTGCGAAAAGAAACTCCCGTAATGTGGCCGATTTTACGAGCAGGTAGCGGTAGGGAACCGTAACCATCCCCGTTACGGCACCGGTCAGGATACAAAGTAGGTAGAATTTCAGGTTTTTCAATGTTGTTTTTGTTGTAATAACAGCCGTATCGAAAACGATGTTCATACAGAGTTCCGCGAAAAAATTGTATTTTTGTCGTTCCATCTAAGGGTAAACAATTATGGTAAAAAATCGGGTGGACATCATTACCTTGGGATGTTCAAAAAATCTGGTCGATTCAGAACGTTTGATGTGCCAGTTCAAGGCGAATGGCTATAATGTGTTTCACGATGCAGAAAAGGTGTCGGGTGAGATTGTAGTTGTCAATACCTGTGGGTTCATCGGAGACGCCAAAGAAGAATCCATTGAGATGATTCTCGATTTGGTAGAGGCCAAGAAACGACGGAAGATAAAAAAACTGTTTGTGATGGGATGCCTTTCTGAACGCTATCTGCAAGAGCTGACGGGAGAGATTCCCGAGGTGGATAAGTTTTACGGGAAGTTCGACTGGCAGAACCTGTTGACAGACCTGGGAAAAGTTTACGATGAGAAATTGTCGTTGCAGCGTATTTTGACCACTCCTTCTCATTATGCCTACGTAAAGATAGGGGAGGGGTGCAACCGGATGTGTTCGTATTGTGCTATTCCCATTATTACGGGAAGGTATGTCTCCCGTACCGAGGAGTCGTTGGAGGATGAGGTCCGTTTGTTGGTCGATCAGGGAGTTAAGGAGTTTCAGCTCATAGCACAAGATTTGACCTATTACGGATATGACCTTTATAAAGAGTTTCGGTTACCACAACTGGTAAGCCGTATTTCCGATATTAAAGGCGTCGAGTGGATTCGTTTGCATTACGCCTATCCGTCTCAATTCCCGTTTGATTTGTTGCCGGTGATGGCCCAACGGGACAATGTTTGCAAATATCTCGACATAGCCTTACAGCATATCAGCGACCCGATGCTGCAAAAGATGAGGCGGAAAGTAACCAAACGGGAGACACTCGATTTGATAGCACGTATCCGGAAAGAGGTTCCCGGTATCCATTTGCGAACCACCTTGATGGTAGGGCATCCGGGCGAGAGTGAACAGGATTTTGAGGAGCTGAAAGCCTTTGTCCGAGAGGTCCGTTTTGAACGGATGGGCGCCTTTGCCTATTCCGAAGAGGAGGGAACCTATGCCGCCAAGCACTATAAAGATGAAATCCCCGAAGAGGTCAAACAGGAGCGGTTGGATGAATTGATGGCTATTCAGGAAGAGATTGCATACGAGATTAACCGAAATAAGATAGGACAGAGCCTCCGGGTGATGATAGACCGGGAAGATGCCGACTATTACGTTGGTCGTACCCAATACGATTCTCCCGAAGTCGATCCCGAGGTATTGGTGGAGAAACGTTCGCATCTCTCTGTCGGTCATTTTTATGATATTCGGATTACCGATGCCCAGCCGTTCGAGCTGATGGGTGTCCCACAGAACGGAGTATAAAATATTTGACGGTTAAATAAAAAAAAAGTTTTATCTTCGCGCCGGATTATGATAAGAAAAAAAGAGACAATTTTAATAATATCTACAATGAAAAAGTTTTTTTTGACCTTTGCTACACTGCTGCTTGTTCTGACAGCGTGTACAGAACAACCGAAAGAAGAACCAACTCTTTCAGGTCTGTTGAAATCAAATTTTCAGCGTGAAATAGACGGAAAGAAAACCGATCTGTACGTGTTGAAAAACAAAAACAACATGGAAGTTTGTATTACGAACTTCGGTGGACGTATCGTTTCTATCGTTGTTCCGGATAAAAACGGAAACAACCAGGACGTAGTATTGGGCTTTGACTCGGTTATGGATTATAAAAAATATCCGCAAGATTTCGGAGCTACCATCGGACGTTATGCCAACCGCATCGGTAATGCCAAGTTCTCTATCGGCGACCAGACCTATCAGTTGCCTGCCAATAACGGCCCTCACTGCTTGCATGGTGGTCCTAACGGATTCCAATATGCTTTGATGGATGCCAAGCAGCTAAACGATCAGACCCTTGAACTGACCGGATTCTCCAAAGATGGAGAAGAAGGATTCCCCGGAAACCTGACCTACAAGGTAACGTTCACGCTCTCTGACGATAACGCTCTCGACATTAAGTACGAAGCCGAAACCGACAAACCGACCGTGGTAAACTTTACCAACCACTCATATTTCAATTTGTCGGGTAATCCCGTGAATACCAATTCCGATTTTATCCTGACCATCAATGCCGATCAAACAACCCCTATCGATTCAACCTTTATGACCACCGGCGAGATCGTTTCTGTAAAAGGAACCGATCTGGACTTTACCTCTCCGATGGCTATCGGTGCCCGTATCGACAACGATAATGAACAGTTGAAAAACGGTAAGGGATACGATCATAACTGGGTATTGAATACCAAGGGCGACATCAATCAGGTAGCCGCTACCCTCGAATGTCCTTCAACCGGAATCGTATTGGATGTATATACCACAGAACCGGGTATCCAGTTCTATGCAGGAAATTTCCTGGATGGAACCTTGACCGGTAAAAAAGGTATTGTTTACAAACATCGTACCGCAGCTTGTCTGGAAACGCAGAAATTCCCCGATACGCCTAACAAACCCCAATGGCCGACGGCACAACTCAATCCAGGAGAAAAATATACCAGCGAATGTATCTATAAGTTCTCTGTAAAGAAATAGTAGCCTATACATACACACCCCTAAATACGGGAATCCGCCAATGGCGGATTCCCGTATTTTTTTTGAAAAAACAACCTTTCTCGATCTCTATCGTTGAAGAGATTTGGGGTGGATTCATGTAGCGGGAAAAGTAAGGACAAAGAGAATATACAAAAAAAGCGGTTGCCTGTCAAACAACCGCTTTGGTGACTCCGACAGGATTCAAACCTGTAACCTTCTGATCCGTAGTCAGATGCTCTATTCAGTTGAGCCACGGAGCCAAAAAATGAAAAATTGCGCAATGTAGTGACTCCGACAGGATTCAAACCTGTAACCTTCTGATCCGTAGTCAGATGCTCTATTCAGTTGAGCCACGGAGCCAAAAA
>CASGEW010000073.1 GCA_949300615.1 uncultured Bacteroidales bacterium
GTTGGATTATATCGACTAATAGAGCAATCGATACAAGAATACTCGATATGAAAAGGGTTCCCTGCCGGATATCCGGTAGAGGACTCTTTTTGTTTATAGCAAGAGGATTATAATCAGAGATGCGATGATGAGGGAGAAAAATTACGTAATGAAGATGGAAGACTTTCAGCAAATGACGCCAGTTTTCCGAACCGTATGGGGTACTGTTTTGTTGAAGTTCCTGATGAAAATAGTTGGGATAGCCCGTATAAACGAGTTGTATGCACACTCTTGCGACAAAAAAGGAACCGCATTTACCGCATCTATCCTTCGAGAATTGCAGGTAACCTATACGGTGGATCATCGTTCGATATTGGAACAGTTGCCCTCCGGAGGATTCATAACCATCTCGAATCATCCTTATGGCGCCTTGGACGGCATCATATTGATAGACTTAATTGCTTCGATACGACCGGATTACCGGGTTATGGTCAATAAAATACTGGAAAATGTTGTTTCCATGTCCGACCATTTTATCGGAGTAGTTCCTCCGTCGGGAAACACACCAATAGACCGTCGTTCCATGTCGGGATTGAAAGCTGCCATGAGGCATATCCGGGAAGGGCATCCATTGGGTTTTTTCCCATCCGGGGCTGTTGCCCGGTACGATTGGCGGTTGCGTGTACGCGAACAATCGTGGCAATCGTCCGTGATTCGGTTGATTCAGCAAATCAAAGCTCCGGTTGTCCCGATCTATTTTCATGGGCATAATTCCGCGTTGTACAATTCGATTGGATTGATTAGTTGGCGACTCCGGTCGTTACGGTTACCCAAAGAGATATTCAACAAGAAGAACCGGACGATTCGAGTTAGCGTTGGAGATATTATTTTACCTGACGAGCTCGAAAAATTCGCTCGTGTGGAAGATTTGACTTGTTTCTTGAAGATGCGAACATTGGAGGTTGGCCAGAAAAAATAGCGCCATAAATACAGAATTTATTTGTAACTTTGCTTTTCAGTATCATTTACAGAGGATTTAAATTACAGCATGGTAAAAGAAGAAATTCAACAGGTAAAACAACGTTTTGGGATCATCGGTAACTCCCCCGAGCTGCTTCGGGCCGTCGATGTCGCATTACAGGTCGCACCTACTGACTTGTCCGTATTGATTACGGGAGAAAGCGGGACGGGTAAAGAATTTTTTCCGCAGATCATACATCAAAACAGCCGCCGCAAACATGGGAAATACATTGCGGTAAACTGTGGCGCTATCCCCGAAGGGACGATAGATTCAGAACTGTTCGGACACGAAAAAGGCTCCTTTACCGGTGCGTTGTCTGACCGTAAAGGCTATTTTGAAGAGGCCGATGGCGGAACCATCTTTTTGGATGAGGTAGGTGAGTTGCCGTTGACCACCCAGGCCCGTCTGTTGCGTGTGCTTGAAACAGGCGAGTTTATAAAAGTCGGTTCATCCAAGGTATTGAAGACAAACGTCCGCATTGTAGCGGCCACCAATCTGAACATGATCAAGGCCATCTCGGACGGACGTTTCCGGGAAGATCTTTTTTACCGGTTGAATACCGTGCCTATCCAAGTACCGGCGCTGAGGGAGCGGATAGACGATATCTTGTTGTTGTTCCGCAAATTTTCAAACGATTTTGCCGAAAAATACCGGATGCCTCCGATCCAGTTGTCAGAAGAGGCCAAGAAAGTGTTGTTGGAATACCGGTGGCCCGGTAATATCCGTCAGTTGAAGAACATTACCGAACAGATCTCCATTATAGAGACCTCCCGCGAAGTAACCGCTGAAATCATACGGTTGTACCTGCCGCAGTATGACATAGAGCGTTTGCCGGCTCTTGCCGACAACAATACCGGGTTTGCCCATGAACGGGAGATGCTCTATCAGGTAATTTTTGAAATGCGCAAGGAGCTGACCGAGTTGAAAAGCGTGGTTCATAACCTCATGTCGGGTTCGTTGACCGACATTCCGGCACATCCGGTTTATACCTCCCCGCATGAAGTACAGGTTCCGCAGGTAACGGTAACGGCACCGGTAAAAAAGACGTTCCACCTTGATGAAAGGGAAACCGAAGAGGTACATCCCGAGCATGAGTACGTGGAAGAAAATTTCTCGCTGGAAGATGCGGAACGGGAGATGATAAAAAAGGCGCTGGAAAAGAATGGCGGAAAACGGAAAAAAACTGCCGAAGAGTTGAAAATCTCCGAACGGACCTTGTACCGGAAGATCAAAGAGTATAACCTGGAATGATCCAGACCATTGATATGTGCGAATTTAGACAAGTATGAAAAAAATAATAGCGTTTTCCCTGATCTGCCTATTGTCGGCATGTTCCATAAATTACCGGTTTAACGGGGCTTCGATCGACTATACTACGACCAAAACCATGTCTATTGCCAACTTCCCGATCAAGGCGGCGTTGGTATATCCTCCATTAGGACCGGCCTTCAATGAAGCGTTGCAGGACATCTTTACCCGCCAGACGCGGCTGAATATGGTAAGCAGCAACGGCGATTTGCAGTTGGAAGGCGAAATTACCAACTATGCCCTTTCACCACAGGCTGTGGGCGAGGATGCCTATGCTACCAAGACCCGGTTGACCATATCGGTCAGCATCCGTTTTACCAATACCAAAGACCCCTCGCAGGATAAATCCCAAACATTCTCCGATTATCGGGATTTTGACAGTACCCAGATGTTGAACGACGTACAAGATGAGTTGGTCGCTGAGATCGTAGAATCGCTGGTCGATCAGATATTTAATGCAACCGTAGCAAACTGGTAAGCCAAACAGCCACGATGATCCGATATATACAAAATCCCGAGTTGATAGGTTCGCAATCCGTTGTCGAAAGCGAGCGTTTGTTGCAGGAATATCCCTACTTCGAAGCGGCACACCTGCTGTATTTGAAGTCGGTAAAACAGACCGACGAGTCCCGTTATCAGGAAGAGTTGCCTAAACATATTTGTCATGTTAAGAACAACAAGGGCCTCTTCTTCTATTCCGAAGGAGCCCGTTATCCATGGTTGCAGCTTTGTGGGGATGTCGAAAAAAACGACCGGGAGAATATGCCTAAGCAAGATGCCGTACAAATGATCGATTCGTTTCTGGAAGCGTACCGGGCAGACAAGAAAAAACAGACGGAAAAAGAGAATACTTCCCTCTCTTCGGCCGATTTTGTTCCGGTGATAGATTACAGTTACTTGGATAAAATGGCAGCAACCGCCTCACGTACCGAGGATTCAGCAGAAAAGCCTACGTCAGGCTCTTATCAGGATCAGTTGATAGACCGGTTTATGGAAGAGGTGGCACTTCGGGAAAAGCCGTTTCAATTGTCTGTTGAAGAGACCCCTGTTTTGAATCTCCCGGTAGAACCGGCCCCTTCCGTTTTATCGTCCCAAGAGCTCCCTTTGTCGGAAGATACGGCCCGAATTTACATTAAACAGCACCGATATGAGGAGGCATTGCAAATAATTCAAAAATTAAGTTTGATATATCCGGAAAAAAATATTTACTTTGCAGACCAAATCAGATTTTTGCGTAAATTGATTATTAACATAAATTCCAAATAGAGAAATGTACATATTTATTAGTGTTTTGGTATTGATCGCTTCTGTCCTTTTGATTCTTATTGTTTTGGTTCAGAACTCAAAAGGGGGAGGTTTGGCCTCAGGGTTCTCCTCATCGAATCAGATTATGGGGGTTCGCAAGACAACCGACTTCCTCGAAAAAGCAACATGGACGCTTGCCGGTGTTGTATTGGTTTTAAGTGTAATTGCTACGGCATTCCTTCCTAAAAACGAAACTGCCGGACAATCTGAAATAGGAACGGCTGTTCAGCAAACCATGACAGATCCTATGTTGGCCGCACCCGGTTTTGATGCCGATGAAAGTGCTACTCCCGATGTTCAAAGCGATTCAGTCAAGTAGTTTTTGAAAGTAGTATTGTTAAGATAAAAATACGACTGTTCTTATTTAGAACAGTCGTTTTTTTTGTGAAAAGGATATCCTGATTTTTTATTGTTTGAGAGATGTCTCCTCTTTACTGTTGAGCTGTCGGTCGATGTAGGCGAAGATTTCATTTACCTGGTCGGGATGAAACCACGCGATACGGTTGTCTTTTTTGAACCAGGTTATCTGTTTCTTGGCGTAAACACGGGTGTTGCGTTTTATCTTCTCGACAGCTTCCGGTAACGACCAGTTTCCCGCTAAATATTGGAAAAGCTCTTTGTATCCCACCGTATTCAGAGAGTTCAGGTGGCGGAACGGATAGACCCTCCGGGCTTCGTCCAACCATCCTTCGTGTAGCATGGTCTCTACTCGCTCGTTTATGCGTTGGAATAGCTCCTCCCTTTCGCGTTGCAACCCAATTTTCAAGATACGGAACGGTCGCTCCTTCTCTCGTTGGGTTCTCAATGCCGAATAAGGTTGCCCGGTAATACGGCAAATCTCTATGGCATGGATAATCCGCTTGTGGTTCTTCAAATCGACCTGCTGGTAATACAGGGGGTCTAACAGCTTCAATTCGGCGCGGATGGCGTCCAGCCCCTCTTCCTGGTATTTTTTCAATACACACTCTCTTGTCTCATCGTCTATGGTGGGTAGATCGTCTATCCCTTTGCATACAGCATCGATGTACATCATCGAGCCGCCTGTCATCACCACCTGCCGATGGACCGAAAATAACGAAGGGAGGAGCGCTATCACCTCCTCCTCGAAGCGGGCGGCACTGTAATAGTCGTCCAGGGAGAGAGTCCCTACAAAATGGTGTCGTACCCGGTTGAGTTGCTCCTGGGTAGGGGCCGCTGTCCCGATGGGCAGGTCGCGGTAAATTTGCCGGCTGTCCGACGAGATGATCTCGGTATGGTATCTTTCGGCAATTTGCAGGCTTAATTCCGTTTTCCCTATGCCGGTAGGTCCGATCAGTACGATGAGTGTGTTTTCCTTATTCATCCGGTGGTCAAGAATGTTTTTTAGTAAGGGGGGTAAATAAATGTCCGGAAACAACAGGTCCGGACATTTTTCAGCCATATTTATTCAGCCATGTTTTCCCTATTTGCGGAAGGGTAATTTTACCACTTCGGCTGCGATATTCTTGTTGCGGATGCGGATAAATATCTCTGATCCTACCGTAGCCAGTTCCGGTTTTACGTAGCCTAACCCGATACCCTCTTTGGTGGTGGGAGAGATTGTGCCGGAAGTTACTACCCCTACGGTGTTATTTTGTCCGTCGGCTATTTCGTATCCGTGACGGGGAATCCCTCTCTCTCTCAATTTGAAGGCACAGAGTTTTCGGCTTACGCCCGTGGCTTTTTGCTGTTCCAGGATTGCCCTGCCGACAAAATCCTTGTGTTCGGCAAATTTGGTAATCCATCCCAGACCTGCTTCCAAAGGCGATGTGGTGTCGTCCAAATCGTTTCCGTATAGGCAGTAGCCCATTTCCAGTCTGAGCGTGTCCCGGGCGCCCAATCCGATGGGTTGGATGCCTTCCTCTTTCCCTGCTTCGAAGATGGCGTTCCAAATGGTATCGGCATCTTGCGGCGAAAAATAGAGCTCAAAACCGCCCGCACCGGTATATCCGGTATTGGAGATGATTACCGGTTGGCATCCGGCAAATGTTCCTGTCTCGAATGCGTAGTAGGGAATCCGGTCGAGGAGGGTAGGGGTAAGTTTCTGTAAAATATCTATGGCCTTGGGTCCTTGTATGGCTAATTGGCCTGTCCGGTCAGAGGCATTTTCCAATATGGCGCCGGCCTGGTTGTGTGAGTTGCACCAGTTCCAGTCTTTTTCGATGTTGGAGGCATTTACTACCAACAGGTATTTTTGTGGTTCTACGTGATAGACCAGCAGGTCGTCCACGATACCTCCCTGTTCGTTGGGGAAGCAGGTGTATTGCGCTTTCCCTAACGGGAGCTTGCTGACATCGTTCGAGGTAACGTGTTGTAAAAATTCCAGCGCATGGTCGCCTGTTACCCAGAACTCGCCCATGTGGGAGACGTCGAAAACTCCCGCTTTGGATACCACACAGAGGTGTTCGTCTATGATGCCTGAATATTCGATGGGCATATTGTATCCGGCAAATTCGTGCATTTTGGCCCCTAAGGCGATGTGTTTTTCAGTAAAGGGTGTTGTCTTCATAGTAGTTGGGTATTAAACTATTTTTGAGCGGTTAGCTTGGCAATGTTTACAATGACTTCCGTGGCCTTTTCCATGGAGTGGATGGGGACGAACTCGTATCTTCCGTGGAAATTGTGTCCCCCGGCAAAGAGGTTCGGACAAGGTAGCCCTTTGAACGATAGCTGTGCGCCGTCGGTCCCTCCCCGTACGGGACGTACCTGGGCCACGATACCAGCCTCTTTCATAGCTTCGGCTGCCGTCTCGACGATGTGCATCACCGGTTCCACCATTTCGCGCATATTGTAATATTGGTCGGTTATCTCGATGCTGGCGCAGTCGGGAAACTCGTTGTTGATTTTTCTGCTCAGGTGTTCGAGTTCCTTTTTCCGCCGTTCAAAACGGTCGCGGTCGTGGTCGCGGATGATGTATGTCAGGACGGTTTTCTCTACCGACCCTTCAAATCCGATCAGGTGGTAGAATCCTTCGTACCCTTCCGTATGTTCGGGCGTCTCCCAGCGAGGCAGCATGATGGCATACTGGTTGGCGATGCGGATGGAGTTTATCATCTTGTGTTTGGCATAACCGGGATGGACGTTTCGTCCCTTGAAGGTTATCTTGGCTACGGCGGCGTTGAAGTTTTCGTATTCCAATTCGCCGATCTCTCCCCCGTCGAGGGTGTAGGCCCATGCGGCACCGAAATTTTTTACGTTGAATTTGTATGCTCCTTTACCGATTTCTTCGTCCGGCGTGAATGCTACCCGTATTTTCCCGTGTTTGATTTCGGGGTGTTGTTTCAGGTAATCCATGGCCGAGATGATTTCGGCAATGCCGGCTTTGTCGTCGGCACCTAAAAGCGTTTTTCCGTTGGTAACGATCAAATCTTCGCCGATGTATTTTTTTAGTTCCGGAAACTCCTTTGGGTCAAGCAGGATGTTCTCTTCGGCACAGAGGGTGATCACCCCTCCGTCGTAATTCTTTACGATTCGCGGACAAACGTTGTGCCCGCTTAAATCGGGGCTGGTATCCAGGTGGGCGATGAAGCCTATTACGGGAACCTCTTTGTTTGTGTTGGCTGGGAGCGAGGCCATCAGGTAGCCGTTTTCGTCTAACGAAATCTCGGTCATCCCGATCTGTTTCAGCTCCTCTTGCAGGGCTTGGGCGAAAATCATCTGTCCCGGGGTACTGGGTGTCATATGGGTCAGTTCGTCCGATTGTGTGTCGTACTTGGTGTAGCTAAGGAATCTGTCAACTACATTCATAGCTGTAAATATTTAAGGATTGATAGTCATGTTGTAAAAACTCAAACAAAGATAAAACTTTTTACATACATTTGTACGATGATTGAATCGGAATAATCGCTTGTTTTTATGGGAAAGAGAAAAAAGAGAAAGAGATCCTCCAAAGGAGGGTTTCGGGCGCTGGTATGGGTTTTTCTTTTTGCGGCGTTCGTCTCGTTTGTATTGTACGGCGTATGGCAGGTGTTGCAGTATAAAGGAGTTGATACGGCCATAGAGATGCCCCAAGGAGAAGTGCCGGGTACAAAAGAGTACCGCGTAGCGGAGAAAGTATCTGACAGTCGTTCTGTTACGGCCCCGAAACAAAGGGTACGGCATCCGTACAAGAATCTGGAAGTACCGCGTAACGCATCTGCCCAGAAACGAAAAGAGCAGCTTATCGAGCATATCGGTTATACGGTTTCTTACAATGCCGATTGGAGGATTCCCAACTGGGTAGGGTATGAGTTGTTGCGTAGCGAGCTGGAAGGGGGTGTGAAACGCAACGATAACTTTATGCCAGACCCGCAGGTAAAAGGGAAATCGGCCGAGAGCAGCGATTACCGTCGTTCCGGTTTCGACCGGGGGCACATGGCTCCGGCCGGAGATATGACCTGGGGTAAACAGGCCATGCAGGAGTCGTTTTATTTCAGCAATATCTGTCCGCAGAATCCGAACCTGAATGGCGGCGCATGGCGTTTGTTGGAAGAGCAGATTCGCCTATGGGCCCAAAAAGACAGTGCCGTGGTGGTTGTTTGTGGCCCGATTGTGAATCCGTCGCGTAAAATGAAAAAAATAGGGAAAAACGGGGTCGTTGTTCCCTCCTCCTTTTTTAAGGTAGTGTTGGTGCCTTACAGCGATCATCCCAAGGGGATCGGTTTTATTTTCAAAAACAGCGATACCTCTAAACCGATCCGAGAGTTTGCCGTTTCGATAGACAGTGTGGAGTCGGTAACGGGACTGGACTTTTTTGCTCCGTTACCCGATGAGGTGGAGTCGCGCGTAGAAGCCTCCTTTTCGCTGGATGACTGGTCGTGGCGCCGTCAATAGATGAAATATCCGGCACATCCCGCTATTACGATTACCCAAATGGGGTGTATCTGGGTTTTTCGGACAACCAGCAGGGAGAGGGCGGCTATGATGACGGCGCGGTAATCTACAAAATTCTCTTTGTTCATCAGTAGCAGGGCGGCCGAGGCGATCAGGCCTACCACAACGGGCCGCAGTCCCATGAAGATGCTCTTTATGTAGGGATTGTTGTGGTTTTTCAACAAGAACCGGCTTATCAACAGCACCAGTATGAACGAGGGCAGACAAACAGCTGTTGTAGCCAACGCTGCTCCCCATACCGAGCCGGTTGCCGTATATCCTATGTAGGTGGCACTGTTGATACCGATGGGGCCGGGTGTCATTTGTGAGATGGCCACAATGTCGGTAAACTCTTGCGAGGTAAGCCATTGGTGGTGTTCTACCACTTCGTATTGGATGAGCGACAGCATGGCATATCCGCCGCCGAATCCGAACAACCCGATTTTCAGATAGACCCAGAGTAATTGAAGATATATCATACTTCCGTCCTTGTTTTATTGGTTGTGAATACGATGTTCCATATATTTGTAGTAAACCACTCCTCCGATGGCACCTGCCAGAATCAGGACGATGGGCGATACTCCCAACATCCAGATCAGCAAAGCTCCCGATATGGGAATCCAAATGTTTCGCCACGTAATGCGGGCCGATTTGGCCGTACTCAATACCGGCGCGATGATTAGAGCCACCACCGCCGGACGTATCCCCTTGAAGATGCGTTCTATTACCGGGTTATCCGTAATGCGGGAGAAGAAGATGGCGATGAGCAGTATCAGGATAAACGATGGGGCCACGGTACCTAACGTGGCGGCAATACTTCCGCGTGTTCCTTTCAGTTTGTTCCCTACCAGGATGGATATGTTTACGGCCAATATCCCCGGCAGGGATTGGGATACGGCCAATGCGTCCAGAAATTCCTCTTTCGATAGCCACTTGTATTTGTCAACCACCTCTTTTTCGATAATGGGTATCATGGCCCAACCTCCGCCGAAGGTAAAAGCCCCAATCTTGAAGAAACTGGAAAATAGAGTAAGGTACAAATTCATAGAGCGTGAAATTTCGAGAGGCAAAGGTAGTCAATATTCTGTTTTGTTGTAATCGCAAAAGAGCAAAAAAACGGATGCCTCGGGAGTCCACTCCCCGTCATCCGTTGTTGTATTACATAAAATTTACGCTTTATTTTTTGACGCGCAGCAGCGAGTCGGTTATGAGCGATTCCAGGTGCCGCTCGGTATCGGGCATCATCCCGACCGATTGAAACGGGTTACCCTTCATGGGCAGGAATACAAGTGTAGGGATACTTCTTATGCCGAACATGGCAGCCAGCTCCTTTTCGGCATCCACATCTACCTTGTACACCACAATCTCGTTCCGGTATTTTTTTGCCAGCCGTTTGATAATGGGCGATATCTCTTTGCATGGACCGCACCAGTCGGCATAAAAGTCGATGATGGCCGGTTTTTCTCCCTCGTATACCCACTTGCCGACATTTTTTTTGTAATCGTATATCAGTTTGGGCATATCGGCCATCGTCAGGTTCTGTATCTGTCCCGCTTTGTTTTTATTCGGTTGGCTGGCCAACGCATATTTGGTCTGTATAACCGCTACGCACAGCACGGCAACGAACAGAATAAATGCCGACGGGAAGAATCGACCGAAAAAAAAATCTCTCCGCTTCATCTCTTATTTGTAATTGTCAATCAACTCTTTCAGCATAGGGGCACGCATTACACCCGACTGCCGCCACAACATCTCCCCGTTTTTGAAGATCATCAGTGTCGGTACAGACTGTATGCCGTATTGCATGGCCAATGCCTGATTTTTATCCACATCTATCTTGATGATGGTGGCCTCCTCTTTAACCATCTCTTTGAGCTCTTCCAGAATCGGTTTCATCATTTTACACGGACCGCACCATTCAGCAAAAAAATCTACCAGAACCGGTTTGTCAGAAGCAATTATTGTATTAAAATCTTTCATAGTCGTCAATACGTTTTGTTATAAATCCCAATATATTCCACAAATATATTTCGTAATTCTGCAAAAAGGATATCCCCCTTTGAAATCAAGAGAGTTAGAAGAATTACCTCGTTTTCGGGTAATGAGTTGGCAACCGTTCCAA
>CASGEW010000074.1 GCA_949300615.1 uncultured Bacteroidales bacterium
GATACGCTCACGGCGTTCTTGACCGGCAACTCGTTACCTGCTTTCATCCCTACATACACCTTGCCGTCGGTCAATTTGGCCAACGCGTCGAGACCGGTCTGGAAATCCGCTTCCTGACCGCGCACCACAAAATTGAAATCGGGAGCCAACGGTGCTGAATCGAAAGCCGAAACGAAGATGTCGCGAGGGGTTACCTCGGGATTGGCTATGACATCGTACGGACGCTGTTTGATAAATGCAAACATACCCGCTTCCAGAAGGAGCTCTTTTACCTGCTGTGCAGAAAGCTCATCCACACGCTGTTTACCGAAATCCTTGTATATCTGTTTTTCATCCGCCTTCACGGTAATGTCCAACACTTTGCGGCGCTCTCCGCGGGTAACGGACGTTACCTCTCCGCTCACGGGAGAGACGAATTGCATTTGCGGACGGTTCTTATCCACCATCAACGGTGCTCCCGCCGCTACTTTATCGCCTGCTTTTACCACCACTTTGGGCACTATTCCGTGATAATCGTCGGGAATCAGGGCGTAAAATTCAGACATGGGAGCCTCTTTGACAACCGGTTGAGGTTTCCCTTTCAGGTTGATATCCAGCCCCTTTTTTAGCTTTATCACATTTGCCATATTACAACAAATCGTTTTTTAAAATTTGGTGCAAAGGTACTACTTTATTTTGGTAGATTTACATACAAACGGCGGAAATAAAGAAAATTTTCTCTATTTAATTCAGCGGCAATCACAAAGATATATACATGAGATAAATAGCGGCACATATTCCTTTCCCGACAGAACCGGTACTGATTCAGATACAACAGAACAAAGAAAAAGCCGTTTTAGGCAGAAACGGCTATAATGAAAAGAATTGGCATATCATGCGATTTTACTGCATCTCGCCCGAGAAACCGCGCTGTTTGTCGCGATATAGCTGATAGCGGTATATCAGGCACGTCAAGACGAAATAGGCTCCGGTCTGTATCCACAAAGCCAGGTAGGCATCTTTCACTTCGTATATTTCCGATCCCCCGGTACTCATCTTCACAAAACCTTCCACTCCAAAGGTAGAGGGAATCAAATAGCCGATGTAACGCCACACCGGAGGCATGGCATAAGTAGGCCATGTTATACCTGAAATGAAAAGAAAGACCAACGAGGAGAAGACAAAAAGCAGGAAGGTCGTCTCCCGCTCCCGAACAAACACCGACAGGGTCATGGAAAAAAAGATACAGGCCAGCACATACGGAATGGCAAAACTGTAAATATGCCACTGGCTACCCAACTGGGGATAACGGAAGATGTAGGGCACTACGTGCATCAAGAAAACGGTCGGAACAATATAAAGGCAAAAATAGCACAAGGCCTTCCCCATCACCAGGTGGGTGATATTATTGGCCATCGGCCGGTTTTCAGAATAGTAATACCTCAACTGGCGGTGTTCGTAAATGCCCCCGGCCAACATCCCGATGCCCAACAACAGACTTTGTTGGAGAATCAACATCAAAATAGCCGGTATTAAAAACGTTCCGAATCCCGATTCGGGATTATAGAGGGTGACCGACTCGTAGGGTATCGGCTGCGTGGCCATGGCCAACTGTTCATTCGTAGCACCGGGCAACGCCGAAGTTTGGAGTTTGGTATTCATCTTCATACTTACATCGACCAACGCCGTCAGGAAACCTTTGTAATTGAGCAAAATGCTCATATCCGAATAAAAGGTTACCACGCTCTGTTCTCCCCGGTAAAGGTTGCGCGAAAAATCGGACGGGATAAACAGAATACCATAAGCCTTCTTTTCATACAAAAATCGCTTCGCCTCTTCCAAATCGGCACAATAAGAGACAATCCTGGCATTGGGCGAAGCATCCATCTTTTGCGAGAATTCGCGGCTGAGCGGCGTGCGGGCATTATCGACAACCACCATCGGTACCTCGCGGACAACCTCCGGATTGTATATCGATGCATACAATATGGGATATGCGAACGGCAAGGCGAAGAAAAACAGCAATACCCCCCAATCCTTGAACACCTGCTTGAATTCGTTCTTCCAGACGAAACAGGTATCCCAGAAAGCCAGCTTTATCGATTTGAGCAGATTCATCTTTTTCATCTTTTTTTTGCGGTTACGGTACATATACCTGTTTTATCAACGCCCTTTTCAACCGGGGCAACAGCGGCACCGAAGCAATGGCAAAGAGCAGCAGCGCCAGATACTGTACCCGCGAATAATACAAGGGTATGCCGTTCAGAGCCTGGTCGGCATATATCAGAAAATAGTGCCGCAGCGGGAATATGTTGGACAGAATCTGGAAGGGCGTGTACATGGCCGGGGCAGGGAACGAGAATCCGGTAATGGAGAACGAAATGATCCCGAACAGCCCGGCAATACTCAACCCGATCCGGAGCGAAGGAGCAAAACTCATCATAATCACCGCGTAACTTTGCGAAGCTACCACCAACAATAACATGGCCAAGGCCATATGCCAGAAATGGTTGTTCAACGGAAAATGCCAATAGCCATACAATAATGTCTGGCAAAAGAGCCCCATGATGGTAAACAGAACCGTTTGGGGCATCAACTTGCCGGACAAAGCGACGATGATGGATCCTTGCCCGGTACGCAACCACTCCCGCGAGGTTTGATGCTTAATCTCACTGCCGATACTGAATACGGTTACCAACAACACCATCAGCTGCAACATTCCCGGTAAAAAACTGTTGCACAAATAGATGGCATAACTGATCCAGGGATTTCCCAACGAGTGCATATCGGTAACAATGGGCTGTAACTGGGGCGACATCTGGTACTCATACGCTCCTTTGGCCAACATCGTCTGTTGTACGACAGCTCCCGAAGCCAATACGGACATAGTCTTGAAATCCTTGAACAACAGAGCTCCCGGGATGAAATAAATATTGTTGGTATAAAACGTCAATTCGGGACGTCGGCCAGACAGGGCCTTGGCCTCAAAATCTTCGGGGATCACCACAAACCCGTATATCTCTCCCGCCTGTACAGCTTTTCGGGCTTCGGTATAGCTGTTGGCCGCCAGAACGATATGGGTTTCGCTGAACGAGTTAAGTTGCCGGATAAAATTACGGGAGGTAGGCGTCCTGTCCAGATCGACCACCCCGGCCGGTAAACGACGGGGTAACCCCTCGTCCATCAACGTCAGGAAAAAGAGGTATCCGAACAGCGGTAAAAAGACGATACACAAGATATAGAGCGGACGGGAAACCCAACGCCGCATCTCTCGTTTTACCACCGCAACAAACCCTTTTTTAAGCGAACCTTGTTCTGCCATGAATCTTTGTCCTTTATATTAAATAGGATAATATCTCCTGCTCTTTCCCCCTAATGTGCATTGCGAAACAGATTTACTGCTGTTTGATCAATACGGACATTCCGGGCCGCAAGTTTTCTACCGGTTGAACCGGACGGGCCTTTATCTGGAAAGTCTTGGCATCGTACTGGCCGGTTGTTTTGGTGGCACGCCAAACAGCGTATGTTCCCAAATCCTTGATATAATAGATTTTCAACGTAACCTCCTTATCGCCCAGGGCCGGGATAACGGCCTGCAACTCTTTTCCCATGGTCAAATGCTGCAACAGCTCTTCCCGCACATTGAAGGTTACCCACATCTTACTCAAATCGAGCACATTCATAATGGGTGCTCCTGTCCCTACCAACTCTCCGGCATTGGGGAAAATATCGGATATTTCGCCATCGATGGGAGAGGTCAGGTAAGAATCGGCCAAAACCGATTCTACTTCGGCCACCGAACCTTTGGCTACATCGACCATGGCTGCCGAAGCCTCCTTATCTTCTATCTGGGCTCCGGTCTTGGCCATTTCATATTGTGACCGGGCGGCACTCTCCTTGGCCTGCATGGCTTTGTAATTGGCTTCGGCTTCGTCCCGTTTTTGGGCTGAAACAACGCCTTTGGCATAGAGGTTCTGGATACGTTCATACGATTTCTTGGCAATATCCAGACCGGCCACAGCCTGTTGCCACATATCGTAGGCAGCATTCAATACTTCGATACGGGTACCTTTATCGACCTTTTGGTTCTGGGCCTTATATACATTCTCCATGGCTGTGGCTTGCATCAGCTTGGCTTCTGCATCCGAAGAGAATATACGCACTACGGTATCGCCCTTCTGTACCGACTCTCCCTCTTCTACCATAAACTCGACAATACGGCCGGGGAGTTTTCCCGATACGCGTACCTGGGTGGCTTCGGCCTGTCCCTGTATAATCTCCGGCCCGGGATTCAGCAAGAAAAATCCGATCAGCGCCAGAATCACTATAATGGAAATAAGAGCGACCAATCCGATGGCCAAACTCTTCTCTTTTTGTCGTTTCGGGGTATCCATATTCTCTTTTTTTTCTGTATCCATGTTTCTTATTTATTTTCAAATGTTCCTAATGCTTTCGACAGATAGACTTCGCACAAACGCATATCGATACGGGCATCTATCCGTTCCGATTCTGCTGACAGCCAGGCGGTTTGCGCCTCCAACACGTTGGTCGTGGTGAGTACTCCTTCGTCAAAACCGAGCTGGGCATTCCGCAAATTTTCTTCGGCCTTGGCCATGTTTTTTTCTGTCATTTCCATTTTCCGGGCAGCCTCTTTCACTTTAAATGCCGCCTGATTGACTTGAAGCTCGATCTTCTCTTTGGCTTCGGCCAACTCCAACCGGGCAATCCGGGTTCCGGCCTTGGCTGCTTTTACCTTGTAGATATTCTCGCCCCAATGCAGCAAGGGTACTTTTACCATGACACCGACATTGAACATCCCGTCGAAACGGTTCTGGAACCCTTTAAAACTGCTGGGATTGGAGAAGAGGTAACTTCCCGTCAAGGCTATCTGGGGAAACATTCCCGAGGCGGCTATCTGCTGCTGTTTTTCGTATATCTTGGAGGCGAACTGCAAACTGTGCAACTCGCTGCGATGGGCATACACCTGCTCCATATCGACCATTCCGGTAGAGGGAATGGTTTGCGGACCGGTATTCTCATCGGCCAGGGAGTACGACAGATCGATCGGCAAACCGCACATCTGGGCCAATAACATCTTGGACAGGGCCAATCCATCGTCCACCTTGACCAACGTTACTTCGGCTTCGTTCAATTTCACGGCTACCGAGAGGCCGTCCGACTGGGTGGCAACCCCCTCCTGTATCATGGCCTGTACGTCATTGTTCAGGTTTTTCAACAACTCGACATACTTTTCGGCCATTTTCTTTTTGGCTACCAGCGACACCACTTGCCAGTAGGTTTCGTCCACTTGGAAAATCAAATCTTTCATGGCCGTGTTTTGTTGCGATTCGGCCAATTTTTCCGCAAACTGGGTAATCTGGTTGTAGGCCCTGATCTTTCCTCCCATGAAAATGGGTTGGGTAACCGATACCGCTCCTACAAACGTATTGCGAATGTCATACTCAAAAGACTCTTTGGGGATATAGGCCCAATCCTTGGGCACATATTGCCCGTTCACCATGACCGGCTTGCCGTCGTCTCCTATCAACAACTGATCGGGACGAAGCGTAAATCCGCCATTGGCATCTTGGCTACCTACCGGCAGAAGCTGGTCCTCGCTCAACAACGATATATTTTTTTGGTTATAGAGGTAAACCCCCGAAAAATCGATACTGGGCAAATAATTTGTTACGGCCGCTTTTTTATTGTATCCGGCTGCGACGACCCGCTCTTTTGCCATCTGCAATTGCTTGTTGTTGCGCATGGCCATATTCCGGCACGAATCCAACGTAAACAGGCTCTGCGCAGAGACATACCCCGATGAAACCAACAATAGAAACAGGAAAATCTGTTTTTTCATACTCGACTACTTTTTTCGTTTTTTACTACGGCCGTTGCATAAATATGGTTTTATCTTTCCATTTCAAGAAACAGATAACCATGCAATCGTTGCATAAACAATCTTTTTCTCAAAAAGAAGAGTGCTTTCATCACACTCCTCTTTATCATTTTATTCTACAAATATATTTCAGTTTTTCTACTTAACAAATTTTTTGCCTCAATAGTTTTTCTTGGAAGGGCTTTTTTATGCTTGTACCCTCAAAAGCGGGAAGAGATACTATTTTTCAAGCGTAAAGGATTTCTTTCCTATCAAATTCCCATCCACAAAAATATCTACCCGATACGATCCCGGGGTCAGATATTCGGTAATGGGCCAATACATCACCACGGCCAAATCCTCTCCTCCATACTCGATGAGTTTTCGGGTAGAATAGGCTATCTCCTGGTCTTCATAAACAAACACGTTGGAACGGTCTTTCACCAATACATCGTCGTCCGGTTTCATAATACGCAGATAGACATATTTTTCGCCTATTTCAGCGGTCACATTGCGACTGATGGTAAAAGAGAACTTCAACTGAGTAGCCTTGCTGATCTTATCGGTCTCTTTCCCTCTTTTGTTCAACGCCTCAGCGGTGATCCCTACGGCCGACAATTGGGCAGCCAACGTTACCTGAGCGCTCAACGCTTCGTTATCCTTTTTGATTTTTGAAACGGTACGCGTAGCTTCCTGGTATTTTTTGGTTACCACCTTGTTTTCCTGTTCCAGTTTCTGATTCAGTTGGTTCAACGAATCGACCGTGGCAACAAGACCTCTCATGACGGCCCGTAAGGTATTCAACTCCTTTTGCAGTTCGCGAATACGCTTGGCATTGGTCGATTTAACCGTTTTCAGCTCCTCCTGCAACCGCTGTACCTTCATCCGTTCAGTTTCATATTGCATTTGGAGGGAGTCATTGTTGATATCCAGTTTGAACCCTTCATATTGAATGGCCAACTGGGCGTATTCATCTTCGAGCTCCTCTTTCTGAATATCAAATTCCTCTACCAGATTCTGCATTTTACTGTGTTGATAAACCATATATCCAATGGTAATTACCAACACAAACACCAATCCGGCAACAATACCTATCCATAATTTGGCATCTTTATTCATAGTCTTCTGAGCCTAACCTTGTGTTATGTCGATATATCATTAAAAACAATTGGCAAAGGTAACGTTTTTGCCGATTAAAACAACGTCAATAAGATTTTTTATATAATGTATTCACACTCAAAATGACATAAAAATTCAAAAACCGCAACTTTATAAGCAAAAAGCAGCTTTTTCCATTCTAATTTTCCTATCTTTGCCCCACATTACAAGAGATAGCGAACAATGATGAAAATAGTAAAATTGCTTTGGAGCAATCTTATAATCAGAAACTTGATTTTCATGGCCATTGCATCCGGATGTATTATCTTCGGAGTAATGGCATGGCTCGACTCTTACACACACCACAACGTTGCCATTGCCGTACCCGACCTCCGCACCATGCAGGTCAATGCGGCAGAACAGGTATTGGCCAAAAGCGGATTGAAATGCGAAGTGATAGACTCCGTATATTCAAAAGAGGTAGCTCCTGGTGCTATTGTAGAACAGAGCCCGGAAGCCAACTCGAAGGTAAAAGAGGGAAGAACGATCTACTTGACACTCAACGCCTCATCGGTACAGACGTTTCCTTTACCCGATATCGAGGAGATGTCTCAACGACAAGCGGTAGCCACTTTGCGTGCCATCGGATTTAAAATAGACAGCGTATCTTACGTCCATTACGAATACAGAGACTTGGTTGTCGGAGTCAGATATAAGAATAAACCGGTAAAAACAGGAGACAAAATCCCGGTGGGCAGCCGATTAGTCGTTTTAGTGGGCGACGGAAACACGCCTGCCTCCCCAAGCGATGCCAATCCAGAAGAGCCGACCATAGATACCGACAAGATAGACAAAGTCAGTCAAGAATGGATGCAATAACAGATACCTGGGACGAGGATTTGGAAGAACCCGAAGAGGAGCTGGAAGATGATCTCAATCCGGGGAATGGCGAAAAATACGAGCATTTCCGCTTTGTCGCCGACAAAGGCCAAGGCCTTTTGCGCGTCGATAAGTTTCTGGTTCTACGTATCGAAGGTATCTCCCGCAACCGGATACAACAAGCCGCCGAGGCCGATTGTATCCTGGCAAACGGACTCCCCGTAAAGGCCAATTACCGGGTCAAGCCTCTCGACGTGGTATCGGTAGTCATGGACCGTCCCAAACGGGAGATAGAGATTATCCCGCAAGATATTCCCCTCAACGTCGTGTACGAAGATCAGGCCGTTATCGTTATCAACAAACCGGCCGGACTGGTGGTGCATCCTGGACACGGGAACTATTCCGGTACGCTCTTAAATGCACTGGCATATTATTTCCGCGACGACGATACGTTCGACATTACCGATGCCCGATTGGGACTGGTACACCGGATAGACAAAGAGACCTCCGGATTGCTGGTAATTGCCAAAACCCCCGAAGCCAAAACGCATCTGGCGATGCAGTTTTTCCACAAAACCACCCACCGACAATATGTAGCCTTGGTGTGGGGCAATATGGAACATGACGAAGGGACGGTAAGCGGATATATCGGGCGCAACCCCAAAGACCGGCTCCAAATGACCGTATTGCCGGATGAAACGAACGGGAAATGGGCCGTAACCCATTACCAAACCTTGGAACGGTTGGGATATGTTTCGGTCATCGCCTGCCGACTCGAAACGGGCCGGACACACCAAATACGCGTACACATGAAATCAATCGGACACACGCTTTTCAACGATTCGCGGTACGGCGGAAACGAAATATTAAAAGGTACCACCTTCTCGAAATACAAACAATTCGTACAGAACTGTTTTGCCATTTGTCCCCGGCAGGCATTGCACGCAAAGACCCTGGGTTTTGTGCACCCCACGACCGGAGAAGAGATGTTTTTCGATTCGGAAATCCCGGCGGATATGACACAGCTGATCGAAAAATGGAGAACATACATGAGCAATCGCAATACAAACGACTAAAAACAGCATAAACCATCATGGAAAGAAAGAATATAGCCATCGTGGCAGGAGGCGACTCGTCGGAGTTTGCCGTTTCTCTTAAAAGTGCAGAAGGAATCTTCTCTTTTCTGGACCAAGAACGATATAGGGTATTTGTCGTCTTGTTATCCAAAAAAGAGTGGAAAGTAAAAACAGGGGAGAATCGTTTTGAGCCTATCGACAAGAACGATTTCAGCTTCCTCTTAGGTGGGGAAAAGATAACCTTCGATTTCGCTTACATCACCATACACGGCACTCCGGGAGAGAACGGCCTGTTGCAAGGATATTTTGAACTCATCGGTATGCCCTACTCCTCTTGCGGCGTATTGGCTTCGGCCCTGACATTCGACAAATATACCTGCAACCACTACCTGCAAGGATTCGGATTGAAGATAGCACAATCCGTTTTGTTGCGCACCGGAGAAACCGCCGATTACGACGCCATCATCGACGCCGTAGGGTTACCCTGTTTTGTAAAACCCAACGCCGGAGGATCGAGCGTGGCTACTACCAAGGTAAAGAGCGCCGAAGCGTTGCCGCAAGCCATACAGGAGGCCCGCAACGAAGGAGGGGATGTCATCATCGAATCGTTCATGCCGGGACGGGAAGTTACGTGCGGATGCTACAAAACCCGGAAAGGGAGTACGGTACTGCCGCTTACCGAGGCTGTCAGCAAAAACGAATTTTTCGATTACGAAGCCAAATATACGGCATCGAGAGTGGAAGAGATCACACCGGCGCCCATCCCCGAACACATCGCAGAACAGATTCGCCAATCCACCTCCCGGATATACGATATCCTGGGATGCAAGGGGATCATTCGGGCAGATTACATCATCGTAGGAGAAACCCCTTTCCTGCTGGAAGTGAACACAACACCGGGAATGACTGCCACCAGCTTCATCCCGCAACAGGTACGCGCAGCCGGATTGGACATAAAAGAAGTTTTAACTGAAATTATTGAAGACGAATTTTAGGAAAATATCCGTTTTATTTATTATAATTGCAACAGAAATTGGTTGTTGCCTAAGACATAAGCTTTACCAGCATGAAACGATTCTACGATTTTGAAGATATCCGCCCGTTTTATGACGAAGAGGTAAACGGCGTTATTTCATCTCTCATCCAAGAAGAGGGATTCAAACGCGCCGTCCACTTTATCATGCCCGAGATGGACTACGACAAACTGGCCCAAGAATTATCTACCTATACCACCAAAGACGATTTTCAGGCAAAAGCCGCTGTCCCGGTATTATTATCTCTGGTCAAAAGATCGACATCCTCCCTATCGCTCTCCGGCATAGAAAACATCCGCAAGAGCGAACGTTATACATTCATGTCCAACCACCGAGACATCGTGTTGGACGCCTCTTTCCTGAACCTGCTGCTGTGGCAACGGGGGTTTACCACCAGCGAAGTGGCCATCGGTAACAACCTGTTGAAACTGCCCTGGATATCGAACCTGGTGCGGCTGAACAAAAGTTTCATCGTTAAACGGGATGTTTCAGGCCGCAAAATGCTCGAATTCTCCCACAGACTTTCGGCCTACATCCATTTCGCCATCAAAATCAAGCACCAGTCGGTATG
>CASGEW010000075.1 GCA_949300615.1 uncultured Bacteroidales bacterium
ATCGGATGTTATTACCTTCATAGCGGTTCGATAGCCGGGCTATTGCCATACCGGCGGCGCCTACGGCAAAAATGTAGGGAGCAGCCTTCCATTGCGTGATATATAGTGCCGCAGCCGACAAGACAGCTATTGCAGAGACATAAAACAAGATATTTAAGAAACGTCGGTTCATGTAAGGTTATTCGATAAGGAAGATATCTTCGTCTGGCTTTTTCATCAAAAACTTCTCACGGGCGAATTTTTCCAGGTTGTCGTCATTTGAACGTAGCTCTTCTAACTGGAAACGCCCCTCTTCGATGATTTGGTTATAGTGTTTGATCTCTTTTTGGAGCTCCTTGATTTTTTTGTTGTACTCGTAACGTTGTACCAAACTGTTGTTATCGACAAAAACCATGACAAAGATAAATGCCACTACGAACAAGCGCCAGAGACTGACTTTTGTACGTATCGCAGACCAATATGCATAGAGTCGTTCTTTCATCCTTTCAGGTTATTGCCGTTTCAATATGCAAACGTACATATTCTTTTCCAGATGAAAAAATCAAACGACTAAAAAACCGCGAATGAACCGGAATCAAAAAAAAACGATTGGTCTTTTAAAATCCCGTTTCTATCGAGCATAATGGATGATTTTTCGAAAAAAGTAATACAAACCGTATGGAATAAACCGTTATATACTTATATTTTCTTACCTTTGCCCCAAATCGAGAGAGGAGTGAACGTTGTAATAGATCAAGGAAATAGTTCGGTAAAGATTGCGCTTTTTCAAGGACAGCAACCCCAAGAGGTTCGTTCTTTTCCGAAGTGGGAGGAAGAAACCGTAAAATCTCTCATAACAGCCTATCCGGTAGAATCAGCTATCTATTCGTCCGTAGCGGCAGAAGAAGCCGATCAGGTAAAGATAGATTTTCTGAGGAGGATGGTCAAGCATCTTTGTGTGTTTGATGCAGATACCCCCGTACCGGTACAGATCGGATATAAAACTCCGCGGACGTTGGGACGCGACCGCATTGCCGGCATCATCGGCGCATCAGGCCAAGCGCCCGGACGTACAGTCTCTGTCATAGATGCAGGTACGGCAGTTACCTACGATTTGTTGGAAAACAATACCTTTTTGGGAGGAAACATCTCGCCGGGATTGCGCATCCGGTTGAACTCTTTGCACGATTATACCTCCCGGTTACCGCAAGTCTCTCCCGAAGGCGATTGTCCGTTAATTGGATACGATACCCCCACTGCTATTCGGGCAGGCGTTATATGGGGGTTGGTGTATGAAATAGAGCAATATATGGCGAATTGGAGAGCCATATATCCAGATATTTTGTTTTTTTTAACGGGTGGCGATGCTTTTTTGTTGTCAACAAAATTAAAAAGCGCCATCTTTGCAGATAAAAATTTAGTTTTAAAGGGTTTGAACCGAATACTTTGTTATAATGTTGAAAAATAAAGGATTGATTCTCTGTGCGTTCTGGCTTTGTTTAGGAGCCGTATGCATGGCACAAAGCAATACAAAATCACCGTACTCGCGTTACGGTTATGGTAAATTGGCAGATAATTCCATTGGTATGAGCCGAGGTATGGGCGGTATCGGGTACGGATTACGGAACAGCCAACAGATAAACGTCATGAATCCGGCCTCTTATGCCGCGATGGATTCATTGACATTCCTTTTCGATATAGGCGCCAATATCCAGAATTCCAAATTTACCGAAGGAGTCAACCGTGGGTCTAATTTCAATGGCGGGCTTGATTACGTTGTCCTCCAATTTCCCGTTGCGGAATGGATGGCTATTAGTGCCGGATTGATACCGTTCACCTTTGTGGGGTATGATTACGGACAAAATGTAAACGATACAATTCTTTACCATTCCGGTGAAGGAGGTTTGTCGGAAGCCTATATCGGAGTGGGAGCCAATGTATATAAAGGATTGTCGGTAGGGGTTAATTTCAATTACCTGTTCGGTAATATCACTTACGCCGATGAGGTCTATATGCCCAATAGCTATTATGCCCAGGATTCGAGGTTTGACCAGAAAGTACGGGTAAAAGATTTCCGATTGCTTTTTGGCGCACAATATACCTATCAGTTGAATAAAAAGGAGAGTCTGACCTTAGGGGCCACCTTCTCTCCCAAGAAAACCCTTTTAGGACACATAACCACCCAGAAAGCGATATATACAAGCGGCTCCACGTCGGATGCCGAAATAGATACCATTAGCCGGGTAGGATTAAAAAATGCGTACGAATTGCCCAACTCATTCGGCATAGGGATTGCCTATGCCCGTGATCGGAATTTGACGGTAGGATTGGATGTAACCTATCAAAATTGGGCAGATGTGAAGTTTGACAACCGAACGGACTCTTTAAGTAACCGGTTTAAAATAGCTGTTGGCGGCGAATGGATTCCCGACATATACTCCCGAAAATATTGGAACAAGATGCGTTACCGGGCAGGGGCATTTTATAACCGTTCGTATGAAAAGGTACAAAACAGCAAGTTGAATGAATACGGTGTCTCTTGCGGTTTGGGATTCCCGTTGCGGAACGATAAGTCGATTGTAAACGTGGCACTCGAATATGTCCGTCAGGAGCCTACGGTCAAGTATTTTGTAAAAGAGGACTATTTCCGGATATCGTTCAGTTTGTCGTTCAATGAAATGTGGTTCTTTAAGTCAAAACTGGAATAAAATCGAGGCATAAGAGGAACAGATGAAATTTTTGCAAGTGTTGCTTATCCCGTTCTTTGTCCTGTTTTTACTCTTCCCGGCAAAAGCACAAACAGGCATAGATTCCGGAACTCCTTTCGGAATAGGAGAGGATAGTGTAACTTGTGTCGAAAATCTGAGAATGTTTTCCACCTACGCCAAGAACGGAGCTTTTAAAGAGGCTGCGGAGTTTTGGGAAAAAGTATATGCCGAATGTCCGGCTTCGTCGCGCAATATCTATCTGTATGGCGTAGAGATCATAAAAAAACAGATCGAAGAAGAAAAAGATTCCCTTCAAAGAGAGGCTTTGATAGACCGTTTAATGGAGGTCTATGACAATCGGATCAAATATTTCGGAGATGACAAGCGCTTTCCTACATCCTGGATATTGGGAAACAAATCGCGCGATTACATATTTTATCGGAAAGAAGAAATCGATGCCCGTATGGTTTATGGCTGGTTGAAAGAATCCGTATATGGGCAAAAAGAGGCCTCCTCTCCCGATATCTTATCCTATTTTGTCCAAATAAGCAATCGGTTGATGAAAGAAGATACGGTTGTAACAGCCGAAGAATTCAAATATAACTATCTGCTCACATCCTGTTATTTGGACAAAGCTTTGGCTCGCTCTACCGATGGGACCAATGCTCAGTATATCAAACAAGTACAAGATATATTAGCATACGTCTATCTCTCGTCCGGCGTTGCCGGCAGCGATACCGTTCAGCAGATGCTCTCCCCTCAGGTAGAGGCACACAAGCAAGATACCGCTTTTCTGAAAAAGACAATCAGTTTGTTGCAAACCATCAAACAACAAGAATTGCCGGTTTATCAAAATGCCGTAGATTATTTGTCAGCCTTGATCCCTTCGGCCGAATCGTTCTCAAAGAAAGCGTTGAAAGCCTATAAAGAAAACAATTACGCGGAAGCCATCTCTTTATACGAGAAAGCATATAATATGGTAGATACAGCCTACATCAAACAGCGGGCAGAATACCTGTATAGAATTGCCGGTATATACGCGGTACAGCATGATTACGTCAATGCACGTAAAATCTTGACGAAGGCAATTGCCGAAAATCCGCATTACGGAAATTCCTACATTTTGTTGGCCAAGATGTATGTAGATGATGCACACAATATCTATCCCGAAGATGCCGTGTTGCAACAGACGGTTTATTATCTGGCGGTTGATAAATTGGAAAAAGCCAAAGAGATGGACGAGTCTGTGGCCGAAGAGGCAGACTCCCTGATCAATAATTATTCCGGGAAATTTCCGTCCGAGAAAGACATATTCATGCACATGGATCTGGGGAAAGGGAAAACCATAACAATCGGAGGTTGGATTCAGGAAAAAACCGTTGTCCGTTGATGTTTCCCGGTGTGTTTTCGTTACAAGGCACCTAATTCGTTTATGAAAAAAACTGTTTTTCGATATATAGAAAATGTCTCGACTCCCATAGCAGCGGCCTTGTTTGTCGTTGTTATCTTTGTATCCTCCTGTTCGGGCGAAAAAAAAGAGGTAGTGAGCGCATTCTCCGACGAGACCGAGATACCCACCATAAAGACGCTCGATGTCAATTCGCTCTATTCCGATTCCGGGGTACCCCGTTACCGTATGATCGCCAAAGAGTGGTTGATGTATGAAAAATCCCGTGATCCGTATTGGCTCTTTCCCGAGGGGCTGTACGTAGAAAAATTCGATTCGCTGTTGCAACCCGAAGCCTATGTGCAATGCGATACGGCGTGGTTCTATAAAAATAAGGACTTGTGGGAGTTGGCGGGAAACGTAGAAGTCAAGAATTTGAACGGGCGTCGTCTTTTTACCCAAAGGCTCTTCTGGGACAGGATAAAAAAGAAAATATATTCGGAAGTTGATGTGCTGGTAGAAGACGAAGACGGCACCTTTATGGAGAGCGGAAAAGGCTTTGATTCGGATGAACGGATGGAAAATTTTATTTTCCGGGAGATGATTGACGGCGATGCCGGTTATATATCGTTCCAGAAAAAAGTAGCATCCGACTCGTTGTCGGTCGCATCATCCGATTCGTTGCTCGTAGATTCCATTAAACGCGTAGATTCTGTTAAAGCCCAATAATACCCCATGGACCAGACCATTTTGTTTATATTAATCTCACTTCTTTTTTTCGCATTCTTTTCGGGTGTAGAGGTTGCCTTTGTGTCGGTCAGCAGAGTTCGGGTAGAGTTGGATAAAAAAAGTAATCGCGTTATTCGGTCGATATTAGAAAAGTTTTTCCGACACCAGGAGCAGTTTGTTTTCACCATGAGTGTTGGTGGTATCATCGCGTTGGTTCTTTATGGTATAGGTATGGCACAAGCCTTGAAACCAGGACTTGGATATTTGTATGCCAACGAGACGTTCATTGTGGTAGGTCAAATCATTTTTTCTTTCCTGATCGTGCTGTTTACGGCCGAATATCTATCCAAGAACCTGTTTCGCCTTCAACCCAACCTCCTGTTGCGCTTTTTGGCTGTTCCCATATTTATCTTCTATCTTGTTTTGTATCCCATATCAAAAATATTCCTTTTGTTGCAGCGGGCTCTTTCGCGGATTTCCGGGATAAAAAAAGAGGAGACCGAAAATTATGAGCCGGTCAGTAAAGTGGATCTGGATTTTTTTATCCGTCAGCGGCTCAATACAGCACCGGAAAACACAGAAATGGAAACAGAAGTCAAGATGTTTCAGAACGTATTGGATTTCTCCAATGTAAAGGTTCGGGACTGTATGGTACCTCGGGCCGAAATCGTAGCCATGGATATCGAAACCGTCGATAAACAGGGATTGATAACACAATTCATAGAGACCGGCCGTTCCAAAATATTGATGTATAGACATCAGATAGATAACATTCTGGGATACATACACTCCTCCGAGATGTTTATCCATCCTGACAATTGGAAAAAACGGATCATACCCATCTCCATAGTTCCCGAAACCATGCCGGCGCATAAATTGATGAAGATGCTCATGCGCAATAAAAAAAGTATGGCAGTTGTCGTTGATGAGTTCGGCGGTACAGCCGGTATCGTTACTTTGGAAGATTTGGTTGAAGAGATTTTCGGAGACATCGAAGACGAACACGACACTCTGTACTATACCGCTCGGCGTGTGTCCGAAGACGAATACCTGCTCTCCGGACGTCTGGAAATAGAAAAGGTAAACGAACTGTTTCACCTCGGCATACCCGAAAACGACGATTATTTGACCATCGCCGGGTATATCCTGTATCATTGCCAGTCCATACCAAGTGCCGGGGAGACCATACAAATAGACGATTATACCATTAAAATAGTCAAGAGAAGCTCCAACAGAATCGAGTTGGTACGGATGAAAATAGATAAAATGTAGAAAAAATTTCCAACAATGGCCGTAATGTAAATACAAATTCGTATCTTCGTGCGCTTATTGCAAGAAATGTAAATGTTGAATATAAAACTAAAAAAAACAAAATAATAAATGGCTACGTTAGAGAAAATCAGAAAAAGAGCCGGACTTTTGGCCGTAGTAATAGGGTTTGCTCTGTTGGCATTCATTATGGGTGACCTATTAAATTCAGGGCAGACATTATTCAGAATGTCGGCAGATAAAGTGGCAGAAGTAAATGGAGAAAGAATCACCACCGGACAATATCAGGAACGTGTTGATGAGATTACCGAAGCGATGAAATTGCAAACCGGGCAGAGCGCGTTGTCCAACGAAATGTCCATACAAATCAACCAAAACGCTTATGAGAGTCTTATTAACGAGATTCTGATAGACGATGCAACTCAGAAAATCGGGATGACCGTCTCTTCCGAAGAGTTGGCCGATATATTGCAAGGAGACAATATCTCTCCGATGATTCAACAACTGTTCCGGAATCCTCAAACCGGGCAGTTTGACAAATCGATGCTTTTAGGTTTCCTGCAAAGTATCCTCTCCATCGAAGAGGGCGCTCTGGGCGGCCCACAGGCAGAACAACTGATGATGTATAAAAACTTCTGGTTGTATTTGGAAAAGAGCATCAAGCAACAACGTTTGATTGATAAATACAACGGATTGCTGGTGAAAGCCATCATGCCCAATAAACTCGACCTGCAATCTGCTTACGAAGCAGGTAAAGAGAGTGTCAATTTCTTGTACGCCGTACAGCCGTATAGCTCCATCCCCGATTCGTCGGTTACGGTAGAACCCGCAGCGTTACAAAAATTGTACGACAGCCGGAAAGAGCTTTTTAAACAAGACGAAACCCGGAGTATCAAATATTTTGTAGTCGATATCAATCCGAATGCAGAAGATTATAAACTGACAGAAGAAAGAATCACGGAATTGAAAGAAGAATTCTCTACTACTACCGATGTGGCAGATTTGGTAAACCTCAATTCCGATCAACCCTATTTAGATGCCTATGTAGCAGAAAGCGACCTGCCGGCAGAGGTGTTGAGCTTTGTAAAATCAGCTAAGGTGAACGATGTGAAAGGTCCCTTCCTGGAAGACGACTCTTACAAAATGTACCGTTTGATGGGAACGACCATGGCCCCTGATTCAGTTAAAGCCCGTCATATAGCACTTCCGTTGCAGGACGAAGCCAAAGCGTTGGCACTGGCAGACAGCTTGATCAATGTATTGAATAAGGGAGGAGACTTTGCTGCGTTAGCACAAGAATTCTCCGTTGATCAGTCCACCGCTGCCAATGGAGGCGATTTGGGTTGGTTTACCGAAGTGGCTGCTTTGAATGGCATCGGGCAAGAATTTAAAAATGCTTGTTTCTCGGCCAAAGAAGGAGCCTATTTTACCGTACGTTCCGATTATGTCATCCAAATCGTTCAAGTAACGGATCGCACCAAAAATGTGCCCAAAGCCAATGTGGCCATATTCGTTATGAATGTCCTTCCCAGCAACGAAACATTCAATGCCTTGTATAATGAAGTAAATCAATGTTTGGCCAATAGCACCGATGTTGAAAAATTTGAAGCCAATGCCCAAGAAAAAGGTTATCAGTTGTTTACGGATGCTACTCTGACCCCCGGAGACTATTCGTTAGGAACGATTCAGGATGCCCGTCAGGTGATAAAATGGGCGTTTAACAACAAGAAAGGTTCTATTTCTGAAATTTTTGAAATCGACAATAAATTTATTGCAGTCGCAGTAACCGAAGTATATCCCAGAGGATACGCTTCGTTGGAACAGGTTGAACCGGCCTTAAAAGATGAATTGTTGGCAGAAAAGAAATCGCAAATGATCATAGACGATTTGAAAGCCAAAAATCTCTCCACGATGGATGCCTATGCACAAGCAATGAACTCATCGGTTGATACTGCCAAATATGTAACGTTCAATACCCGCAGAATCACCGGTATCGGCGAAGAACCAGCTTTGTGTGGATTGGTACCGTATGCCGCTGAAAACCAGGTAAGCGCTCCGGTAAAAGGAGACAATGGCGTATATGTATTCTCCGTATTGTCCAAGACTGCCAGCGAAAAGCCTTTCGATGCCAAAGCCGAACAGGCAACCATCGACAACATGACCAGCTATCGCATCCCGTATCAGACGATGGAAGTATTGCGTCGTAAAGCCGATGTGATAGATAACCGTATTGCATTTTTCTAATTCATACCCATACGATCGAGCAAAAGTGTTCTGCCTGTAAAGTAGAACACTTTTGTTGTTCAATAATATGCCCATGACGAAAGAGAGATTAGCCGGGAAAACATTGGCAGAGCTGGATCAGATAGCCCTTGGGTTGGGATTGCCTCGATATACGGGCAAGCAATTGGCTTCGTGGCTGTACGACAAACGGGTGAATTCCGTGGAGGAGATGACCAACCTATCTAAACAAGCGCGCACTCAGATAGCCGAACGATATACCGTAGGGTGGACAACTCCCTGCGGCGAGGCACTCTCCTCGGACGGGACGGCCAAATATCTTTTTGCCGTGGGCGACGGCCAGAAATACATCGAATCGGTTTATATTCCGGACAAAACAAGAGCCACGCTCTGTGTCTCGTCGCAAATAGGCTGCAAGATGAATTGCTATTTTTGCATGACGGGCAAGCAAGGGTTTTCAGGGAATTTGTCGGCTGCCGAAATCGTCAATCAAGTAGTCTCTATCCCTCATAGCCGGTTATTGACCAATCTCGTTTTTATGGGAATGGGAGAACCCGCAGACAACGTCGAGGAGGTACTCAAAGCCGTAGAAATACTGACCGCCCCGTGGGGATTCGGTTGGAGCCCCAAACGGATAACCATCTCCTCCATCGGGTTGCAGAAAGGGTTGCAGCGTCTGCTGGACCAATGCTCCTGCCACATTGCCATCAGTTTGCACTCACCCTATCACCTCGAACGGGAGTCGTTGATGCCGGTCGAAAAAGCCAGTCCCCTTTCGTCGGTCATATCCCTGTTGAAGCGGTACGATTTTTCGGGACAACGCCGCATTTCATTTGAATACATCCTGTTTAAAGGATTGAATGATACCCCGGCACACGCCAAAGAGCTGGTGCGGATAGTTGCCGGAATACCCTGTCGGGTAAACCTGATTCGATTCCATGCCATCCCCGGAGTAGATTTGCAAACCTCCGACATACAAGCCATGGAGCAGTTCCGCGATTATCTTTCTACACACCGCGTTACCTGTACCATACGTGCATCGAGGGGGGAAGATATCTTGGCCGCTTGCGGGATGCTTTCGACTCTGAAAAATAAAAAATAGATCCATATGAAAAGATATATATGGTTTATTCTTTTACTGCTTGTTTCCTGTCAAGGAGAACATCCCTCGAAACATTCGGAAGAAAAGATGATGGAACCTCCCAGTTTATCTACTATAATAGATATCCCGGCCCTTCCGGTAAAACAGCAAATTTCAGGAACGTGTTGGGCATATTCTACCACCTCCTTCTTAGAGTCTGAGATATACCGTATAAAAGGATTCTTTATAGATCTGTCTGAGATGTATTTTGTTTATAATGCATATAAGCAGAAAGCTCAGAATTATATCCTTCGGCAAGGAACAGCCCGGTTTACGGAAGGAGGATGCAATTACGATCCGTTAGTGGATATAGACCGATTAGGAGTTATGCCACAGGGAAGCTATGCGGCAGATACCCTATATGACCATCGTCAACTTATAGAAGAGCTGACTTCACACGTCCACCGTTTTGCCGATGCCCGTAATCAATTCACCGGGGTATGGAGGGCTCAGGTGTCAGAAATACTCGATTCTTATATGGGTAAACCAGCGGATACCTTTTCTTATGAAGGCCGGGAATATACACCCCAAACGTTTTTTCACTATACGGGTTTACATAAAGAAGATTACATCAACCTGACCAGTTTTCTGCACCTTCCTCTGGATAGCTATGTCGTATTGGAGATTCCCGCCAATTGGAGCAGTAGCCGTTATTTCAACGTATCATTGGATGAATATATGGCTAATATAGACCATGCGCCTGAAACAGGTTATTCGTTGGCTATCGATATGGATTTAACAGAGCCAGAACTCTCTGAAATGCCAGGGTTCGCCTTTTTATCATCAGACAGTGTCATCACTCCCCAAAAACGTCAGATGGATTTCGAGAGCTTTGTTACTACGGATGACCATAATATGCATCTGGTAGGCAAGGCGCAGGATTCCAGCGGAAATCTTTATTACAAGTGTAAAAATTCGTGGGGAGAGTCGTTTGGAATAGACGGGCACTATTATTTGACGCCCTCCTATGTT
>CASGEW010000076.1 GCA_949300615.1 uncultured Bacteroidales bacterium
GCCATGAAAAACAGAATAACGCCCCCACATACCACAACAGTTCTCCATATATGGAACGGGCGGTTTCTCTTATTTGTGCAAATGCCATAAAGTGAGGCATCAACCACTCTATCAACAACATACCGACCAGAATGGCCAGAAGCATTACCAAAATAAACTCTACCGAAAGCTGTAAAAACAACTCTTTGTTGGAGGCCCCGTTCACCACCCGCAAAGCGAGGTCCCGTCGTTTTAACTGAATACGGCTGACAAACAACGATAAATAATTGAACAGCAGAGACAGAATTACAAAGATACTGGCTATGGCGAAAAGGACAATCTGGTTAAATTTCAATTTTCCCCGGTCTCCTATCAACGGATGATAATGGAGCTTGTCCAAATCAAAAATTTCAAACGTTTCCTGCATCGAGCCCAACCAATAGCTTTGCTCCGTTAAATCGAGTTGTTTTATTTTCTTTTTGAATGCCTCTACATCGGTTCCTTCACGCAACAATAGATAGATGTGCCCATCTTGTCCTTCCCACGATTTTTGATTTCCCGGAAATATAAAATCGAACGGAATGGTGGTATGTTCGCCCCACGACTTGACAGAAGCCCGGATATGGTACTGCTTCTCGTTGCTGCTCCCGGCAAATAATCGGACAGAAGAGGCTCCCTTCACGCCTCGTCTTTCAATAAAATCATCGGTAAGCAATACACTATTTTCTCCGTCGAACAGTGCCTTGACTTGACCGGAGAGGATTTCGACATCAAACATATCGAAAAAAGCCGAATCTACACGGATATAGTTCGATCCGGCATCTACCCCCTCTTCAAAAAAACGGAATCCGGACGTTACGCAAGATGCATTTTCCACTTCCGGAAAGGTAGCTTTCATATACTCGCTCAACATCCCCGGAAGGATATCAAATCTACCGTACAACAACCGATAAATCCGATCGCTTTTTGAATGAAAGCTGTCATAGCTCATTTCGTAATGTATCCACAAAGCCGACAGTGCAAAACAAACAAACCCTACCGCTAACCCACACACACTGAAAAAGGTCTGTTTCTTATACCGTACAAGCGTACGAAATCCTACCAACAAATAGTGTTTAAACATCATAATCTTTACTTTTCAAAATTTATTGCTACCTCTATGCCAGAACTCTTATCGAAAAAAGGGAGTGTGCGAAATCGCACACCTCTCTACAAAAAAAATTTTCCAATACAATTCTTCATTCGAACACAAAACTGGCTTGGAGGAGCAAACCAATAGTTAAACAATATCAAAAAAACAAATACCGGACCATTTTATTGTCGCGGTATTTGTCAATCAACTTTAAATCAAACACCTACAATCTCACCTCCGTAACAACCTCACCATCAAATAAGTTTATCGTGCGAGAAGCATATCCGGCATCGTGTTGCGAGTGGGTCACCATGACAATGGTAGTACCCTCCTTGTTCAATTCGCTCAACAACGTCATGACCTCTTTCCCGTTTTTAGAGTCCAGGTTTCCGGTAGGTTCATCGGCCAGAATCAGTTTCGGATTGGAGACTACCGCCCGAGCAATGGCCACACGCTGTTGCTGACCACCGGAGAGTTGTTGTGGAAAATGTTTTTCACGATGCGAAATGGCCATTCTAGCCATCGCTTCTTTTACTTTCTTTTTACGTTCTGATGCCGGAACGCCCATATATAAAAGCGGCAGTTCGATATTTTCATAGACATTCAACTCGTCAATCAGGTTAAAACTTTGGAATACAAATCCGATAACCCCTTTACGCAAGCGGGTTCGTTGTGATTCGGTATATTTGGATACTTCAACTCCATTCAAATAATATTCTCCTCCGGTAGGATTATCAAGCAATCCTAAAATATTCAACAACGTTGATTTTCCACATCCCGAAGGCCCCATGATGGCGACAAATTCGCCCTCCTGTACCTCAATACTTACACTGTTTAATGCCAATGTCTCCACCTCATCGGTACGGAAAATTTTTTGAAGATTTACTGTTTTAATCATAACTGGTCTGTTTAAAATTTTCTTGTTATATCTATAAACCTAATTTCCAATTCTCTCTATTAATTATTACTACAAATTTCGTGCCAAAATTTTATCTAACTGATTATTAGTACATTAAAGAAAAACCTCATTTGGAGGATGTGCGTTTTCGCACAAAATCGTGCGTTTTCGCACACCTTATCCGCTCACTTTGATGCAGAGAGAAAAGTTTTTTCCCAGAATATTCAGGAAAAAACTTTTCAATACTCTTAAAATAAACAACATATCATCGTAACACAATATTATTTTTTCAATATCAATACTTCTGCATCTCCAAAATTGTCGTATCCCGAAACGATTACCTTTTCTCCGGGATTCAATCCGCCGATTATTTCATATTGCTGGGGATTTTGACGACCAATCGAAATGGGAACCCGGGTGGCCCGATCGCCGGCTTCGTTTACCTTATAAATCCATTGGCCTCCGTTATTTTGAAAGAAATCTCCGCGCGGTATGACAACGGCATCTTCGGGTTGTCCCAGTTCTACCTGTACCCTGTAACTTTTACCAATGCGGACGTTATCGGGCATCTCTCCGGTAAAAACCAAATCTACGTCAAAAGTCCGGTCTTTTACCTCAGGAACGACTTTGGTAATTTTCAACGGATATTTCGTTCCCTGGTAATGGATGGTAGCCGGTAACCCGATTGTGACACGGTCGATGTAATATTCACTCAGCGCTGTACTTATTTTATACTGATCCAACACCTTTATATCTCCGATGTTGCTACCGGCAGCAACTTGTTGGCCGGGAGTAACACCGATGTCGCTCAACTGTCCGGCAATGGGAGCGTAAACTACCAAACGATCCAACCGGTCGCGTGCGCGATCAAATTTTTTCTTTTCCCGCTCCAAATCGGTTTCCATCAAACCGCGGCGTATCACGCTAACGGCAGAATCGTGTTTCAACCCCTCGCGTTGCAACTCGGCCGATTTCATGTTGAATTCGTACTCATCCCGTTTAACCTCCAACTGTGCCTTGCTGGTAATGCCCATCTTAAACTCCTCGACATCGACGTCGTACTGCTTCTGTAATTTTTTTAGCTGATATTCGTTTTCGAGAATCTGCTTTTTCAGGTTCAGGCTTTGCTGTTCCATCGTAATCTCTTTCTCTTGGTACTCGACAATCTGTTTGGCCAACTCGTCCCGTTGATCTTCAATGGTACGTACCAACTCAGGATTTTCCAATACCAAAATGGTATCGCCTTTTTCCATCATACTACCCACTTCGCCGACAATCCGGGCAACACTCCCCGACTCCTGGGCGTTGACTTTTATAGTCAATATCGGATGTACCAATCCCTCAACATCGACATATTCGAGAAATTTATCGTTCTTTACCTCTTCAATTATCAACGAGTCAACCTCTACCCGAAGTTTCTTGGCTCCCGAAGTGGAAGCAATTACATAAATCAATAACGCCAAAAACGCTACACCCGAGGCTATGTAATATTTGTAACGAATCAGCGGATGTTTTTTTTCAATAGGTCTGTCCATAATCGTATTTTTTTATTTCTACTTTTCTATTTCATCAATACACTATAATCTTCGGTTATCGGAATATGTTTCTCAAAATCGAACAGGGTCAAACTGCGAATCAGGTAATAGTAACTCCAAAATGAAGCCAACGATGAGATATACCCCCGCTTGGCCGAGTCGCGTTCGGAGATAGCCGAATTCAAATCGAGAATGGTCGATTTACCCGTTATGTACAACTGCCGGGCGATGTTGTGCCGCCGTTCGGAAGTCTGATCGGTCTTATTGGCTATCAAAACCTTGGCAGCCTGCAAATTAAACTGTTTTACCGAACGAATGATATTCTGTTCAAAATCGACTTTGTCCTGTTCCAAACGGGTCAATTCGGCCTCCCGACCGCTTTTGGCCATCTTTACCTTACCACGACCGCGCCCCCAATCCAAGATGGGTAACGACAGGTTTATACTGGCATACTGCTGGTCTAACGGATCTCGGTATGATTCGCTTATCCTCTCTCCGGTTTGGGTCAACCCGAACTGCAAATAGATGCTTGCTTTAAGACCTGCTTCTGATTTGGCGTACGATACGGAACGGTCAGCTTCAATCCGACGTAACTCCATCGTCTCCAAATCGGGATTGTTTTCGTACGCATAACGCAAAGCCGAGTCGATGTTTACGGTAAACTGAGGGACCGAATCTTCTATCACCAATTCTATTTCCACATCATCTTTTATCCCTAAATAGGAGCGCAGCGTCTGCATATTATTTTCTACTTCTATCTGCGCATTCATCATATTGTTCTCTTCCGACAAGCGCTGTATCTCATGCTGCAACATATCGTTCTCGGTAGTTACTCCTATATCGTAACGACCTTGGGCCACCCGGTACAAGGTATCGGCATTGGCATAGTTATAACTGGCAATATCCCAATTGGTCTGGGCCAACGCCAAATTGAAAAAGTAGTTCGTGGTCTGCGAGGCTACCAGTTCGAGCGATTCGACATAGGTTTTCTTGGCTCGCTGGTAATAGAGCGGTTCTGTTTTGTGCGCCCATTTCATGGAGTTATATCCGAACAAATTTTGCGAATATCCTACCGTTATCAGGTTCGATTTATAAGAGGTGGTATTATTGCTCAACAAATCCAACCTGTCGAGGCTGCTGTTCAACGTCAGCGTACCGCCTGTAAATGCAATATTCTGCCCGATAGACAACGAGGCGTTGGTGGTCAAGAGTTGTTGCTCTACATACTTTTCAGAACCATCCGACAAGGTTATTTTATTAATAGCCCTATTCAACGTCGGATTAGATGTAAACGAAAGCGACGGTAAATAATCGGCCCTGAACGAACGATATTGCCAATAACTGGATCGAAAATTTTCGCGAGCGGTTAGTATATCTGGCGATTTCTCTTGCGCCAATCTAATAGCTTCCTGCAATGTCAGTTTCAGTTTCTCTCCCTGAGATTGCACCGAAGTATGGAAACCCAAGATAAATACAATTGCAACAAATATATTTTTCATACACATAAAATGTTTATCATATTCTCTACAAATTTCGTGCCAAACTTATAACATATTAATAATCAATAATATATAGAATATTGAAAATTAAAAAGTGTTCAAAATCGCACAAAATATGTGCGAAATCGCACATACAAGATGTCGTTTTAATACTTATCTTTGGAGAAATTACACCATAAAAAAATCGGATTATGAAAAATCTGGGTAGATTGTTGATTATAGATGATAACGAAGACGTATTGTTTGCCCTTAACTTGTTGTTAGAACCGTATGCCGAAAAGATAAAAATAACGACCTCGCCCGAGAATGTTGAATATTTCATAAACTCTTTCAATCCCGACATCATATTGCTGGATATGAATTTCAGCAAAGACGCCATCAGCGGACAAGAGGGATATTACTGGCTGGAACGGATACTAAAAATAGACCCGGATGCCATTGTGATCTTAATGACGGCTTATTCCGATACCGACAAAGCGGTAAAAGCGATTAAATCCGGGGCTATCGACTTTATATCCAAGCCGTGGGAAAAAGAACGGCTGTTAAGTACTCTCTCATCGGCCATGAAACTGCGCAACTCCCGTACCGAAGTCAACTCTTTAAAAAAACAAGTGGCCGCCATGGCTTTGGAAAAAGAGCGGAATTACGAAATTGTAGGAGAATCGGAAGCGATGTTGCAAATATTCGATACGATTGAAAAACTTTCCAATACGGATGCCAACATTCTGATTCTCGGAGAAAACGGAACAGGAAAAGATCTGGTCGCCAGAGCAATTTACCGGAACTCCCCCAGAGCCCATGCCGGGTTCATAGAAATAGACGTAGGCAGTATCCCGGAATCGCTGTTCGAGAGCGAGCTCTTCGGTTATGAAAAAGGGGCCTTTACGGATGCCCGGAAAGAGAAAGCAGGACGAATGGAGATTGCTTCGGGCGGAACCCTTTTCCTGGATGAAATCGGGAACATATCAATGCCCATGCAGGCAAAACTATTAACCGCCATCGAAAAACGGAAAATCTCCAAATTGGGAAGCACAAAAACCATAAACATCGACGTACGTTTGATTTGTGCAACCAATACGGATCTGCACAAACTGGTATCGAAAGGCGATTTCCGACAAGACCTGCTCTACCGTATCAATACCATCGAAATACACATTCCGCCCTTGCGTGAACGAGGTGAAGACATTCTTCTTCTGGCTGATTTCTTTTTAAAGCGTTACGCACAGAAATACCAAAAAGATATCAAAGGATTACAAAAAGATGCTCAAAAAAAATTGTTGCAATACTCCTGGCCGGGAAATGTCAGGGAACTGCAACACACCATAGAACGAGCAGTCATCCTATCGGATACGGGCTTTATCCGAGCGGAAAATTTTTTATTACAACCGGCCATAACCAAAAAGAAAAACGAACACGAAACGCTGAACCTCGAAGAAATAGAAAAAGAGGTGATTGAAAAAGCCATGAAACGCTGCAACGGTAACATCAGTCAGGCTGCCGAACTGCTCGGTATCAGCCGATACTCGCTATACCGGAAAATTGAGAAGAACATCCAATTCTAATCCACATGAAAAGTTATAAGTTCCGGATTGCCATCCTGATTTTTTTTATTTTAATCTTATCCGGATTAACAGCATTTCTCATATCGAAAGGATACCATTTCAGCGTATTCTTTTCAATAGCAGCCATCCTTCTCCTGGCCGTCAAGTTATACAGACAAATAGGGAAAGCCATCGAGGTAATGGAACGGATGATTATTTCGATTCAATATACCGATTTCAACATATCGTTTGCACGGTCTATCCAGGAGCGTGAGTTCAAACATCTCGGCCAAATGATGGACGACGCCATCCGTTCATTCCGCGATAAATTATACCAGTTGGAAATAGACCATCAATATTACAACACATTGTTGAGTACCATAGATTCGGGACTATTGGTCATAAACAAAAGGGGCGAAATAGAGTGGATCAACCAAGCGGCATTAAAAGAATTGGAGGAATCGCACATAAACAATATTGCAGAATTAAAAAATGTACATCCGGAACTGCCGAAAGTATTATCCGAATTGAAAGCAGGAGACATCAAAATATTAAACATCACAAAACAGGACTTTAAATATGAATTGATCATTACAGGCATCTCCTTCTCTGTACAAGGGAAGGAACTTCTGCTCATAAGCCTGAAAAACATACAAACCGTACTGGAAGAGACCGAAATTGAGGCCTGGCAAAAATTGATCCGTGTATTGACACACGAAATTATGAACACCATCGCCCCTATTATCTCCCTCTCCGAAACCGTAACCGAACGAGCCAACGAGAACGGGAACAGTGAAAAAGAGTTTGCCTTGATGTTACAGGTCATGCAAACCATCCACCGAAGGAGTAAAGGGCTGTTAGACTTTGTGGAGAATTACCGAAAATTGACCCGAATACCGACCCCGACATTTGCCAAAGTATTGATAAAACCGCTGTTTGACGACATACAGAAATTGATGCAAAATACACAAGCCCACATCTCTTTTGAGATTGAATTTCCAGGACTTTACATCATTGCCGACCGTGCCTTGATCGAACAGGTATTGATCAACCTGATAAAAAACGCTTGCGAGGCCCAAAGCCAACAACCGATAACGATTCAGGTAAAAGCGGTCCAAAGCAAAGGAATAACCTCCATCTCGGTAACCGACAACGGAACCGGAATCGTAGCAGAAGCCTTAGATAAAATTTTCATCCCATTTTACACCACCAAGGCAAACGGATCAGGCATCGGGCTAAGTTTATGCCGACAAATTATGAATATGCACGGGGGCTCTATCAGCGCCAAATCCCGAGAAGGTGAAGGCAGCCAATTTACACTTCGTTTCAAAAACAGAGATCTGCAAACTTTTCCTTTCCCATAGTACCTGCATTTCGTCCGGATAAAACCTTTTTCCAAAAAAGAACATATTTTTTTCTGGAAAAAGCATTATATTCGTAAGCTCAAATATCCCAAAGACAGACGTTACAGATGAAAAAAATTGTCGTACTTATTGCTCTGATATGTATCATTTTACCCTCTTGTTCTCTATTAAAATTCCAATTGAAAGAAGAGGGTGCCGTACCTCTGTCGAAAACGGAAATGAACATCCGCGTATATACGCATACCTATATCTCTACCTTTTTCTCCGAACTGGAAGATGCCGTTGACAGCCTCAAACAGGTAACAGACGATCCCAAAATCATCGGACAATCGCTGGTTTGGCTTATGAACAACGAAAGTGCTGTACAAGGAGCCGTATTTCAGGTAGATCCCAAAGTGGCATTGGCTGATACTTGGCTGCTATCGATACAAATGGTCGATTTTTTAGAGCACCACGGTAAAAAATATTTCGGCGATTACACTTCCATCCTTTTGGAACCTACACAAAGTCTGAACGATCAAATAACACAAGCGGCCCAACGGATGCTCAACCACAAAGAATACGAGACGATGCAAAACTTCGTATCCGAACAACGTTTCCGACACCGTATCTCTGAAATCAATTATACCCGCGACCCGATATATGCCCAATGGCTGCGATACAATAATATGCCGGATACGTCTGCCATATCCACCGTAGGTAGTCTCTCGCAAGTAATAGCCGGCTTCTCTGACCGTTTCTCGGTAATGGGCGGGCAAATCGGTAAAATTGCCCAATGGCAGCTGGAACTGGCCTCACTCTATACAGGAATCACCCCCGAAACGTTCAAGGCTATTGGCGATTCGGCCAACGTGCGGATGGATGAGTTCATGGAACTTATCAACCAAATGCCTTATTACCTGGATACTACCTTAGTCAAGATAAGCGGCGATCTGCTCATTATCACAAGTATATTGGATGATAGAATCGCCTTGACAATGGCCACGCTACAACAAGAACGCCAGGCGCTTGAAACAATGGTAGCCCGTGAACGGGAAATCATCATGAACGATGTGGACAGTATCAGCGTGCACGTTACGCAGACACTCATGCAGAAAGCAACCGAGATGCTCAAAGAGGTTTTGCTCTATCTTTGTTTGCTGTTTGCCATCATTCTCTTTATTCCTTTCGGACTGGGATATGCTACCGGAAGAATCTTCACCAAACAGAAATTCATAAAGAAGCAGAAAAAGAAGGAAGAACAGGGAAAGGAGGATAACCTGTCCCCGCAATAAACAGGAATGAAATACTCTACGAGGAATCAATCTTTTTATCGCTATTCAAAACGGATTGAGCGTGCCGGCCGAATCATAGAGACGATATACGATGCCCCCAACAACATCAAAAGAGAAACCGCCAAACATCCAATATTCAACAATATCCAAGCCCAAAGACTGAGGTCTATCGGTACAGACGAAATATAATAATCTTGTGGATTAAGTTTTATGACATGAAACCGGGACTGGATCAAACAGATCGATAACCCGACCAGATTCCCGAACAACATCCCTTTGCCAACCAGAAACAACGAAACATAAAGAAATGTTTTCCGAATAAAAAAATTGGTTGCTCCCAGCGCCTTCAACACACCAATCATATTGATCCGTTCCAGAATAATAATAAACAGGCCCGAAATCATCGTAAAACCGGAGACAATAGCCATCAACCCCAAAATAATCCAAACATTCATATCGAGCATATCGAGCCAACTGAATATCTGAATATTCTGCTCTTTCAACGACGACACATAATAATGCTGGTCATACGGGTCTGACAATTCATTAAATTCAAAATAGAGCTTCTCGGTCATGGCATCTACCGCCTCGTAATCATGCAACAGGACGGAGAACCCGGTATATTGATCCGGATTCCAACCATTGAGGCGTTGTATATGCCGGACATCTGCCATAACATACATCCGGTCGTAATCGAGAAAGTTGGTCTGGTATATCCCTGAAATGGTAAACTTGCGTGCCCGTACGTTATCATCCTGTATAAAATAGGTATATAACCCGTCCCCGACTTTCAGATGCAACTTATCGGCCATATAACGGGAAAGCAATACCTGGTTGGAAACCGTCGAATCGGAAAAATCCGGAAGTTCACCCTCGCTCAAATTACTCTCCAAAAAAGACCAGTCGTAATCGGCTCCCGCCCCGTTTAAAATGATTCCTAAAAATTCATTCTCCGTTTTTATAATGCCCGGCTTAGAAGCAAATCCCTCCACACGAACGATACGCGCATCGTCCTGCAACAACTGCCGCATAGAATCGGACAATGCTACGGGATACGAATCGTACAACGAACTGTTCTTGAAATTGGTAATCTGAATGTGCGCTCTTTCTTAAACCCGACCACAATCGCCACCGCCAAAATCATGACCGCCAATCCAAGGGCTACTCCTGCCATGGCAATACGAATGACGGGCGGAGTTACTTTCCGATTATCTTCGCCTTTACTGAAATGAATTTTTCTGGCTATGAACAGCGGGAGGTTCATAAAGTTCGTCCGGGATAGGCTTCCAATGCTTTTTCCAAAACCGTCAATGCTTTGGCCAGATTCTCTTTTTTAAGCACATAGGCAATACGCACCTCATCCCTGCCCAAACCGGGCGTGGTATAAAAACCCGATGCCGGCGCCATAAATACGGTCTGACCCTCGTACTCAAAATGTTCGAGACACCATGCGCAAAATTTATCGGCATCGTCCACCGGGAGTTTTGCCACGGTATAGAATGCCCCCATCGGTATGGGAGAATAACATCCCGGGATACGGTTCAATCCATCTATCAGGAACTTACGCCGTTCTACATATTCATTATAGGTATCTAACATATACTCATCCGGTGCATCCAACGAAGCTTCGGCAATTAATTGACCTATCAACGGGGGACTTAATCGTGCTTGGCAATACTTCATCACATTTTGACGTACTTCCTTGTTCTTGGTTATCAGCGCACCGATACGGATACCGCACTCGCTATACCGTTTGGAGACGGAGTCTATCAAAATAACATTGTTTTCTATTCCTTTCAGGTGGAAAGCGGAAATATAAGGAGCCCCGGTATAACAAAACTCGCGATATACTTCATCTGAAAAGAGAAACAAATCATATTTTTTTACCAAATCGCGAATCTGATTCATCTCTTTCTGAGTATAGAGATAACCGGTGGGATTGTTCGGGTTACAAATCAGGATTCCTCGGGTACGTTCGGTTATCAATGCCTCGAAATTCTCTACCGAAGGCAGGGCAAAACCCTCGTTGATATACGACGGAATGGTCTTAATGATGGCTCCCGCCGATATGGCAAATGCCATGTAGTTGGCATAAGCCGGTTCGGGTACGATAATCTCATCTCCGGGATCGAGACAGGCCATAAAAGAAAACAGAACCGCCTCCGACCCGCCGGTGGTAACGATAATATCATCTGCCGTTACATGAATATTAAACTTGGCATAATATCCAACCAACTTTTCCCGATAACTTTTTATTCCCTCACTCGGACTATACTCTAAGACTTTCCGATCCAGCTTTCTAACAGCTTCCAACGCTATCTCCGGGGTAGGCAGATCGGGCTGTCCTATATTCAAATGATAAACAGTGATCCCTCTCTCTTTT
>CASGEW010000077.1 GCA_949300615.1 uncultured Bacteroidales bacterium
CTTTTTTGATGTTTTTCCGAACAAGGCGTACCAAATCGAAGAGAGGCATAACGGCTCGGCTTAAAACAAAGTCGAAGGTTTGTTTCTCTTCTTCTACTCCGGCATGGCGAAATGCTACGTTTTTCAATCCGATACTTTGGGCTATTTCTTCGGCTACTTTTATTTTCTTCCCGATGCGGTCTATCAAATAGAAGTTACATTCGGGAAATAAAATCGCCAGAGGAATTCCCGGGAAACCACCTCCCGTACCGACATCCATAAACGAGGTATCCGGTTTAGGAGAAAAGACTTTGGCAATACCCAGTGAGTGTAAAATATGATGTTCATACAGGTTGTCTATATCTTTTCGGGATATGACATTTATTTTTTCATTCCACTCCGGATATAGTTGTCCCAAGGCGTTGAATTGTTCTTTTTGATCAACCGTTATTTTCGGAAAGTATTTTTCTATAATCGCTATGGCCATGTTTTTTAATTGTTTGATTGCATTTTGGCCAGAGGATATACGGCACTCTCTTCATTTATATAGATGAGTAGGTCTGCATAGGGTACAAGAACCTCGGATTTCCCTACGACGTATGCGGCTATTTCATATGGATTGTACAACCACGTAATACCGGCTTCGTTAATATAAAAGTTTTCGGTAGGAACGATAGCTGCCACATCGTAACCGTCGTCTTCGAGTTTAGAAATGGTGTTATAGCCTAATTTCTGGGCCAATGACATTTTGATAAGTTCTCCTACTTTATCAAGGTTGCGATCTTCAAATATATCGTTTAACTTGATGGGAGTAGCCGTTTTTAGATTCAATACCTGGAAAACGGTCGAGCTCATGCCATGAGCACCTCCGGTAAAGGTATAGAGGTTTACACCGTAACTTAAAAAGTTGTTTTTATTGAATAGTATCTTGTTATCCAATATTTGTTCATAATTCATCCACGAACCGACGTTTTCGGGCTCTTCTTTGTAGATACTTTCCAGCGACATATAGTCTGCTATATAATCTGTTTCATATTTATTGGCAGCTTCTTTGGGAGCCAAGTCTTCGTATTTATCACCAATAAACGTGATAATAAACTCTTTTTGCAGTTTCTTTAAAATCTCTTCGTCCGGATATTTGTCGGGATAGGTCATGGTTAGTTGAAAATCGCAAGCTGCTTTTGTCGTATCATTGAGTAGATGTTGTTTTTTTTCGATTTTATAAGTGTTGAACGACAAATCGTTGTCTTTTAAAATTTTTTCTTCTTTACATCCGATCACGATGGCTGAGCATATTATCGAAAGAATTGTAAATCTTCGTAGTGTTTTCATAAGGTTTTTTCTATTGTTATATTGCAAATATAACTCTTTCTTTCGAGAATCTTCTTTATATTACTTCGGAAAAAGACCCCTTTTTGTGAAATTATTCAAAATCGTAATAGGTGGGTGAAAATGTTAATCTTCCTTATTATAGACATTGAATAATGATGCCTATTTCTTTTTCGTGATGGAGTACAAATTGTTTTTTCATCGAAAAAGTATTGTATCTTAGCTGTCGAAATAAAACATCATGTTATGAAATTTTCGTTTTGGACTCTTTTCCCGCTTCTATTTTGGGTTGTATCGGTGCAAGGGCAAACGTTTAAGTTTGCTTTGATGTCAGACCTGCATATAACGGCCGATTCCGTTGCCGAGAACGACGTACGACACGCTGTCGAACAGATCAATCGTACTCCTGGGATCGACTTTGTGATTGTTTCGGGTGATCTGAGCGAGACGGGAGACCGTTCGTCTCTCGAAAAGGCGAAACGTGTATTGGACGGACTTAAACCGAAATATTATGTAACCTCAGGAAATCATGAAACCAAATGGAGTGAATCTGGGGCAACCGATTTTGGGAGGATATTCGGGTCTGACCGTTTTCAGTTTGAGCATCGTGGAATATTGTTTCTGGGGTTTAATACCGGACCTGTTATCCGGATGGCCGAAGGACACGTAGCCCCGCAAGATATTACTTGGTTGAAAGATAATTTGCAAAAGGCAGGGAAAGAGAAACCGACGATTATCATTACGCACTATCCGTTGTTAAAAGGCGATGTGGATAATTGGTACGAAATAACCGATCTCATTCGGCCGTACAATATTAAAGCCATTTTGAGCGGGCATTACCATACGAACCGCTTGGCTCGGTACGATGGAATACCGGCTTTCATTAATCGATCGACGTTGAGAAATAAACAGCATACCGGTGGATATTCATTATACGAGGTTACCCCTGATTCGATTTTAGTATATGAACATTTGATTGGGGAGTCCCCTCGTATGTGGGGCGGATACTCGCTTAAATATTCTGACTATACGGAAGATATTGCACCATACGAGCGGCCCGATTTTTCAGTAAATGACTACTATCCTCAGATAGAAGAACGTTGGACCGTAGAGACCGGTAATGCCATTTACTCATCACCCGTATTGTATCACAAACGGGTTTATGTAGGGGATGATTTGGGGGTTTTAAGTTGTTTTCGTTTGAAAGATGGAAAGAAGATTTGGGAATACCAGACACAGAACCGGATTGTAGGAACTCCGGCTGTTGATGAAAACATTGTTGTATTTGGATCGGCCGACAATAATATATACGGGCTCAATGCTCGGAACGGGAAGTTATTATGGACGCTTGCTACCACTCGTCCGGTCTTAGGAGCTGTAACCATAGAAAAGGGTATTGCCTATATCGGCGGGAGCGATGGTATATTCCGGGCCATAGAGATAAAGACCGGGAGAGAGAGATGGTCTTTTGCCGATTTGAACGGATACGTCGAGACGAAACCGTTGCTTTTTCGGGATAAGGTTATATTCGGAGCTTGGGACAGTTATCTGTACGCATTGGATAAAAGGAGCGGAGAGTTACGTTGGAAATGGCAAGGCCCCCGTAAGGGTATGCATTTCTCTCCGGCTGCCGTTTGGCCGGTCGCCGCTCATGGTAAGGTGTTTATTGTTGCTCCTGACAGGGTATTGTCTGCAATAGATGAGCGGACGGGAGAGACCGTATGGCGGACCGACCAGTCGCACGTGCGGGAGATGATCGGTATTTCGTCCGACAATAGTAAAATCTATTGTAAAACCATGGAAGATAGCGTTGTCTGTTTTTCGGCCGTGTCAGATAAGCCACAAAAACTATGGGCTACGTCCGTAGGATATGGTTATGAATTAATGCCTTCCATGTTGGTAGAAAAAGAAAATGTCGTTTTTGGTAGTACCATGCGGGGAGAGATATTTGCTATTGAGGCCGATACCGGAAAATTGTTGTGGCGACATAAAAAATCCAACTCATTAATCAATACGGTCGTTCCGTTAAGCGCAACGGAATGTTTATATACCGGATCAGCAGGGATGGTCGGAGTATTGAAACAGAAGGAATAACGGCCTTCGTCAAACCGACAATTCATTTATACTTTGCAGATGAAATCATAAATGGCCGATGGGACTTTTTAATATCTTTTATTGGTTAACCATTTTGCCAGAATTTTTTGCAAAACAGTCCAGATACGAAAACCTAAATATAAAAAAGAAGAATCAGGTATTCTAACAAAATACCTGATTCTTCTTATGTTCCTATGGAATATTTATAATGTTACAAGGTAGGGGTATTTGCCATTTCAACAGAGAGATGTCCGCCTTTCACTACATCTTTGAATTTTATTTCCGGTACGGACAATGTTTTTCCATTCAATTCGTATTTTTTTACATAAATGTGTTGTTTGTCGTTATTCGTAGCTTCAATGACAAAGGTATCGCCCGGATAATAATCCTGATTCAACTGGATGGTTACTTTGTCAAATAAGGTACTGCCTAACGCAAATGTGGGATCGATGGAAGCCAACCCTTTTACATCGAACATTCCCAGAGAAGAAATAACATACCAAGCACCCAACTGGCCTTGATCTTCATCTTGCCCATAACCGTAACCATGAATACCATCCGTCCCGTAGAACTCATCTAAGATGGCTCGTACCCATTTCTGGGTCAGGTCATACCGTTCAGCCTGATTGAATAGCCAGGAGATATGCAAACAAGGTTGATTGCCTTGGTTGTAGTATGTCCTGAGACCGGCAAAGGCATCGATGGTTTTTCCTCCACTGAAAATCATATCTTGTGAAATGATGAAAATACTATCCAACCGTTGGGTAAATTCTTCTTTACCCATCTTTTGGATCAGCGCTTTGGCATCATGTGGCACATAGAAAGTGTATTGATAGGCATTCCCTTCCTGGAACCCTCTCCATACTTGCATCGGATCGAAATTTTCGATAAACTGACCGTTTTCCAGTTTTGGTTGGATTAAATCGGTCTCTTCGTTATAGATACGTTCCCATCCTTTCGATAAGGCCATTAATTGATTGTAATCGTCCATCTTACCCAACTCTTTGGCCATCTGGGCTACTGCATAGGCTCCGAAAGAATATTCCAACGTATGCGAAGCTGAGAATTGCCACGATTCCGCAGGATACCCTCCCTGGTCTTTGTGGGGGACGTATCCATATTTAACAAACTGATCGGTATCCAGTTTACCTGCACCCATGGGCCGGTTTTCTCCGTCCAACTCATTCTTTCGGGCGGCTTCGTAGGCCGTCTCTACATCAAAATCGCGGATACCGCACAAATAGGCGGCTGCTATGACATTTCCCAACTGATTGGTGCCGACCCCCGAAACGTAACGGCTGCAAGCAATACCGTCTCCTAACCATCCGGCATCTTTGTAAACTTGCAGGTGTGTACTGACATAGTCCGACAAATACTCCGGATATGCCAATGCCCAAACTTGAATCAGGTTCCATTGTCCACCCCAAATACCGTCTGTGTTGTAAAATGAAAATTTCGGTTCTCCGTTTTCCATCGGAAGCTGGCCTATCGTACCGTCATTTTTCGGATAAGCTCCATTAATATCGCTGGCTAACCCTCGACCTAAAATAGCGTGATACAAACCGGTATAGAACTTTATCTTATCTTCTTTAACTGGCGTTTCTACACGAATCCTGCCCAGATACTCTTCCCACGTTTGGTGAGAAGCTTCACGGACCTGATCGAACGTAAGCCGGTCATCGTTGGTCTCTTTTTCGCGATTCAACCGGGCATTTTCGACAGAGGTATAGGAGAGCCCTACTTTGGCTGTAATCGTTTCTCCCGCCTTTGTCTGATAATTCAAGTAAGCTCCTGCGCCAACTCCTTTTATGGTGGGTTGTCCGGCTTTCACATCTTCTTTGATAAACGTACCGAATGATTCAGCCTCTTTATCTAATTTTGCAGAGAAATACATGGTAACCGTTGCTCCGTCTTGGTATTTTTTGCTGTATTCCGGTAAAGTTTTTACCCAGCCTTCCACCAGGTCATTGCTACAAACAGTTACTTCGGCATCAATGGCCGGACCGCTTTCGCCTTGGCGGTTTCCTATATCGAACAGAATATGGCTCTCGCCACTTTCAGGGAATGTAAACCGCTGATAAGCCACCCGTTTTGTAGCTGTTAGCTCGGCTTTGATGTTGTAATCTTTTAATAGGACGGAATAGTATCCGGCCGTAGCCACTTCATCATCGTGACTGAATTCTGACCGATATCCTTCCCCTTTTGAATTGACGGCTCCCGGAACGGTTTTTAGCTCGCCAACGGTAGGCATCAATACGATGCCTCCTACCTGAAACTCATGCAGACAAGGAAATCCCTCGATAGAGGTATCCCTGTAATCATAGCCTGTTGCTTCCCAGCCGGATTTGTTCCCGACACTTGCATTGGTGGCTGCTGCCGGTTTGGCCAACCCGAAAGGTAGGGCTCCCGGAGCGAAATGAAACCAACGACAATGCGCTGTACCGATACGCGGTTCGACATATTGTGCCAACGATTCTCCTGTCCCCGGTGAAGATTGGTTGTTTGTTGTACAAGCAACCAAAAGGGAACAGCCCAAAGCAGTCAGTATCTCTCTGACCATTTTTTTGTTTTTCATCTTTTTATGCTAATTTATTTGTGTGTTTTATCGTGATTTTCCAGAAAATAATACTTGTTTCGATTTCTTATTTGAACATATATTGGCAAATATATATATTTCTTTGGAATCTAAGTCATTTGCGTTGGAAGGTAATCAAACGATATTCGATATTTTTTATTAGGTTTGTATAGAAATAAAAAAAGCAGGGTAAATCCTTGCGAAATTATCCTGCTTTTGATAGGATTATTATCCCTTATCCGATATAACTTTCTACTAATTTAATGGAGTTGGAGGGGGTTATCTTTACCCATTGCGTATTTGCCGGCACCAGGAATGTATCCCCTTGTTTTATTTCTGTTTTATATCCGTTATTATCCGTTAAAGTTGCGCAACCGTCCATACACATGAGAATGGAGAAAGAATCGTTTTTGGCAATATCCCTTTTTATCGGTTGTGTCAAGTCCAACAAATTTGTTGTAAAATATTTGCACGAAACTAAGGGCGTTTCAGCATTCGTTTTCAGTTGATATTGTGTTTTGTAATCAGGATATACGGTGTAATCAATAGCATCCTTGGCTAATTCGGTATGCAGTTCTCTCCCTTTTCCGTTGGCATCTTTTCGGTTATAATCGTATATACGGTAGGTTATATCAGACGTCTGTTGTATTTCTGCAATAAAAATCCCTTTCCCGATGGCATGAACCCGTCCGGCCGGTAAGAAAAAGACATCGCCGGCTTTTACCGGATGAAATTGCAATACGTCCATGAACGTGTTGTTTTCAACTCTTTTTACATATTCTTCGGGGGTAATTTGTTGTGAAAAACCTGAATACAATCCAGCTCCCTCTTGTGCGGAAATAACATACCACATTTCCGTTTTTCCGAAAGATTGATGTCTCTCTTTGGCCAATGCGTCGTTCGGATGTACCTGAATGGATAAATTGTCGCGGGCATCGATAAATTTTATCAATAGCGGGAATTTGTTGCCGAATTGTTCTATGACGTGTTTGCCCAATAATTGAGCTCCGAATTCGTCAATCAATTCTGTCAGATTTTTCCCTTTCAAAGCGCCGTCTGTAACGACAGAGATGTCTTGCTTTACTTGTGAGATTTCCCAGCTTTCGCCGATTCCTTCTTGCGGGGGTAGATTTTTAAATTTACAGATTTCGTTACCACCCCAAATAATCTTCTTTAAGATAGGTTCAAATTTAAATGGATACATCATACGTTATTTTATTCTATGGTTAATACATATCTTTTTATTTTCCCTGTTACCGGTTTCAAGGCCAGGATATAACTGCCTTCGGGTAATTCCGGCAATAGAGTCTCTGTTGAATATTTGCCTCGATATACCTCGATAAAACCCTCTTGATAAAGAATTATTTCGGTATAATTATTGTCTTTTTCTTCCAATCGAAGTTTCCTATCGTTTTTGTCAACGATGAGCGACAATGTGCCTTCGGTTTCATACCATTGTGAGGGTTTACTTTCGCGGCGAAATTTGTCGAATGCAGAAACGGCATAAGCCGTACACGGTTTACGGGAGATAAACGTCGTGTCGTTAAATCCCACATATTGAATATTGGCACCTTCGCTCGTATTTACCGGGTAACAATTACTACCGTAAACTACATACCCTTTGGCTCCCGGCACCCGGTTCCAAACTATAATCGCCGAATCGGCCGATAACGAGACCTGTTCTATGACGGGGGAGTGTACATTGGCCGAATCTTTATTTAACGGAGGCAGAAGGGCCGGATGTACATAAAAATCAATATATAGTTGGTCTGTTATCTGTTTCGTGTTCTCTAAGATGTGTTTTAACCGGAAAAAGCTTTGCCCGTCTGTCCCCAACTTGCGACCGATGGAAATCTGCCGGGTAATATCGGATAACGACCAATCGCCTTTATCTGCCTGCATCCGGTATAAACCGATGCCGCAAACGATTCGGCAATTCTTCTTTTTCTTAATCCAATCGAATAAAAAAGGGAAAAAAGCTTGTTCCTTAAAATAGAGCATCGGGGCGATGAAGTCCTGTTTCCCATCTTCTATCCATTGTATGGCGTTTTGATATACACTCTCCCTACCGCTCCATCCTTGGGAAGGGAAATGGGGCAGATCATTGTACTTCCCGAGTGGAGAGCTGCTTACCGTAACTTCCGGTTTTATTTTTTTTATTTCGTCGTAAATACGATAAACGATTCGGGTGATGTTTTGTTCCCTCCATTCATCTCGTGTTTCGCCTTTCCGGGCATATTTTTTAAATGTGTCTGAATCCGGGAATTTTGCAGGACGGTCCGGGTAACGGATGTAATCCAGGTGGATACCGTCAATGGAATAATTATAGACAATCTCTTTTACAATGGTTGCCAGATACTCCTCTGTTTGAGGATGACCGGGATCAAGGTACCACTCCCCATTTAATTTTTTACAAATGGATTTGTGCTTGGTTACAACCGAATTTTTGCCATGTGCCTTGATTTGTCTATCGCTTCCTAACGGAATACAAACAATCCAGGCATGGCACTCTAACCCTCGTTCATGGCACGCTTCTATGGCGAAAGCAAGCGGATCGTAACCGGGCGATCGTCCGCTCTTCCCAGACATGATGTAGTTCCAGGGTTCGTAGGCCGAAGGGTATATGACATCGCCCCGTAACCGTACTTGAAAAAGAACCGTATTCATGTTTAGAGATTGGATCGAATCCAATATGTCGATAAGTTCTTTTTTTTGCTCTTGTATGCCCTGCCGGTCGGTTGCCGGCGACGTGGGCCAATCCAATCCCCAATTGGTAGTAACCCATACAGCCCGAATTTCGTGCTTGTTTTGAGCCTCGATTTCCGGCATTGCCATCATGAAGATGCAACAAAATAGAATCTTTATATCTTTTCGGGCCATACCATTCTAAATTCCAGACAAAGAAACGAATAATATTGAAGTCGGACAAATTTTTAAATTATTACTCTTTCAAAAAGTTGTATTTATTTATTGTTTCCTTAAAACAAAAAGGAACTGCTTGAAGAGCAGCTCCTTTTTATCCTGTATATTGTTTTTCGACTAATCCAGTTTGCTCAGGTTTTGGGCAATATCTTCGTCCGAGAGGGCGTAGTTTTGCAGATCCCCACTGAAATATTTGTCGTAGGAGGGAAGGTCTATCAAACCATGTCCCGACAAATTGAACAAGATTGTTTTCTGTTTTCCTTCCAATTTGGCTTGATTGGCTTCATTGATTGCCGTGGCAATAGCATGACAAGATTCGGGAGCCGGGATGATACCTTCGGTACGGGCAAACAATACTCCGGCTTTGAAACTGTCTAATTGGTTGATATCGACCGCTTCAATCAAGTTGTCTTTCTTTAATTGCGAAATGATGGTCCCGGCACCGTGATAGCGCAACCCACCGGCATGGATGTTGGCCGGAGCGAAATTGTGTCCTAATGTAAACATCGGCAACAGCGGGGTATATCCGGCTTCGTCTCCGAAATCGTAACGGAACTGTCCGCGTGTCAATTTCGGGCAAGATGCCGGTTCTGCCGCAATAAGGCGGGTTTGTTTGCCTTCGAGCAAATTGTGGCGCAAGAAAGGAAATGATATGCCTGAGAAATTGGAACCACCGCCAAAACATCCGATTACGATGTCCGGGTATTCTCCGGCTTTTTCCATCTGTTTTTCTGCTTCAAGACCGATGACTGTCTGGTGGAGAGAGACATGGTTCATAACACTTCCCAATGTGTATCGGCAATTTGGGGTATTCATCGCCAGTTCGATCGCTTCTGAAATAGCACATCCCAAACTGCCCGAATAGGTGGGATTTTCTGTTATTATTTTTCGCCCTGCCTTTGTTGACATACTGGGAGAGGATACAACCTGAGCTCCCCACGTTTGCATCATCAAGCGACGATAGGGTTTTTGTTCGTAACTTACTTTCACCATATAAACGGCCAATTCTAAGCCGAAGGCCTTGGCTGCAAAAGACAGAGCGCTTCCCCATTGACCGGCCCCTGTTTCGGTAGTAATATTGGTAATACCTTGTTCCTTGCAATAGTAGGCTTGGGCAATAGCCGAATTCAATTTGTGAGAACCGGCCGGACTGACACTCTCGTTTTTGAAGTAGATATGTGCCGGTGTATCCAATGCTTTTTCCAATCCGTATGCACGTACCA
>CASGEW010000078.1 GCA_949300615.1 uncultured Bacteroidales bacterium
GAAAAGGCAGAGATCAAAAAATCGCACATCGCCCGCTCCATCATCCGCTCCAACCGCCGGTTCACCTACGAAGAGGCACAGGAGCGCATCGAAACCCAACAAGGAGATTTCAAAGACGAAATCCTGAAACTGAACGAACTGGCCCAACAACTGCGCAAAAAACGCTTTGCCAGCGGAGCCATTAACTTCGACCGACACGAAGTAAAATTCGACATCGACGAAACAGGTAAACCCTTGGGCGTATATTTCAAAATAGCCAAAGAAGCCAACAAACTGGTAGAAGAGTTCATGTTGCTGGCAAACCGTACCGTCGCCGAATTTGTCGGCAAAACGCCGCACAACAAATCGGCCAAGACGTTTGTTTACCGCATCCACGACCTGCCTGATCCCGACAAGATGAACACCTTTTCCACCTTCATCAGCCGATTCGGCTACAAACTGAAAATCGGCGGATCGAAAACCGACCTCTCCAAATCCATCAACAGCCTGCTCAATACCGTACAAGGGAAACGGGAAGAGAACCTGATCGAAACCGTTGCCATCCGAGCTATGGCCAAAGCGGCATACAGTACCGAGAACATCGGACACTACGGATTAGCGTTCGACTACTACACCCATTTCACCTCACCCATCCGCCGTTATCCCGACATGATGGTACATCGGTTGTTAGACCGTTATATGCAGGGCGGACGCAGCGCCAACAAAAAGAAATACGAGGAGCTGTGCAAACACTCCTCCGAAATGGAACAGTTGGCAGCCAATGCCGAACGGGCCTCCATCAAATACAAACAGGCCGAATACCTGAGCGAGCGGTTGGGACAAGTATATGACGGCGTTATATCGGGCGTTACCGAATGGGGTATCTATGTCGAGATAAACGAAAACAAATGCGAGGGGATGGTTCCCATACGAGACTTTGAGGATGACTACTATGAATTCGACGAAAAAAATTATTGCCTGATCGGCCGTCGCAGAAGGAGAGTTTATACCCTGGGCGATCCCATCAGAATCCAGGTGGCCCGGGTAAATATGGAGAAAAAGCTGATCGACTTTGCCTTGGCCGAAGAGAGTTCCCCCTCAGAAGAAACCGGTACACCTCAAACACCGAACGATTACCGACAAGCAGAAAAAGAGAAAAAGAAAAAGAAAAAATAACTCCTCGTCGATATTCAAGACAAAATGGGCTGCAACCAGTTGCAGCCCATTTTGTTATTTATCTGTATTTATTACACACTTTTACAGCAAAGTCTCGGGGCACAAATTTTTCTGCTCAATATCCAGGAAATATTTGTATGTCCCCACTTTCAACTCAATCGTTGCCGCCTCATCGCAAACAATAATTCCCTTGGGATGCAGCTGCAAGGCCGAGATCGTCCACATCTGGCTCACAGCCCCCTCAACCCCCTGTTGCAATGCCTTGGCCTTGTTGTGTCCGTTTACGATAATCAACACGCTTTTAGCATCCATAATCGTACCCACGCCAACGGTCATAGCCGTCTTGGGGACCAAATTCACATCGTTGTTGAAAAAACGGGAATTGGCGATAATGGTATCTTGGGTAAGCGTCTTCACCCGGGTACGCGATACCAGCGACGAGCCCGGTTCATTAAATGCAATATGGCCGTCGGCACCTACACCTCCCAGAAAAAGGTCGATCCCCCCCATTGCTTTTATCTTCGCTTCGTAGCGGGCACACTCCGCCTCGGCATCCGGCGCATTGCCATTGAGAATATTCACATTCTCAGCCGGAATATCTATATGGGAAAAGAAGTTGTTCCACATAAACGAATGATAACTTTCGGGATGATCCTCGGGCAAGCCGATATATTCATCCATATTGAACGTTACCACATTTTTGAATGAAACAACCCCCTCCTGGTTCAACTTAATCAGGTTTTTGTACATTCCCAACGGCGATGATCCCGTGGGCAACCCCAAAACAAACGGTTTATTTGACGAGGGATTGGCTTTGTTTATCTGTGCAGCCACATAATTGGCCACCCACTTCGATACATTCTCATAATCGGGCTCAATAATCAGTCTCATATCGTTACAGTTTTGAAATATTCATTCCGGCCAACCAAACGGCCGTTATCTGGTTGTCAAAAATAGGCAATAAAATCCATTTAAACGAAAAAATATCCAAAAGAAAAAAGAAAAGATTTTTTTTGTTAAACTTCTATTTTTAACATGGATTTTTTTAATAAAAGCCCTACCTTCGCTCTCTAACTCTTATCCAAATATTATGAAGGCAAATTTAAGTTCACAAATCAAACTGGACAGAACGCCGAAGCAATATTACAGGCCGACAAATGCTTATGAATACACGTTGCTTACCCGTTTTGAGAAAGTGTTTACTGAAATTTTTGAGAGTTCGGAAATCGCCTCGATTGAAGTAGGCAAAGAAATTGCAAAACTCATCCGCAGCGCCAACCAGAAAGGGCTTTCTTTTGTAATGGCCTTAAGTTCGGGGACGGGCACTACCAGCGTTTATGCCGAACTGGTCCGCCAATACCGAGAAGAGGGATTGAGCTTCCAAAACGTCATCGTTTTCAACCTGAGCGAATTTTACCCGTTAGAGGCCAACTCGCCCAGTACTACCAACCTTTTATACGAATACCTGCTCAACCACGTCGACATCAAACCCGAAAATATCCATACGCTGGACGGAACCATCGACAAGGAACACATCTTCGACTACTGCAAGAACTACGAACAAGATATTGCCAAATGCGGAGGGTTAGACTTGGCATTTCTTGAATTCGGTTTTGCCGGAAACGTCGGCGGAAACGAACCGGGTTCGCAAATCAGCTCCTCTACGCGCCTTACCCTGTTGGGGAACGAAGCCCGCAAAAGCGCAGCCCGTCTCTACAATTCAAACGAAAACACCCCCCACAGCACCATTACCATGGGAATTTCGACCATCATGAATGCCCGCAAGGTAATCATGGTATCGTGGGGCGAAGATAAAGCCGCCATTGCCAAAGCCATCATTGAGGGCTCTTGTACGGACACCCTGCCCGGATCGCTGTTCCAGCAACACAAGGATACCAAAATCGTACTGGACCTCTCCGCCGCAGAAGAGCTTACCCGCATCAGTACCCCTTGGCTAGTAACCTCCTGCGAATGGAACGACAAACTGATACGCCGTGCTATCGTCTGGTTGTGCCAGATTACCGACAAACCCATTTTAAAACTCACCAACAAAGATTACAACGACAACGGGTTGGGAGAACTTCTCCCTCTGTTCGGGTCTGCCTACAACGTTAATATCAAGATATTCAACGACCTGCAACACACTATCTCGGGATGGCCCGGTGGTAAGCCCAATGCCGACGACTCTTTCCGTCCGGAGCGTTCTACACCCTACCCCAAGCGAATCATCGTATTCAGCCCGCACCCCGACGACGACGTCATCTCCATGGGCGGTACCCTGAAACGGCTGGTAGATCAGCATCACGATGTACACGTAGCATACGAAACCTCCGGAAACATTGCCGTGGGCGACGAAGACATGATGCGTTATGTCATGTTGATGGAGAGCATCTCCCAACGGTTCAAGTTCGATTCTCCCCAGACGCAGGAGATATTCGACGAAATCTCCCAATCCATCGCAAACAAGAAAGACGGTGACATGGATATTCCCGACGCCCGTTACTTAAAAGGGATGATCCGTCAGGGAGAAGCCCGTACAGCTTGTAATTACATCGGCGTAAAACCCGAGAATGTACATTTCCTGGCCCTCCCGTTCTACGAAACAGGAGCCATAAAGAAAGGCGACCTGACGCAAACGGATATCGACATCGTCAAGAAACTGATTCTCGACATCAAACCCCACCAAATTTTCGTCGCAGGCGACTTGGCCGATCCCCACGGTACGCACCGGGTTTGCCTGGATGCCGTATTGGCCGCTATCGACGAGGTAAAAGAGGACGAATGGATGAAAGATTGCCGCATCTGGATGTACCGCGGAGCATGGGCCGAATGGGAAATCGACCACATCGAAATGGCTGTCCCCATCAGTCCCGAAGAGCTGCGCCACAAACGCAACTCTATCCTCAAACACGTATCGCAGGCCGAAAGCGCACCGTTCTTGGGAGACGACGAACGGATGTTCTGGCAACGGGCCGAAGACCGGAACCGGGCTACGGCCGAATTGTACCGGAAATTAGGATTGGCCTCTTACGAAGCCATCGAAGCTTTCGTTAGATATATTCCGTTGTAGAACAAGTGCTTGTACTCATTATAAAAAAAGGAGAAATATCGTTTTCGATATTTCTCCTTTTTTTCGGCACATAGAACGGTTATTTACTATAACTTTTCTTGACAAATTTGGCTTTACGCAAAAACGAAAGACTCTGCGCTATGCTGGAAAAATGGGTCAATCCCTGGCCAAAGGCCTCTTGCTCCACAATCACATATTGTAAACCGGCCGTCTTGGCTTTCTGAAAAATCGGCTTGAAATCAATCTTTCCACTGGCACCGACCTCCTCTACATCCTTTACGTGCCACAATAAGAAACGTCCCGGATATTTCTCCATATAATCCACCGGATCCGCCCCCGCAACCAAGGCCCAATAGAGGTCTATCTGGAAAAAGACCTTATCTGCATCCGTATGGGCAAGCATATAGTCCAAAATCACATTCCCGTCTAATATACGGAACTCGCCATTATGATTATGGTATCCGAACCTTATTCCGGCAGCCCGGCATTTCTCGCCTACGGCATTGAAATAATCGCAAAAACGCTTCAATCCGTCCAGACTTTCATAACCGACCATACTCATCCAGGGTTGAACGATATAGTCTATTCCGGCGGCCTTATGAGCGGTTATGGCTTTATCCCACCACTGCATACATTCGTCCCACGTCTCTTCGGTAGGAAGGTCTTGTCCCGTATGGGAGGAGAGTAATTTCATTCCGGTCTCTTCCACCATATTCTTGAATACTACCGGATCTATACCATAAAACTTACCATCGGCATATCCGGCCGCCTCCACAAAAGTGTAACCTACGGCCGCTACCGAGTCCAAGGTAGCCTTCACGTTCTTACTCATATCCTCGCGGACAGAATACAATTGCAGTCCTATCTCTTTTCGAGTTCCTTCCGCTTCCAATCCATCTCGATTTCCGGCAAAAAGATCGGGCAGAATCAAGACCAGAGACAGACAAGCAACCATTATCCGCAATAGCTTATATCTTTTCATACACCTAATAAATTAAACAGCGTTTTTCTTTACCAGCGGAGCAAAACACTTTGGGTTACCAATATACACTTTATAAACATCCCTTATTTTTTTGTTTCAAGCGGGCAGTCCCTGTATTATCTCCCAGGAAAGAGAAACGAAAAAGTAAAGATACGTAAAAAAGATGCTTCCCCAAGCTACACAGCGGAGAAGCATCCTAATATCTGTATTTAATTTACCCGCAAAACTTACCTTAGAAAGGCAATAAATTACCGATTGCGGGAATGATTAAATCTTATTGTTTGTCCAAGTCCTTGATGGTGATATTTCTGAACCATACATCGTCTCCGTGGTCTTGGAAGCCGATATAACCTTCGTGGTTTTCACCGCCGCAGTTCAACAACAGGTCGTATGCTTCGGGCCATTTGTCTTTGCTGAATTTACTGTTATCCAACAATTCTTTCCATTGCGGAGTCCACAAGTGATATTCAACCACACACTGATCGTTCAAATAGTAAGCAACAGTACCCTTGTAGCAAACGATTTTAGTTTTGTTCCATTCTCCGGCCGGTTTTGCAGTCTGCGGTTTTGCCGGGATCATATCGTACAAAGAACCTGCCTTACGGTTACCATCTACCCCCATGTTGGCATCGGGATGACGTTCATTGTCCAACACTTGGTATTCGGGAGCAGAAATATAGATCGGTTGGCCGGGAACTTCTTGTGCCAAAATGAAAATACCGGAATTACCACCTTCTGATATCTTCCATTCCAGTTCCAGTTCAAAGTTTTTCAACTTAGTACCGTAAATCAAGTCGCCACCGTCGTTAGATTGGGCTTCGCCGCCACCTGAACCGTTGAATTTAATTGCTCCGTTGTCGATTGTCCAGCGTCCCGGAACATCTTGGCGGTTATAACCTCTCCAACCGTTAAACGTCTTGCCGTCAAAGATAGCTACTTTACCTTCATCTTTTTTGGCATCTGCATTGCTGTCGTCTGCTTTTTTAGCACCACCACCGCAACTACTCAATGTAGAAACCGCAATAAGCGCAGCTCCTAAAAATTTAATCGATCTTTTCATTGTAAAATAATTGTGTTAAGTGTTTGATTGTGTATAAATAATAATTAAATCTTTCTCTATATTTTTTAATGCACTTTATCAACTATAAATCAGGCGCAAGTTACTAAGTTTTTCCGATAAAAAAACTACAAAACGATACTTTTCCTCGTTTTTATTGCGATTTTCGATGTTTTTCTATCAATTTAACGCAATTTACCGGAAAAGAGCGGCCAAAATTATTCTTTTTTATCAGAGCTTCCCCTATAAAAATCGAGAAAAATCAAAGAATATTCATAAAGAATTCTTTATATTTGCAAAAGCGACAAAGGATTTATCTCTTTTGATCACTTATGCTTAATCTTAAACTTTAAATATCATCTACACAATGCAAAACAGAAGAGAATTTTTAAAGACGGCGTCCGCTTTGATCGCCGGAGGTTTGTTGAGTAACCAATTTTTAACCTCATGCGCTCCCGCTGAAAAAAAACACATCGGACTTCAAATGTACTCATTGCGCGACGACATCGGCGAATTGGGAGTACAAAAAGTATTGGAAGCAATCGCTAAGATGGGATATGTAAATCTGGAAACCGCCGGTTACGGAGACGGAACCATTTACGGCATGAAACCGGCCGATTTCAAAAAGGCTTGTGAAGACTTGGGCATGAGAGCTACCAGTGCTCACTTGTCAAGATTCATGTCTGACAACGAACAAGAAGACCTCTCCTGGTGGGCCAAAGCCATTGAAACCCACAAAGAAGCCGGAATGAAATACATGGTTATGCCGGTTTCTCCGTTAAACGAAAACTCTACAATAGACGATATCAAACGTTACGGAGAATATTTCTACAAAATCGGGTTGGCCGCAGCCGGTGCAGGGTTGAAATTCGGATACCACAACCACGACTACGAATTCAAACACATCGCCGGAGAAGAAAAATGTATCTACGACCTGATGATAGAAAACACCAGCCCCGACCACGTATTCTTCCAAATGGACGTATATTGGGTGATGAGAGGCGGACAAGATCCGGTTGCCTACATGAAAAAATATCCGAACCGTTTCCCGGTACTCCACATCAAAGATGAAACCGTTATCGGCGGTTCCGGCAAACTGGATTACAACAGCATCTTTACACAAGCCTATGCCAATGGCATGAAAGACTGGTACGTTGAAGTAGAACGTTACGATACTACTCCCCAAGAAGATGTAAAGAAAAGTTACGACTTCTTGAACAATGCTGCTTTTGTAAAATAAAAATTACCAGCATACGAAAAGCGCTCGATAGGAATATTCGAGCGCTTTTTATTTCTATTCTACGGGCCAAAACTCTCCCAACCAACAGACAAACACATGAACAAACACATTCTATTCTCCCTGTTTTCTTTTTTATGTCTAACCCTGTCCGCCTTCTCCCAAAAGACAGAAAAGATGATGTTCGGCGATACCTCACGCACCGGGATACCCTTCTCAAAAGATCCCCATGTAGTAGATTTCAAAGGTCGTTACCTCATGTATTACTCCATTCCTCCGCAAAAAGGTAATCCCGAATCGGGGTGGAACATCGGTATCGCGGAGAGTCAGGATCTCATTCATTGGAAAAAAGCAGGAGAAATTATACCACAAAAAGGAGCCGATTATGAAAAAAAAGGGTTGTGTGCACCCGGCGCCTTGGTCAAGGACGGGCAGGTAAACCTGTTTTACCAGACATACGGAAACGGGAAAAACGATGCCATCTGCCACGCCGTGTCGGACGACGGTATCCATTTCCGCCGAAACCCGACCAACCCGATATTTCGCCCGACAGGTACCTGGAATTGCGGGCGGGCCATCGACGCAGAGGTTATCCAATTCAACGGCAGGTATTTTCTCTATTTCGCCACCCGAGACAGCGACTACAAGATTCAAATGCAGGGAGTAGCCATCGCCCCCGAAAAGACGCAATTCAACCGCGAAGATTGGGAACTGGCCGTAGATTCGTCCATCCTGTCGCCCCGCCTTCCGTGGGAAGGGAAGTGTATCGAAGGAGCCTCGATTATTCAAAAAGGAAAACGATTGTATATGTTCTATGCCGGGAACTACAACAACGCGCCACAACAAATCGGAGTAGCCGTCAGCCACGACGGCATCACCTGGGAACGGTTGTCCGACGAACCGTTCTTACCGAACGGGAAACCGGGCGAGTGGAATTCAAGCGAATCGGGACATCCGCACATCTTCGCAGACAAAAGCGGACGGACGTTCCTCTTCTTTCAAGGCAACGACGACAACGGCAAAAGCTGGTACATCTCCAACATCGAGGTATTCTGGGGAGAAAAAGGGCCCTTCCTGAACCAATAAAAAATGCGGCCGGTATGGGCCGCATTTCTTCTTTTATTTAGAAACGGTTTTCTTTCGCGTCGTCTTCTTTTTCTTCCCCGACTCTTTGTCCTGTCCGGCTTTAACAATCTCCATACACATCTCGATGGTCAAAGCTGAGGGGTCGGATACACTCTTGGGCAACTTGTAGTTCTCCTTTTTATAACAGATATAGGCCCCGTAACGTCCATTGAGTACTTGCAAATCAGGCTCTTCATCGAACGATTTAATCAGGCGCTTGCTCTCTTGTTCCCGTTTGGCACGAATCAACTCGATCGCCTCGTCCAACGAAACCGATAAAGGTTCAAACGACTTGGGCAACGAAACGTATTTCCCGTCATGACGGATATACGGACCAAATCGCCCGACGCCGACCACGACCACTTTCCCCTCGAATTCACCCAGCGTACGTGGAAGTTCAAACAGGCGCAAAGCCTCTTCCAAAGTGATGGTACTCATCGACTGTCCCTTCAACAGCGATGCAAACTGCGGTTTTTCCTCGTCCTCGGCCAATCCCAGTTGCACGAGAGGTCCGTACCGGCCTATCTTTACCGAAACCGGCCGACCGGTTTTGGGATCGACCCCCAATACCCGTTCGCCAACCCTCTTTTCCAGCCGCATCGACAAGGCATTCGCTACCACCGGATGAAACACCTTATAAAATTTATCAATAACTTCGGTCCAGTCCAAAGAACCTTCGGCAACGTGGTCGAAATGTTTTTCCACATTGGCCGTAAAATTGTAATCGAGAATATCCGGGAAGTATTCTGTCAAGAAATCGGTAACAACCGTACCAATGTCCGTCGGGATCAATTTCCCTTTTTCGGCCCCGGTTTTTTCCGTCTCCTTCTTGTCCGATATTTTCCCCTGTTCCAGTGTCAATACCTCGTATGTCCGTTCCACGCCCTCCTTGTCTCCACGGACGACATATTCCCGTTGCTGTATGGTTGAGATCGTCGGAGCATAGGTAGAGGGACGGCCTATCCCCAACTCTTCCATCTTCCGTACCAGACTGGCCTCGGTGTAACGGGGCGGACGTTGCGAGAAACGTTCGGTAGCCGTCATCACAGAAAGGTTCAGCGATTGTCCCGGGGCAAGTACCGGTAACATCTTTTCGTCTTCCGACAACTCCTTGTCGTCGTCTTGCGACTCTAAATAGAATTTCAGGAAACCGTCAAATTTCAACACTTCGCCCGTTGCCACAAATTTTTCTGATGCCACCGTATCGAGCCCGATGGTTACGGTGGTTTTTTCCAATTCGGCATCGCTCATCTGCGAAGCGATGGTACGTTTCCAGATCAGGTCGTACAACCGTTTTTCCTGCGAGGTTCCCTCGATGGAGCGTTTGTTGATATAGGTAGGCCGGATCGCTTCGTGAGCCTCCTGTGCCCCTTTTGTATGCGTATGATAGTTCCGCGTATGCAGGTATTTCTCCCCCAACGAACTCAGAATCTCCTCTTTGGCTGCATGGATCGCCAACGACGAGAGGTTGACCGAGTCGGTTC
>CASGEW010000079.1 GCA_949300615.1 uncultured Bacteroidales bacterium
TTAAAACTCTATGGCCATGATAGTTTTGTCTTTTTTTTCCACATAGGAAAAAGGAGCATATAGAGCATTGCCTGCATACATCTTTTTGGCCTGATTCTGGTCAAGTACAACAAAAAGGCTTGTGGAGACCTCTATGCCTCCGACATAATAGGTTGTCGCATCGTTGGTAAAAAACGCCGAAGGTGTTTTTGTTTTAACAATCAGAACGCGTTGAGGATTGGGGATAGATTGGTATTTTTTCAATTTTTTGGCAGAGGTAGAACATTCTAATGATTCTATATACAGCGGATTCAAGGCATTGAAGGTCGCTTCCGAAACTTCAACGCCATCGATGTCATAAACTGTCGGTATTTGCGCCTCTTCGCTTGTAGCAAGTGAAACATCCAATGCCAGTTCTTCGTCGGTACTATGCGGGAAATATGTCGCCCGTTCCTCTTTGGCAAGAGGTTTGATGTTCGTTATATACGAGGGACGGATGGCTGTCATGATTTTACGGGTTAAAGCATACCCGTCACAGACGTATAAGGTTTTTGAGGTGGCTTTCCGTTCTTCTAATGCTGAAATTAAGGATATGGTTCGAAGTTCGTCGACGTCCATATAAGCTCGAAGTTTATCGTTGTTCCGATCCAGATAAAAAAGCGTATTGCGAAAGACAAAAGCCGGATTCAGGGCTTCGGCAATTTTTTCGGATACTTTTGTTGATTCTATTTGAACCTCCTGTTTGGGCTCTTTTTTTTCATGGGTTTGTCCCAACGCGTATGTACAGACACACATCCCGACAACGAATACGATGGAAAAGATTTTTGGTTTCATATGGTTCCTGTTTTAATGTAAAAAAATATTGTATTTACATTTTAGCCATGAATCCTGGCATGGTTTAACGTTCTTCCATTATTGTTTTTCCAACTCTTTGAAGCGGAACATCTTTTCGATATCTTTCAGGTACTTACTGTCGAAATTTTTTAACCCTTTATCCGTCAAAAAACAGTGCAGTAACAGATAAGTTTTATGCGGTTTACTATACATCAGGATAGCTTTGTGATGTTTGTATTTTCTATTCAATTTTTTACCTTCCATATCTATACTATATGTTAAAACGGTATCGGCATTGAAAGCCGTTCGAGCATATTCTTGTGGCATATAAGAGGCTTGCTTGAGCATATCTTCGACAGATTTTCCACTATCCCACGCCAACTTATCCAGATAATTACTGGTATTCCCGTAATTTAACCAAATTAGCAACCGCTTGTCTTTACTGAAAATATGGTCCTCTTTGGTCTCGTTTTTACCCGTTTCTCCGGGTGCCACTAATTTGATGGAAGGGAAAGGGTTAGATGGATGAAAGAGCTCATTATCATAGTCGCCGGAATACCCTTGTTGCTCTGTATATATTATCGCATTGCTAAAAATGGATGCTGTTTTCAACTGTTTTCGGATAATCGTATTTTCACCTAAATAGATTCTGTTTTTTCTTGTATTTTTATCTTTTACCGATATACATTGTACCAATACAAAAGAGAAAAACATTCCGGTTAGAAGAATTATAGAGCGTTTCATAATAGATTCGTTTTAAATTTATAAATTGTATTCTTGTTTAAATATTACGCTGTATGGAGATGATTGGTTCTCCCCATTATATTGGAAAAGGAAGGGCGGAAAATTGAAAGCGACTCCATACCGTCCTTTGTATCGTTGCGCTCAGCAAATCTCTTTTTTCTCCCGATTCAGCTGTATAGGGATACGTCTCTAAATCTTACATAACCGGTATATTTTAATGCGTTAAGAAAAATCGTAGATACCAATCTCGTTTTTATTTCAGGGCCTCTAAATCTTTGAAACGGAACATCTTTTCGATATCTTTCAGATATTTGCTGTCGAAATCTTTCAACCCTTCGTCCGTCAAAAGGCAATCCATACGAACCACCATGTCGGCATTCTTGTCGTAGATTAAAATACCTTTGTGATGTCCGTAACGGTTACTTATCATTTTTCCACCCATATCGAAATTGTACGTTAAGGTGGTATCTGCATTGAAATGCATCTGACTATATTCGGTGGGCATATAATGGATATAAGCACGGAGGTTCTGGATTCCGTCTCCGCTTTCTCCTGCTTGCAGGTTTTCAAAATCCCTCCGCAATACCTCAATATAGTCCTTGTCGTTTATTTGACAAATATCAAGCAAAATCAAAATGTTTTTATCTTGGTTTTCTATGTGGTTGCGGCAATTCTTTTTGGGTGGAGAAATAATCCCCCCTTCGTATTTACGTTTATATTTTTTGTCTTTACGACTCTTTTTTTGCTCTTGTTGTGGGATATCTCCATATTTCAGGTAGAGAAAAGGATCTATCTTCCACGACATGGCATCGTAATTTCCCGAATAGCCTGGCAGGTCGGTATATTCCAGGTTTCGGGCAATTGCCATATCCAAATTCCAGTCGCCTTTGATCAAAACATTCTCTCCCAAACAAATTCTATCCTTTTTTGATGAAACCTTTTGTGCCAAAAGAGTTACGGGGACGAGCATCCAAAGTAAAATAATCCAGGGTTTCATAATCGTAAATTTTTAATTAAACACATTTTTTATTTTTATCTCGCCATACGGTAAAATTGGGGGTACTGTTCTTTTTGAATTCCTGAAAATGAGAGGCCTAAAACCTTATATAAATTTTACTACACAAATATAAAAATAATAAAAAAAAGAAATGCAATAGAAAGAGGTAGATTTTTAGTACAAAGGAATTATATAATAACAAGATGGATGAAACAAACAAGTTTTTCCCCGTTTTTATTTTTTACAAAAAACGGGAGCTGCCTCTAATCTCTTAGAAACAGCTCCTTTTGGCCATAGAGCCTATACAATACTCATTAAAACTTTTTCATGTTCTTACGACAACTGCGTTTGTAACACTTGTAGCCAATGTTGCAAACGATCGGCCGTTTTATGGCTTTCATTCATCTCGTCAAGAGGTAATCCTACAAAAACATCGTCTATCATGGCAGCCGAAGAAGAAAACGTATATTCTTGGGGATCTACGTTGTTTCCGACAAACAGACATCCGGCCTCTTTCAATTCGTTGTATAACAATCCGACGGCATCACAAAACGTATCACTGTACGATTCGGAGTCTCCACATCCAAACAAGGCAATCTTTTTTCCTGTCAAGTCGCACTTTTTTAATGTTTTCACACCGTCATACCAATCGTCTTGCAATTCGCCGTCTCCCCAAGTAGAAGATCCCAATATCAACACTTCGTACGGCGTTATATTTTCCGGTTTTATCTTTCCGGCATCCCAGATATCGGTTGGGGATACTCCCAACATTTGAGCGATCTGTCGAGCGATGCATTCGGTTGTCCCGGTTGTTGTACCAAAAACGATTCCGATCTTTTTCATACGCGATATTTGTTTTTTGTTTTTAGCAAAAGTAGTGGGAACCAGAATTTGTACAAATACCTAATATTGTCTATTTTAGGACAGAGATTGGCTAAAATAGTTAGTACAGATGCAAAGAATAATCGGAGGGGAAATGGTAAAAACGATGAACAACAAAAAAAGAGTTTACGTCTGTCTATCAGATGTAAACTCTTTTCGTGTGGGCGTTGACGGATTCGAACCGCCGACCCTCTGCTTGTAAGGCAGATGCTCTGAACCAGCTGAGCTAAACGCCCGAATGTATTTATACTCGTTGTATGGCAACTTGGGCATTCTTCCCGGATGATGACCTCCCCCTCTTGGAGAGATGTGGGCGTTGACGGATTCGAACCGCCGACCCTCTGCTTGTAAGGCAGATGCTCTGAACCAGCTGAGCTAAACGCCCGAATGTATTTATACCCCCATCTTATCCTCTCTCCTCTCCCGGCGAGATCGATGTATGTCAACCTGGACACTCTTCCCGGATGATGGCTTCCCCTTGGAGGGATGTGGGCGTTGACGGATTCGAACCGCCGACCCTCTGCTTGTAAGGCAGATGCTCTGAACCAGCTGAGCTAAACGCCCGGGACTTTTTATCAAAAGCGAGGCAAAGGTAAAGTAAAAAAATCAATCCAGCAAAATAAAACCCAAAAACTTTTTTTGTCAAATTCCGTTGTTACGTTACAACGACTACTTCACCCGCAAAGCAATGGCATCGTTGGCATAAAGAAGAGCATACGCATAAGGCACACGGCCGTATCCTTTATCGCCGAAAGCGTCGCCATGAGAGTTTTTGAAAATCAGGTATCCACCCCCCGGAACATCCGCATCGTCCTGGTAACCGACAATCAGAACACTGTGCCCGTCAAAGACATTCTCCCGTTCTACCACCGCCAATTCGCCGTGTTCCCGAATATCTTGATTATTTTTAGGCCATTGGAAACCGATGGCTACGGGATGCTCATTGTCCAACTGCTGTTTCACCTCTGTCAACTGTTCCGGTGTTATCCCCGTATGAGGGTCCCACTCCTTGATCCAGACCGGTATTCCCTCCTTGCGCAACAATGCCTCTTTCTTAGCCGATTCAGAGGGTTCTACCTTATCGGTGAAACGGCCGGCATAAGGCATATAGTCGTCCGGGCATACCCCATACTTCAACATTCCATCCATCGCATAGTTGAAAAACGAGCCGTCTGCGGCCACTCCCTCTACCTGGTTGGCTGCCCAATTAAGGAACTCTACCGATAACGGTGTATTATCGCCCAACACGTTGGCCCGTTCAAACTCAATCAATCCGACCACTGCAAAGACCGAGCAGGTTCCCCGGCTTCCCTGATTCTTGACCGATATGCCATACTTCTCGAAAAGCAGACGGAGGTTCGTTCCCTGTGCCAAAACTTCTCCGGCAAAAATTACAACCAATACACAGGCAATCAAAGTTTTTCTCATCACTCTATCTTGTTTTTTATTAGACTGGTTACTGCTTCCTGAATTTGGGAGGCAAGTTAGAAAAAAAATTAAAATAAGCGCAAAAAGATTCCGACATATCATGGTAATACCCCGAGAATACACTATTTTTGCCGAAGAATTGTAAAAAGAGACTATGGAATTGACATCATTGACCGCCATATCACCGATAGATGGCCGATATAGAAACAAAACTGCTGTTTTGTCCGATTATTTCTCGGAATATGCCCTGATCCGTTACCGGGTACGTGTAGAGATTGAATATTTCATCGCTTTATGCGAATGGCAGCTGCCTCAACTGTCAGGGATAAATCCCGATACATACAACGATTTACGGCAGATATACCTCAACTTTTCTGAAAGCGATGCCGAAAAAGTAAAATCCATAGAGTCGATTACCAATCACGATGTAAAAGCGGTTGAATATTTTATCAAAGAAAAATTCGACGAGTTGTCGCTCGAACCATACAAAGAGTTCATACACTTCGGGCTGACCTCACAGGATATCAACAACACCTCCGTACCGATGTCTATCAAGGAGGCACTCAACGACGTATATTACCCGATGCTCGAAGAGGTGATACAACTTTTGTCGAAATATGCCGACGAATGGGCTCAAATACCCATGTTGGCAAAGACACACGGGCAACCCGCCTCGCCAACCCGACTGGGGAAAGAGATAAAGGTATTTGTATATCGCCTGCAAAAACAGTTGGAACTGCTAAAAGCTACCCCCATCAGCGGAAAGTTCGGCGGAGCCACCGGGAACTTCAATGCCCACCGGTTAGCCTATCCACAAAAAGACTGGAAAACATTTGCCAACCGTTTCTTACAAGAGAAACTGGGCATCGAACGGGAAGAGTGGACGACCCAAATTTCCAACTACGACAACCTGGCGGCCCTGTTCGACGCCTTGAAACGCATCAATACCATCCTGATAGACCTGGATCGGGATTTCTGGCAATACATCTCGATGGAATATTTCAAGCAAAAAATCAAGGCGGGCGAGGTAGGATCGTCGGCCATGCCGCATAAAGTAAACCCGATAGATTTTGAAAACTCCGAAGGTAATTTAGGCATTGCCAACGCCATATTCGGGCATCTGTCCGTCAAACTGCCCGTATCGCGGTTACAAAGGGACTTGACCGACTCTACCGTACTGCGTAACGTGGGAGTTCCGCTGGCACATACGCTCATTGCCTTTCAAAGTACCTTGAAAGGATTGAACAAACTGCTGTTGAACGAAGAGGCCATTTACCGCGATCTGGACAAAATGTGGAACGTGGTAGCCGAAGGGATTCAAACCATCCTGCGCCGGGAGGGATATCCCAAACCGTACGAAACGCTCAAAGCCCTTACCCGGACCAATACCGGTATCAATGCCGACACGATTCGCGACTTTGTCGAAACTCTGAACGTAAGCGAAGCCGTCAAAGAGGAGTTGCGAGCCATCACCCCGCACAATTACACGGGGATAGAATAATACCGAACCGTGAACCAAATAAAACATCGAACGTTATAAAAACAACAAAACGATAAAAGGCAACGAAAGGCCATCGCGCAAAAAAGAGATGTCACAGAAAGGGAAGCTCTTCCTGTAAATCCGCACCTTTTCAAACAGTCTTTTTAAAGATTAAAGAAAAGAGCCGAGAGGCTTTACCATAGTGATTTATTAACCTATACTTACGACAATTACAAAACAATTCCTGCTATGGAAAAAGAACCCAGAATGAGGCGTCCTCGCATTGGAGACAACAAAAACGCCAGCCGTGACGGTATTTCAGAGAGATATGAAAAAGTAAACTACTCTCCCAATTCGCAACAAACAGGCGGATACGATACCCCGAGACGTCCGCGTACCAATTACAACCGGGAAGGGAACAATCGTCCCTCGTACGGGAACAACCGAAACAACGGGTACAATCGCCCAGACAACAATTACGGAGACAACCGCCACTACAACCGTCCGGCAAATCGCCCCCGTTCCTATAACAACGAAGCAGAAGACGGATACAGACCAAGAACATACAATAACAACAACCGACCCTCGTATGGTAACAATGGCGGTTACAACAACCGCTACGGCAACGAAAACGGCGGACAACAACGCCGCCCATACGGAAACGGCAACAACCGGATGGGCAACCGCCCGGCAAACCGGATGCAGCACCGCGAAAACGCCCAAAACGCCGGCATGAAATACAATCCGAGAAAACGGATCGTATACAGCGATGCCAACATCGACCCCAACGAACCGATCCGATTGAACAAATACCTGGCAAACGCTGGGATATGCTCCCGACGCGAAGCCGACGAATACATCCAGGCCGGCGAAGTCATGGTAAACGGCACCGTCATTACCGAACTCGGCACCAAAATACAACGCAGCGACGAAGTAAAATTCAAAGGAGAGCTGGTACGGCCCGAAGGCAAAATCTACGTCCTGCTCAACAAACCCAAAGATTGCGTAACCACCGTGGACGATCCGCAAGGACGGCTCACCGTAATGGACATCGTGCGCAACGCTTGCCACGAACGCATCTATCCGGTAGGACGGCTCGACCGCAACACCACCGGAGTTTTACTGCTGACCAACGACGGGGATTTGGCTTCCAAACTGACGCATCCGAAATTTATCAAAAAGAAAATATACCACGTTTGGCTGGACAAAGACATCAACGAAGACGATATGCAACGGATAGCCGACGGCGTAGAACTGGAAGACGGATTGATACAACCCGATGCCGTAAGTTACGCTACCGAAACGGACAAAAACCAGGTAGGGATAGAAATCCACTCGGGACGCAACCGTATCGTACGCCGTATATTCGAAGCATTGGGATACCACGTAACCAAACTGGACCGCGTCTATTTTGCCGGACTCACCAAAAAGAACCTGCCGCGCGGACGTTGGCGTTACCTGACCCAAGAGGAGGTAAATATGCTCAACATGGGATCATTTGAATAATTTACAACGACAACATTTCAACATATCCGGCCAGGCCGGTTATAAATTCACACACAACATTCATTCTTATGGAAAAAATCAGTAGAACTAAAATTACCGACCTGCTCAAAAGCGACGCCTTTGGAACAACGGTAAATGTAAAAGGCTGGGTACGTACCCGCCGCGGAAGCAAACAGATAAACTTCATCGCTTTAAACGACGGTTCTACCATTCATAATTTACAGATAGTAGTAGATATTGAAAAATTCGGCGAAGATTTCCTGAAACCCATCACCACCGGAGCGTGCATCAGCGTAAACGGCACCTTGACCGCCTCACAGGGAAGCGGGCAGAAGGTGGAAATACAAGCCTCGGAAATCGAAATATACGGCACGGCCGACCCGGCCACCTACCCGTTGCAAAAGAAGGGACACTCGATGGAGTTCTTGCGCGAGATAGCCCACCTGCGTCCGCGCACCAACACCTTCGGCGCCGTATTCCGCATACGCCACAACATGGCGATTGCCATCCATAAATTTTTCCACGAAAGAGGATTCTTCTATTTCCATACGCCTATCATCACGGCATCAGACTGCGAAGGAGCCGGACAGATGTTCCAAGTAACTACCCTGAACCTGTACGACCTGAAAAAAGATGAAAACGGGTCGATCGTTTACGACAACGACTTCTTCGGGAAACAGGCCAGCCTGACCGTCTCCGGACAGCTGGAAGGAGAATTGGCGGCAATGGCACTGGGCGCTATCTACACCTTTGGTCCTACTTTCCGCGCAGAAAACTCGAATACACCTCGCCACCTGGCCGAATTCTGGATGATAGAACCCGAAGTTGCCTTCTACGAAATAGAAGAGAATATGCAACTGGCCGAAGACTTTATCAAGTATTGCCTGCAATGGGCTCTGGACAACTGTATGGACGACATCCAGTTTCTCAACGATATGTTCGACAAGGAACTTATCAACCGCATCAAGTTCGTCCTGGCCGATAAATTCGTTCGCCTTCCCTACACCGAAGGTATCCGGATTCTGGAAGAGGCGGTTGCCAAAGGCCGGAAATTCGAGTTTCCCATCTTCTGGGGTGCAGACCTGGCTGCCGAACACGAACGCTACCTGGTAGAGGAACACTTTAAACGCCCTGTCATCTTAACGGATTATCCCAAAGAGATTAAATCGTTCTACATGAAACAGAACGACGACAAAAAAACGGTTCGTGCCATGGATGTACTTTTCCCGAAAATCGGAGAGATCATCGGCGGTTCACAACGGGAAGAAGATTATGAAAAACTGCGTACCCGCGCCAAAGAAATGGGTGTACCGGACAAAGATATCTGGTGGTATCTGGATACTCGTCGTTTCGGTACGGCTCCTCACTCCGGATTCGGACTGGGCTTTGAACGACTGCTGCTTTTCGTTACGGGTATGTCCAATATTCGCGATGTAATTCCTTTCCCGCGCACACCCAAGAACGCCGAATTTTAATTCTTTACTGCTTATAGAGAGATTTACCCTGCCAAAAAATTTTCGGCAGGGTATTTTTTTATTTCGGAATTGGGGATGGATGGATTTTTCTCCGCTTTTTTCAAAAAGCGGGACCAAAAACTTTTTAAGTTAGCGTAGTATTCTGTGATAATACCGGAAAAATTTTCAGATATAAAAAAATGAGAGAAATATTTTTCTCATTTTTGTATAAATCAGATCCAAAGGAATTTATATTTAATATAGATATACAAGAACTGAGGAAATTCCAACTCTAAAACTTACCATAAAAACAAGATTCTTCGATTTTTTTTTATTCTGTGGTTTTTATAAGCGAAAATGCTTACCTTAGCCTCCTTAAATTGAACCCGATGAGAACAACTCCATACAAGGCTATCGCTTCCCATGCGGAGCAATGGGCGCGTGAAGCCGGGAACGTGCAACTCTCTTACTTCCGAAACAAACATTTGTCGGCAGAAACCAAATCGTCGGTTTACGATCTGGTAACCGAAGTGGATAAAAAATGCGAAGATCTGCTGTTACAGAAAATAAATACGATATACCCGCAACACGACATTATCGGTGAAGAGAGCGGCTCTCATAAAAACGAAGGAGAATTTTGCTGGATTATAGACCCCTTGGACGGCACAACCAATTACAACCAAGGGTTTCCCATCTTTTGCGTATCCATCGGTATCCAACACTGCGGAGAAACGGTTATCGGGGTTGTATATGTACCATACCTCGATGAAATGTATTCGGCCATAAAAGGCGAAGGTGCCCTCTTGAACGGAAAGCCGATTACCGTATCCGACAAAAAAGAGCTCTCCGAATGTGTCTTGGCCACCGGATTTCCTTACGATAAAAGTACAAACCCGGATAATAACCTCGACAACGTCTATCGGATTGTCCCCAACATAAGAGGTTTACGACGGACAGGATCGGCTGCATTCGATTTATGCAGCGTCGCTGCCGGAACGCTCGACGGTTATTGGGAACTGAACCTTCATCTGTGGGATGTGGCTGCCGGAGAACTGATCGTATCCGAAGCCAATGGTTTGGTACGCCCTTTTAAAGAAAACCGGGGTATCTCTATCTGTGCCGGTAATCCGACCATCGTGCAATCCATCTGCAACTATCTTGACAATAACGAAATAAATAAACAAACCATATTCTCATGAAAGAAATTGTTGTGAGCGGTATCCGCTCAACTGGAAACTTACATTTAGGAAACTATTTTGGCGCATTGCGAAACTTTATCAAGATGCAACATGAACATACTTGTTATTTTTTCATTGCCGATTATCACTCGCTGACAACCCATCCGGACCCGGCCATGTTACACGTAAATGTGAAAAACATCTTGTCTGAATACTTAGCAGCCGGGCTCGATCCCGACGTGGCCACCATATTCCTGCAAAGCGACCTGCCACAAATTCCCGAACTCTACCTGTTACTCAATATGCACGTATATGTAGGTGAATTGGAGCGTACCGTTTCGTTCAAGGAAAAAGTACGCAAACAACCCGACAACGTCAATGCCGGGCTACTCACATACCCTTCGCTAATGGCCGCCGACATTTTGATGCACAAGGCTACCAAAGTACCGGTAGGCAAAGACCAGGAGCAGCACCTGGAAATGACGCGCCGTTTCGCCCGTCGTTTCAACACAATTTACGGGGTGGACTATTTCCCCGAACCGGATGCCTACAACTTCGGTTCAGAACTGGTCAAAATCCCGGGACTGGACGGAAGCGGAAAAATGGGGAAATCCGAGGGGAACTGCGTTTATCTGATAGACGACGAAAAAAACTTACGGAAAAAAGTGATGCGAGCTGTTACCGACCAAGGCCCCACCGAACCGAATTCCGTAAAACCGGAACCGATAGAAAACCTGTTTACCATTATGAAAGTTGTGTCAACGCCCGATACCGTGGACTATTTTGAAGAAAAATACAATACTTGCCAAATCCGATACGGAGACATGAAAAAACAACTGGCCGAAGACATTCTGAAAGTAACGCTGCCTATCCGCAACCGAATTCTCGAAATACAAAAAGATGACGACTACCTGCGGAAAGTAGTAAAACAAGGTGCCGAAAAAGCACGCGAAAGTGCATCGAAAGTATTGAGCGATGTACGACAAATCATGGGATTCAAAAGTTTCTAACCCCATCACAAATCCAAAATAGAATCAGAATCAATCACACAATAACATCAATATTATGAAAACTTTTAAACTTTCACTCCTGAGTATATGCCTTTTATTGGCATCATGCTCACAAAACCCGTCAAGTACCGAACAAATATCGGACAAAGGGACCAAATGGCATTGGGAACAAGGCACGATCGTGGTCGATTCTCCCGAACGGCCTGCCGGGCAAGAACACGCATTAGGACTCACCGTTCCCAAACTCAACGTGGTACGCGTCGGATTCGTCGGTTTAGGAATGCGGGGCCCCGGAGCGGTAGAACGCTTTACCCATATTCCGGGAGTAGAGATCATCGCCCTCTGCGACTACGAACAGGAACGGGCCGAAAAATGCCAAGAAATTTTACGTAATGCCAGTATGCCCAAAGCTGCTATCTACTCAGGAGCAGAAGGTTACAAAGAACTTTGCAAACGCGATGATATCGACTTGGTATATATCGCCACCGACTGGATACATCACTTCCCTGTGGCCCAATGCGCTCTGGAAAACGGGAAACACGCCGCTATCGAAGTACCCTCGGCCATGTCTCTGCAACAGTGCTGGGACTTGATCAACCTCAGCGAAAAGAACCGCAAGCATTGCATGATTCTGGAAAACTGCTGCTACGACTGGTTTGAAATGAACTCGTTGAATATGGCTCAACAAGGAGTATTCGGAGAAATTCTCCGCGTACAGGGAGCCTATATCCATAACCTGAGCGATTTCTGGGCCTACTATTGGAAAAATGGTAAAGAAGACAAATTGGGTTGGCGGTTGCGCTATAACATGGAACACCGTGGCGACGTATATGCCACACACGGCCTCGGCCCGGTTGCCCAGGTATTGAACATCCATCGCGGCGACCGCATGAAAACATTGGTAGCCATGGATACCAAATCGGTTATCGGAAAAAGTTTGGTAGAACAAGCTACCGGCCAAGAATGTAATAATTTCAGAAACGGAGACCATACCACTACGCTAATCCGTACGGAAAACGGTAAAGTGATCGAAATCCAACACAACGTCATGACTCCCCAACCGTATAACCGGTTGTATCAGTTAACCGGAACAAAAGGGCTGGCCAACAAATACCCCATAGAAGGATATGCCATTGATTCGGAACAAGCCAAATCATCAGGAGTTCCCCAACTCGATAATCTCTCCTCTCACTCATTCATGTCTCAGGAAGCCCAAAATGCTTTGGTTGAAAAGTACCAACACCCCATCCTGAAAAAATATGGAGAGATGGCCAAAGAAGTAGGAGGACACGGCGGAATGGACTTTATCATGGACAGCCGACTGGTTTACTGCCTGCAAAACGGATTGCCGCTGGATATGGATGTATATGACCTGGCCGAATGGTGCTGCTTGGCCGAATTGGGAGAACTCTCCATGGACAACGGTTGCGCTGCTGTCAGTATCCCCGACTTCACCAGAGGCCACTGGAACGATGTAAAAGGATTCAAACACGCCTATGCCAGCGAAGCTGACGAAGCCGAAGCCAACAGAATAGCCAAGGAATTTACCGCCCAGCTGAAAGAAAGAGGCGCAAAAGATTGGGCCAACGAAACGAACAAATAAATATCCTCGAAGAAGGAACTCCGCATAACACAATCACTATTAGGCGGAGAAGCTACAAAACCCGGGTTGAAATAAAATTTCAATCCGGGTTTTGTAAATATACCCGAGAAAAGACAAAAGATATTCCCCGCAGTTTTTATTCACACCCCAATTTTTCAAGAATGTTTTTAACAAAATTATAAGCAATAGATATTGCCAGTTCAAAAAAATAGGCTACATTTGCATCGCATTTGAGCGGGGTGTAGCTCAGCCCGGTTAGAGTACGCGTCTGGGGGGCGTGTGGTCGCTGGTTCGAATCCAGTCACCCCGACTGACAAGAAGCATTGATAATCAACAGTTATCGATGCTTTTTCCTTTTATACTCCCCTGTAATCGGAAAATATTTTTCTTTTGTCGCCTGTCCCAAAAACATATCCAGCCCTGCGGCGATTCACTCACAGCCATACAAAATACTACGCCAAACATAAAAGTTTTTGGTTCCGCTTTTTTCAAAAAGCGGAGAAAAAAAAGGACAAACTGAAAATATAAAATACCATAAGAAACAGACAGACTGCGCACAAAATCTTAA
>CASGEW010000080.1 GCA_949300615.1 uncultured Bacteroidales bacterium
CTGGAAGGCTTCATCAACGATTCCGTCATTCAGGAGATGGAAGAGATGAGCAAACCCATCGATCTTGATGAGACTTTCCAGGAAGCAAAGATTTACAACAAGAACACCGTACGTCTCAATAAAGAAGCACGTCTTGCGCAGCTCTTCGCGATCGCGGTATACTCTTCTGCAAGAGCACACAACGATCCGGAATACAAGAAATGGAAGAAAGCAAAGAAAGTGGCTCGTTATTACTCTGCAAACATGCGCCGGAAATACAAATCCGAAGCAACCAAGCGAATGCGTGTCCTCTTTGCTAGACTGAAAAGCTCCAAGAGCCCCATTGTAAAGGATCTTGGAAAGAAGGTAGACCCGCACAAATAAACTTTGATGAAGGAATCGATTCCAATATGGTTTCGATTCCTTCATTTTTACCGTATAAATTCTCCCGTTCATAAATCATCGAGAAATAAGCGAAAAGTCTTTTTGTTTAGTTATATAGTATTTGTGTGAATCGATCGATAAATATCAGAAATCGATCGAAAAAAATTACATAGCCGGGAGGATGCAAACCAGAAAACAGATCGCATCCAGCAGCGGCAAAAAATATAATTAGAGGTGGAGGGTAAGAAGCCCAAGAGCCGGAGGGATTATGTTTAGAAAGAATCAGGAAGAAAGAAGAAACGCTAGAAAGATGAACGGGTCTGCGCTGGAAACCGCAAAGCGACTTGTCAGAGCAACTCGAAACGAGATAGCTGCCGACATGCTGGCATTCACTGCCGCCATGGGCAGTGCCGCCATTCTTCACAACTCAGTCTGCGGCATCATCAATGATGCCGCAAAAGGCTATTATGATAAGGCCGGGGTGGATCTGGTGGTGAAGAAACACCGTTGGTCCACCCCGAAACACATTAACAGCAAAGAGCTTGGGCGTCAGAAAGTATATAGCGCCCAGGCGCAAGGATGGTGGTTCGATCGAACCACCTGTCGAAAGATGACAGATGCGGTAGCGGCCGCATCTGCTGTGTGTGGCGCTGTCGCTGGTGGCGCCACCAGGGGTATTGTAAAAGATGCCCTCTCCAAGGAAACCTGGGACTCTGAGGAGTCCTGGGATTCCTACTACGAGGAGGAGGAGACGGCGGAATAATAATTCCGCTGTCTCTCCCCTTTTGGGGATTTATCTTTTTTTCTTATGATCCCCACACTCTAATAAGAATAACGGAAAGAAAGGGGAAACCTTATGACATATTATTTTTTTCCACTCACGGAAGAGGAAACCAAAGATCCCAATAAACTGGGATATGGGTATGCCTTAAAAAATCAATCTCGATGGATTGCATCAGAAGATCTCGGGGAAGTCAATACCTATGACCGTGGTACCACACACATCGTTTACGATGGTCATGCCTACATGATTCACAAAGATTATGTAGACATCAGCAATAGCCTTAGGGTCTATGTGGGACGCTATAGTGTGCTTGGTGCCGACCAGACCGATTAATTTAGTCCAAAAACATATTTGTAAAGCATTCTTGTAATGCCTACTCCATCGGAAGATGTTTAGCATAAACAACGAAAAAAGTAAGTAGGAGATTCTAATGATACTAGAATCTCCTACATTTCTTTATTTTAGATGGTACGCCTGAATCATCAGGATAAAATAGAAAAAGATGGCTTTTTTATAAGCCACACGGCTGGCTTCTCTTCGATATCTTTCATACACTCCGGTATTTTCTGCCCAACGATCCAGATTCTGTTTGATCGTTACGACATTCACGTCGTTGGCATTGGTTCTTCGGAAGCATTCTGCCGCCCACACCAGAAAATACGAGGAATTGATATCCACTTCTTTTTTCTGATCTGTATATAAAAATAAGAATAAGATCGCCTGGACAAATCGCACAATGTACTTTTCTTCACTGGGTACCAGTATCTTACTGATATAGTAGCGAATGTCCGATAAGGAGATCTTGGTCATCTTTCCACAGACTTCTGCCCGTTTTAAATCCACCCCATTTTGAATCATGGGAATTACCGTAGCCATGGTGATGCGGTTGATGATTGTGGTGTTGTTATCCTCCATATCAAAAGCCGGTACATCATCAAACTGGTCTTTCACGGTTACTACCGTATTACCAGCAGCATGGTTCTTCATATAATTATCACAAATCTTTTTGATCAAGGAATTCTGGTCGTTTCGGATTCGTTTCAACGCCAATCCCCAGATGAAAGGGGACATTACCAAAATGGATAACAATACTGCTATATGGAGTATCCACGATGATCCGAAAGAATTTTTCACCCACGGGATAAAATAAGACAACGATATGATCATCAATCCGCCGATAATCGTAGAGTAAAATATAATTTTCCCCAAATATAACCCGAGAATCTGTTTCCATGCACTCCGGGTATGCGAGGTCGTAGCGTTGCTGGTATAGTTGTCCAGAAGCATTCTAAATCTTTCGGGCAATACAGTGTTCAGTTTTTCATATGCAGGATTTGCCAGTTTGATGAAATATGGGGTTGTAAATGTTGTTATCACGGATACGGCCACGATAATCGGATACAAATAGCTGTCTATCACGTTCAAAGACATACCCAATGTGGCGATGATAAACGCAAATTCCCCGACCTGTGCCAAACTGAATCCGGATTGTACAGCTATTTTCAAAGGCTGTCCAGAGATTAACATCCCGCTGGTTCCCAACGTGATCTGCCCAACAATCACCACCACCGACAACAACAATATCGGCAAGGCATATTCATACAGGATTTCCGGATTTACAAGCATTCCGACGGAGATAAAAAATACGGCGCCAAAAAGGTCTTTTACCGGTTGTATGACTTTTTCTATTCGTTCTGCTTGTACGGTTCCAGCTAAAATGGACCCCATGATAAAGGCTCCCAATGCCGAAGAAAATCCTGCGGCAGAAGCAAATACCACCATACCCAAGCAAAGCCCCATAGCAACAATCAACAACGTTTCATCGTTCAGATACCTTTTTACTTTTTTAAAAAAGGTAGGCAACGCATAGATTCCTACTAAGAACCAAATAATTAGGAAAAAGGACAACTTCAATACATTTTCAAGTAACTCTTTACCTTCAAACTTGTTCTTCACGGCAATGGAGGTGAGGAAAACCATACTCAATACGGCAAACAGGTCTTCGACTACCAATACTCCGAATACCAACGAAGTAAATTTCTGCTTTCGCAGATTCAAATCCGTAAAAGCTTTTATAATAATGGTGGTGGAAGACATGGATAACATGGCTCCCAAAAACAGAGAATCCAAATAATCAAAAGAGAGCAGTCGGCCAGCAGCATACCCCAACATCATCATACCGACAACAATAACCGATGCTGTAATGATAGCAGAACTGCCTACGTTAACCAGTTTCTTCAAGCTGAACTCCAACCCCAAAGAGAATAACAAGACGATAATCCCGATATTCGCCAAGATATTTATATTGGCCGTATCGGTAACATTTGGCGTAAAAACGAAATGTGGGCTGCATAAAAAACCTGCCACAATATATCCCAAGACTACGGGTTGTTTCAGCCATTTAAACACCAAGGTGGTAATGCCGGCTATGATTAAAATGAGGGCAAGATCGGTAATTAGAGGATCTAAATGGGACATGGAGATATTTTAGTTAATTTCGTTTCGCAGTTGAATGGAGATTAATGGATAGGTTGATTTCATTTCTGAAAAGAGTGATTCAAAATTCGTTGTTCTTTTTGTCAGGACATCAAACGTTATCACCGCTGTCTGGTTTTCATAATTGTAATCCAATAGGACATCGTGAACGATGATATTGTAATGGCTGAACGTCTGTTTCATTTCAGCCGTATTGACTTTCAAAGACTTTGTTACGATTTGAATGGATTTGGCCGATCGCTCGGACATCACCTGATGCTCGTACCGTTCAAGACTTACCAGCGTAAACAAGATAAATGCCGTGGTAATAATCGCTATGAGATATAATCCTACGCCAATGGCAAGTCCTAAGGCTGCGACGATCCATATTCCGGCGGCAGTTGTCAATCCGCGTATCGAACCTTTGTTTTGCAGGATTGCCCCGGCTCCCAAAAATCCGACTCCGGAAACCACTTGTGCCGCTACGCGGGCCGGGTCTCCCACTTTCAGGTTATAAATAATGGGAATGTATGCAGAGACAATCATCGCCAATGTAGATCCCATACAGATCAGGGCAAATGTCCGTACACCTGCCATCTGGCCTTTTCGTTTCCGCTCAATGCCGACAATTCCTCCCAAGACTAAACTCAGCAAGAGCTTGAATACGGCCGATTCCAATGTAATTTCGGGACTATTAATGGATTCTATAAATCGTTCAAACATAAATACCCAAATGAAAAAGAGCTTCAAGTGGGGAAGAAAGAAGGCCTTCCCTCCCCCTATGAAAGATTTAATCAGAATAATTTTTCAGGATATTCTCCTTTTTTGATCAATGCCTCTATTTTAGCAACAACATCCGGACGATCTTGTGCATACGTTACACCGAACCATTTGGACGGAGTGTCCAGAACTTTTACACTGGCGGTTTTTGATTGTATCAAATCGTTTACCATCAACGGAATAAAGTATTCGGCTTTGATATTATCGGCATTTTCTTGGAGGAATTGGATAAAACGTTTTTCTGAATAGGTGAAATAATCAGGAGTGAATCCCCACATATTCATGGATACAGGTGTATTTTCCTCTACTTCGGTCCACGTCTCTCCCTCTTTGAACATGACTTTCCCGTCGATACGTTCTATTTGGGTACGTTCTACCACCGATGTCAGATACCCTTGGTCATCTGTCTGGCAAATACCTCTGGCAACCGAACCGCTTTCTGATAAAGTGTTTCCAATACGATAACCTACCATGCAATATTCGTTTTTCTTATCAGCTGCTTTTTTCAAGAAATCAGCAATGACTTCAAAACTTTCACGCCCATAAAAATCGTCGGCATTTATTACGGCAAAAGGCTCCTTAATAACATCTTTTCCCATTAAAACGGCATGATTGGTACCCCAAGGTTTTACTCTTTCGGGGTTCAACGTAAAACCGTCGGGCAAGTAATCTAATTCCTGATATACGATCTCTACCGGAATGACATTTTTATATTTACTGACAATATTGGCTTTGAAATCGTCTGCAAAGCTATGGCGGATGACAAATACGATTTTACCGAATCCGGCACGTACGGCATCGAAAATAGAATAATCCATAATGGTTTCGCCGTTCGGGCCCAATCCATCCATCTGTTTGAGGCCTCCGTAGCGGCTACCCATACCGGCCGCTAAAACAAAAAGTGTTGGTTTCATACGATATGTATTTTTGTGTTGTTTTATTGCCTACAAATATACGTAGAATCTACGATTGCCGTTCTCCTTTTTATGAAAAACAACTCTGGTCATGGGCAATTTCTTTATTTTTACTATTTTTGTGTTGTAAACAAAAAAAACTAAGTGAGGTATGAATCATAAAATCTCTCCTTCTTTACTATCTGCCGATTTTGCCAATCTGCAAAAAGAGATTGAAATGATCAATCAAAGCGATGCCGATTGGTTGCATATAGATATAATGGATGGCGTTTTTGTCCCCAATATTTCATTCGGATTTCCAGTACTTGAACATGTAAATAAAATCTGCCAAAAACCACTGGATGTACATCTGATGATCGTAGAACCGACCAAATTCATCCAAGAGGTAAAGAGGATCGGGGCATATATTATGAACATCCATTACGAGGCTTCATTACATCTACACCGTTCTGTCCAACAAATCAAAGAGGCAGGTATGAAAGCTGCCGTAACATTAAATCCTCATACCCCGGTACATTTGCTGGAAGATATCGTAACCGATCTGGATATGGTTTTGTTGATGTCTGTCAATCCTGGATACGGTGGACAGCAGTTTATCGAACACTCTGTTGAAAAGGTCGTTCGTTTAAAAGAGTTGATTCTGAAAAAAAATGCCAATACATTGATTGAAGTGGACGGTGGAGTTAACCTCGAAACCGGGAAACGTTTGATAGATGCCGGTGCCGATGTATTGGTAGCGGGAAATTTCGTGTTTAAATCTCCCGATCCACTCAGTACCATATCTGCACTTAAACATCTCTGATACATAGACTTTTTGTCGTAACCAATCGTACCGGAAAGACACGAGGGATGAAACAAATACCTTTACAAAAGGCACCATTCGCAAGAATAGTTATTCCTTTTATAATCGGTATTGTGTGCCAATACAAAATTCCATTCCCCTTTTTATGGACTATCCCGACTTTATTGGGAGGTATATTCGTAGGGCTGTTTTATCTGAATAAGAACAGGAATTACGCCTTTTCCCATTTTAAGATGCGTTCCTATTTCGGAATAGGAACGTTTTTTATTTGGATGGTTGTTGGCATGTGGGTATTTATAACACACAACCATTATGTAACCATACCATCCGAGAACCAATTTCCATACTTGCAGATTCAACTCGTTTCCGAACCCAGGCAGACCAACAATCATGAGCGATTTGATGCAATCTTATTGTATGCCGTCCATCCGGATTCGTGTAAAAACCTGCAAAGGGAAAAAGCGCTCTTGTATTTTGCGAAAAATCAATCCACAAAAAGACTGCAAAGAGGAGATATTTTGCTGGTTAAAAATGACCTGACCCCCATAAAGTCTCCGGGAAATCCGGATGAGTTCAATTATGCAGCATACATGAACATGCAGCATATCAATCATATGCAATTCGTGTCTGATGAGTGGAAACTGTTAGGACATCCAAACAATTTCTCCCTCAAAGGATTTTCGGCAGACCTGAAAATAAAACTGCAAAACATCATAGAACGGACATCTTTGACCGAACGTGAACAGGATTTTCTGAAAGCTGTTTTATTGGGTATGACCGATGATTTATGGGACGAACAACGCGATTTGTATCAACAGGCAGGGCTGTCTCATCTATTGGCAATCAGCGGACTTCACGTCGGAATTATTGCATTCATTGTCTTATTATTGCTTTACCCGTTGAAAAGACTTGGATATAACCGGATACGATTCTTTTTCGTCGTATGGGCCCTATGGGGATATGCTTTCATTTGCGGGCTTTCCCCTTCGGTTGTAAGGGCCTGCATCATGTTTTCGGTCATCATGGGGGCATATTTATTGAAAAGGCAGAGCTATTCTGTCAATTCTTTGGCCGTAGCCGCTTTCCTGATGCTGATATACGATCCATATTATTTATGGGATATTGGATTCCAATTAAGCTTTTTGTCCGTCCTGTTACTTTTGTCGGCAGCCCCATTTTTCAAAAACAGAAGGAACAAAATTCTCAACTATATTATCCTTTTGATTTGGACAACTGCCGTGGTACAAATCGGGACCATGGCCTTGACGGTTTATTATTTCCATTATATTCCGATATATTCTATTTTTTGCAACCTGATTATGGTCCCTTTGTTCCCGATCCTGTTATCGGGTGGTATCTTGTTGTTGCTGGCAGGAAACAGTGGAGTACAACCCTATCTTTCGGATACGTTTCATTTCCTTTTTCATACATCGGACTCGATAATTCGTTCTATTGTAAATTTACCGGGAGCCATGGCAGAAAACCTCTGGATAGATCCAGTTACCGCCACCATCTGGTTGATAGCCATCTTTTTAATACTACTTTGGGGTTATACTCAAAATCCGAATTATGCAATAACCTTATTATCAACCATATCGGCATTCTTGTTCTACCTTTTTTTAGCCCCGACAAAATGCCTTTCCGAAATATCCATATACAACCACCGAGGGGGAATTTCGGTAAACATAATAGATTATCCACGAAATTACGTTATAACAACAGATGAATTGTTTTCCATGGAGAGTCTGGAAAAGGCTGCTCAAAACCATTGGATGAAAATAAACGCCGATCCTCCTGTATGGGTAACCGATTCGCTTACAACCCCCAACCTGAATGTATCGTTACCATTTATACATTTCAGAAAAATGAGAATCTTGCTACTAAACAACGAATCGTGGAAAAACAGCATCTCTTCTACCCGACTGAAAATAGATTTGCTTCTTGTCGGAAGAGAATATAAAGAACGCATTGCCGATATCATACATCTCTATGAAATAGATCAAGTGGTACTCTCGGCCGATGTAAATCCGATTGTAGCTTCCGGATTTGAGAAAGAGTGCAAATCATTAAGCATAAAATGCCATAATACTGCCGACCAAGGAGCCTGGTATCTCAGACAACCGTTTACTGAATAAAAAGTGTTTCGAGTACCTGCAACTTCTCTAATATTTTCCTATTTTTGCATATAAATAAAAATATATTGGACAATGGAAAATTTTCACGAATTATTGAAAAACCGACGCAGTATTAGAAAATATACCGAAGAGTTGTTGTCTTCCGACGACGTAAAGTTGATTCTGCAAGCAGGATTGATGGCACCTTCATCTAAACGGACAAATGGGTGGGAATTTGTTGTGGTAGAAGACAAAGAGGTTCTTGGACAACTTTCCCAATGCAAGGAGTTTGGCTCTAAACTCATCGCAGGAGCGGCTTTGGCCATTGTCGTATTGGCAGACCCTTTGAAAAGCGATGTTTGGATAGAAGACGCCTCCATCGCCTCTATACTGATGCAACTGCAAGCAGAAGATTTAGGATTAGGAAGCTGTTGGGTACAAATTCGCGAACGTTCGGGAGCAAACGATAAACCGGCCGATGAATATGTCCGGGAATTGTTGGATATCCCTTTGCAAATGCAAGTATTGTCCATAATCGCTATCGGTAAAAAAGACGAAATCCGAAAACCTTTCGACGAAGAGAAACTTCAATGGGAAAAGATTCATATTGGCAAATGGTAAACAATCTATTCGGTGAAACAATCTAACTCCCCTAAAATAGTATTCATTGGAGCCGGGAATTTGGCAACTTGCCTATCCCTTGCATTAAAAGAAAAGGGCTATTGCATTTGTCAGGTATTCAGCCGGACAGAGAATTCTGCCCGAACCTTGGCAGAGAAACTGGGATGTGTCTGGACAACGCAAATCCAGGAAATACAACAAGATGCTGATTTATATCTCTTTTCGGTAAAAGACTCAGCGTTGCAGCAATTAATAGAAACAATTCCCCCCAACAACGGCATCTGGGCTCATACAGCCGGGAGTATGCCAATAGACATATTTCCGGCAACAAATAACCGTTGTGGGGTCTTTTACCCGTTACAAACATTCAGCAAAGAACGTTCCGTAGATTTCACCGAGATTCCTATCTTTTTAGAAGCACGGGAGGCCAACGTATATGCTTTTTTGAATAAAATTGCCAGGGCGCTAAGTCATAACGTAATCGAAGCGACCTCTTTACAACGACAATACTTGCATATTGCAGCTGTATTTGCCTGTAATTTCACCAACCATTTGTACGCTATTGCTGAAAATATATTGTCAATACACGGATTGGATTTCAAAGCCCTGATTCCTTTAATTCTGGAAACGGCACAAAAAACCAGAGCGTATCACCCGATAGATGCCCAAACAGGACCAGCCGTCAGATACGACGAAAATGTCATCAATAAACACCTGTCTCTCCTGTCCGATGCCCCCGTTTTGCAAACATTATACAAAGAACTTAGTCAACATATTCATCAATATGCCATAGACAAAAAACATTTACCAAAGAATGAGCCGAATAAA
>CASGEW010000081.1 GCA_949300615.1 uncultured Bacteroidales bacterium
GAAATACACAAGAAAATTATTGCCTCCTGTAAAATCGAGATGGAGCATAAATATGTTGATGTAACAGGCAAAAGAACCACTTTTTCAAAGTTTGTTTTGTCCACTCTTTACACTGTTTTAAAAAAAATCAACAAGACAGAGCGCCACAGGGTAGAAAAACTTATTTCTCATTTTGAGCAATATCACATAGACTCTCCGTCCTCTCGCGCATATTCGGTGGAACTTTTGGCAGATACCTTTGCGTATTTTAAAAAACTTATAAAACCACAGATTAGAATTAAAAAGAAAGAAGATATACCACAAACAAAAAAACCCTACACTGATGACATTTCAGAAATTGAAGTACAATACATTAAAGGTGTTGGGCCAAAAACAGCACTTTTATTTAACAAATTAAACATAGAAAACCGTAAGCAGTTAAAGAATTTTATGCTTAGATAAAAAATATAATAGAATTAATAGTGAATATGGAAGAGTGGATGTTTACCAGCGGAAATGTCCATTTTTCTTTAAAAAGGTACGATGTCTGAAAATTTTAAATATATTATATTTCATGCGAAATTGTCGGATAGCCGTATTTATGTACTGATAATGATTATCTTGTAAATTCTTTCATATAAGACATTTCCTTTCTACTATAAGTTTTGTGTCGTGGCGGGAAGATTGTCGAATCCATACCCTTCATTTTGGGATGTAATTTCCCAATGACTGAAATTGATATGATCCAATATCTCATTGGGTATATTACCAGAGAGATTATTATTGAACAGATTACACCTGTAAAGTTTTAAAAGTTTTCCAGTTTCTGAGGGTATTATCCCGGTAAATGCATTGTCAGAAAGATTTAACTCGGTTAATTCCGTTAAATTCCAAATACAACTCGGTATTGTTCCCGAAAAAAAACGACACCGTATATTTTAAAGTTTTTCCCCATAGGCCAAATCTCCGGCATCCCCCAACCCCGGTACAATATATGATTGGGGTGATAACTGCTTATCAACGGCCCCGCACCAAAGGGTAACGTTTTGATGCCCGGCAAAATATTGCTCGATAGCAGCAACTCCTTGTTCGCTGGCTATGGCTGCGGCAATATGTATCCATTGCGGTATTCCGGCTTTCTCTACAAGGGTTTGATACGTTTTGGTCAAGGAAGAGCCTGTTGCCAACATCGGGTCGGCCAAGACAAGTATCTTTCCCGAAAGCCGACACGTCGAGACATATTCTATCTCGATACTGAGCGTATTCTCTTCGGTATATTTCCGAAAGGCAGAGACAAAGGTGTTCTGGGCATTGTCAAAATAATTGAGGAACCCTTGATGGAAAGGAAGACCCGCCCGTAAAATCGTAGCCAATACGACAGAATCGGTAAACAGGTTTTCATAAGCTACTCCCAAAGGGGTCTCTACGGGTTGCGATTTATAGGTAAAGGTTTTGCTGATTTCATAAGCGAGAACCTCTCCTACCCGTTCCAGATTCCGTCTGAAACGCATACTGTCTTTTTGTATCTTTACATCGCGAAGCTCTGCGATAAATCGATTGAGTATGGTATTGTTACGATTCAATATATAATGTTCCATGATCTTTTATGGCATATCTCCCCTTTTTCAAGGACTCTTTTTTACTTGTAAATTTATATCTTTTTGTTTCTTGACAACAACTGTTCAGAACGTCGACACGACAATCCAATAAAATCGTTTTTCTCTCAGGCGGAACAAAGCACTCTTTCTGATGAAAAGTTTCGACGCGGCATTTTTTATATCGTATTCTCCACATTCATCACAAAGGCCCTCAACCCCAACGCCGGAGTTTGATTATCCAACTTGCGGAGTAAATCCAACAGAGGGGTTACCTGATGATCCTCTACCATGGTTAGAATGGCCGAATTCATACCGGGCCATGCATGGCTGCCGTAATGGGGCTCTCCCGAAACAGACCCCCGGCCTTGTACATTCTCCCAATAGGTAAAGCCTCTCAGGTTATTGTGATTCAATATACTCATTATTGATTCAAAATGAGCCTGGTCAAAAGAGATAAATATTGCTTTCATATATCTTTATTGAAGGATTTTCAATTATCATGCAGGGTTTCCCCTGCCATGATAATTATCACCAACACCATTATTTAATATTAATCTGAATATGTGATTGCCATTTTATGACGACGTCGTTTGATGCCGTTGCCTGCAAAAATACAATATACCACCGGGACTATAACCAACGTAATCAGGGTAGAGAACGAGAGCCCCCAGGCCACCGTCATCCCCATGGAACGCCACATTTCGGAACCTTCGCCTGTACCGATAGCCATCGGAATCATCCCGAATACGGTAGTCAAGGTTGTCATCAACACCGGACGCAAACGAGACCGGCCTGCATGAATTACGGCATTGGTAACCGATTTGCCACGTTCCCGATTCAAGATGGTATAGTCTATCAACACGATACCGTTCTTCACCACAATACCCACCAACATGACTACCCCGATCAGGGCCATTACCCCCAACGGGGTTCCCGTAACGGCCAACCCGATAAACACGCCCGTAAAGGCAAACGGCAATGAGAACATGATAATGAACGGATCGACCAACGACTCGAACTGTGCGGCCAATACGATAAATACCAATATGATAATAAGCAACATCAAGGTAAACAAATCCTTGAAAGTATCTTGCTGATCTTCAAATGCGCCGCCAATCACCAACGAAACATCCGAAGGAATATCCATTTGGGCAATTCCTGCCTGTACGCCTTTTACCACGTCTCCTAAAACAGCTCCGGCTCCCACTACCCCGGATACGGTAACAACCCGTTCACGGTCTTTCCGTTCAATTGTAGGCGGTGTCATGCGTTCCACCACCTTACCCAAATCGCGGATACGGATTCCCTCTCCTTGTGCGTTATAAACCATGATGTTCTCCAAATCTTCGACCGACTGACGGAACTCCGGTGCATACCGGACAATGATGTCGTATTCGTCCCCATCTTCCCGATAATAGGAGGCTGTGGTTCCATTAATCCGATTCCGCAAATAAGAGGATGCTGTTGCTACATTCAAGCCATTGATGGCCAATTTTTCGCGATCAAAATCTACCTGATATTCGGGGATATAGTCTGAACGGCTGATGGTGGCGTTGGTACACCCTTTTACCGTGGTCATCATTCGGGCAATGTTATTGGCCACGCTGTCGGTCATGGCAAAGTCGTAACCGTAAATTTCAACATCTTTTCACAGATTTCAACCAAGCCTCTCTCCCGCTCGCCCACACTGCTCAAACTGATATTGAAAGACAAGATATGTGTCCCGTTATCTTGAATTGAGCCGAATGTATTGTCTGAATCGGCCTGCCCAACGGTAAAATTGGACATCCTGATTTCCGGATACTTCTCACGCATCTCTTTATCTATCTTCAACGCCAATTCACGGGATATTTCGGTTCGTATCCCGATAGGCAATTCAATTGTAATACCGATACGAGCATTATCCTGCGTCGGGAAAAACTCCGTAGGAATAATTCTGGTCAGCAATAAACTACTGCCAAAAATAGCCATGGCAAGAACCACCACCACGGTACGATGCGATACCGCCCAAGTCAGCAACCGGGCATACCCATTATCCAAAGCATCCAATCCTTTTTCTATGGGAGTAAAAAAGAGGGTAAACAATCTTCCTTTCTTGGGGTTGAGGCGCAATAACTGCGAACATAACATCGGGGTAAGCGACAAAGCAGCTACCGTAGAGATGATCATCACGATACTTACAATCCACCCCAATTGCTGGAACAAGATACCGGCCATCCCCGAAATCATGGTCAAAGGTAAAAATACGGCCAACATCGTTAAGGTAGAAGCAATAACGGAGATAGCCACTTCGTTGGTCCCGTGTACGGCCGCCTGTTTGGGTTGACTACCCCGTTCGATATGGTTCGTTACGTTTTCAAGCACTACAATGGCATCATCCACCACCATACCGATAGCGATACTAAGAGAACTCAACGATATAATGTTCAATGTATTACCAGAAATCAACAAATAGCAGAACGAGGCGATCAGTGAAATGGGGATCGTCAAAATAATGATAAACGTGGCACGCCAACGCCCCAAAAAGATAAACACGACAATCATAACCAATATGAATGTAACGAAAACCGTCTCAACCAAAGAGGCAATCGTATTTTCTATATTGGTTGAGGTGTTGACGATAATATCCAGATTTATGTCCGAAGGCAGGTTTTTCTGGATATCGGGTAACTTGTCGAGCACTTTATTGGAAATAGAGACGGAGTTGGCTCCGGATTGTTTCTGAATAATAATCATCCCGCCTTGTTCTCCGTTACTGTACGACTCTTGGGCCCGTTCGGCTACGGTATCCTCGATTCGGGCGACATCCCTCAAATAGATATTCCGGCCGTCATAACTACCAACAACCAGGTTATTCATCTGCGAAGCGTCCGAAAATTCTCCTTGTACCCGCAAAGAATAGGTATTGGAACCTATATCAATAGATCCTCCGGGAGTATTGATATTCTCTTGTGCAATGATACCGGCTATTGTTTCGATCGTTAATCCGTACGCCTCCAATTTCTGGGGATCGCAATATACCTGAATCTGCCGTTCAGGAGCTCCGGCTATCGAAACGGCTCCTACCCCGCTGATACGTTTAAGGGGATTGGCCACTTTGTCATCCAATATTTTATAAAGTGCCGGCATACTCTCCCGAGCAGTAACCGAGAGCATCAGGATAGGAATATCATCCGTACCAAACTTGAAAATAATGGGATTATCCACGTTATCGGGCAAAGCGGATTCTACAATATCCAACTTGTCACGAACGTCGTTCGTGGCTACGTCTATATCGGTTCCATACTCAAATTCAAGCGTTATGATAGAGATGTTTTCTTTCGACTGCGAAGTGATATGTTTCAGGTCGCTCACCGTATTCAAGGTGTTCTCCATGATTTTGGTGACGTTGGTTTCAATATCCGAAGCACTGGCTCCTTGATATGAGGTCATCACCATAATCGTGTTTGTCTCAATGTCCGGTAACAGGTCGATAGACAAACGGGTCAAAGAAAAAAGCCCCAATATAACAATGGCTACAAAGCACAACGCGGTAGTGATAGGCTTCTTTACGGCGGATGAATATATGCTCATAATAATGTTGCGTTAATTTGAATGGTTCGTCTAATGCATACCTTGTTTATATGCCAGCATCTATATCAACTTCCATCCCGTTTGTGAGACGACTTTGCCCGGATATAACCACTTTGTCGCCATCCTTTACCCCGGATATTACCTCGTATTTATTATCCATACGGCGACCTAACTGCACTTTATTGTACGACACCTTACCGTCGTTATACACATATATGTAACGGTCGCCTGATCCGGATTGTTTAATGACAGCTCTGTCCGGAACTACTACATGATCCAGCGTTCCAAAATTGACGACCACCCGCGCAAACATTCCTGGTCGTATGCGTTTGTCCGTATTCGGGATTTTTATTTCAACGGTAAAGGTTCGTGTCTGCGGGTCAATGGTCGGATAAATCAAACTGACTTTCCCCTTGAACAGTTCATCGCCATAAACATCCAGTTTTACATCTACATCCATACCCTTTTTTACCTGTGTATAGAAACTTTCCGAAACGTTTATCAACAGTTTCACCGGTGTAATCTGCTCTACGGTGATTACCGGATTGACAGACGAATACATATCGCCTTCGTCATAATTACGGTCGGTTACTACCCCATCTATCGGACTAAGCAACCGGGTGTTTTCTTCCAAATTCCGGTACGATGTCTTGGCTATATCCAACGACGTTTTTTGTGCGTCCCAGGCCGATTTGGAGGTTCCCCCCACTTTATACAGTTCGTCTATACGGTTAAATTCGAGTTGCAAATTATCCAGTTGTGTCTTGGACTGTTCCAGATTGGCAATATCCATCTCAACCAGTTTCTGACCTTTTCGGACGGGATCTCCCACTTCTACCCAAATTTTGTCGATGCGTACCGAGGTTGACGGTGCAATGTTATTTGTTTTATTGGCCTCGACAGTAGCCGTAAATTCTTGTGTTTGATCGACAGCCTGCACACTGACCGTCTCCAATTTTACCAACGGTTTTACCGTCGTGGTTTTATCTGTTTCCTTTTCGTCTGTACACGACATGAATAATGGCATCGCGGACAAGAGAATCAGCTGGAATCTTGTAATCTTGTTCATCCTTGGATTTATTATTTATTGTTATCTATTTCAACGACATTTTTTCCCAATATCATATTTAATTCTGCTTTGGCCGTCAGGTAATCGTATATGGCCTGATTATACGCCAGCCTCGAATTGGTAAGGGCCAAATCGGCATCGTTCAGCTCTACAAAAGTGGCAGACCCGATTTCAAAACTTTTTTGCATGATTTCGTATGCTTTTTCGGCCTGAAGAACCCCTTCCTTGTTGGACGCTACCTGTTTTACCGATTGGGCAATGTTGTCCTGTGCCGCCTGTACCTGCATACGAAGGTTCCGTTCCAAATCGTCCCGTTGGTATTTCAACTGTTCAATGCCAATCTTAGCCTGTTGTTCCTTGAAATAACGGGTTCCTCCTTGAAACAGCGGAATGGATAAGGCAATTCCTACCGATGAATAAGGAGTCCACCGGTATTGACTGAACTTGAAATCGTTATTCATGGACATCCAGGTATAATTGGCGGTTGCCGACAGTGTGGGATAATAAGACATCTGTTGTACTTGAAGGGTCTTTTCCAACAACCTCTCCTGAATCTCCATCTGTTTCAGGTCGGTATTGTGTTGCAGAGATGTATCCAAATCAAGCGCATCGCGATATAGCAACTCTTCATAATCGGCCAATTTGGTTTCAGTCTCAATTCCGATATTAACATCCAATCCCAACAACACGGCTAACTGTAATTTAGCCAAACGCACGCCGTTTTCGGCTTGCAGCAAACCAGGTTCCAGATTGCGTACCTGGACCTCTGAACGCAAGACATCGTATTCCGACACCAATCCCTGTTTAAACTTGTCTCTGTAATTCTGGGCATTCAATTTGGCATTATCGTAACTCATCAATAAGACGTTGTACGAATCCTCAGCATTCAGGATATTGTAATAAGCTTTTTCCACCTGATTGACCAGAGAGATACGGGAAGCCCGTGCCGATTCGAGAGTCTGCTCTATATCAATTTGGGTAAGCTGAATATTTTTCCACAACGCCGGAGCAATAATGGGCAATGACATACTGAATCCTCCGTTCCAGTTGTTGTCGCGTCCCACTTTCATTCCTTTACTCATATCGATACCACCCAATCCACCGGCATCTCCCTCTTGGTCGCCCGATTCAGAATCGCCTCCGGTTTCAGTATCGACATCCATATCCATATACATCACCTGTTTCTGTAATGTCCGGCTATATTGCCCGGAGGCCTCTATAACGGGTAATAACGCTCCGATGGCCTCTTTTCGGGAATAATCTTTTCGTTCGATCTCTTTATCGGCTACCCGAATCGTAGGATTCTCACTCAATGCTATTTCCAGCGCTTTTTCCAAACTAAGGGGCAATACCGGAGAACTTTGGGCCATCAAGCCTGATGAAAAAAGAGAGCAGCATACCCCACACAATATTTTTTTTAAATTCTTCGTTCCCATCCCGATTGTCTCTATATACTGTTTCTATTAACAAATTCATCTATAAATGCTACCCCCTTGGGAGTGGCAATGCCTCGTACAAAATTCATTACAATGGTCTCGAACACCTCCATGAACGAATATTTGTTCAAATAAATATCGTTTGACTTGATGAGCAATTCCAATTGGGCACTCAACAAAAACGAGATTATCTCTACATTCAACTCCTTTCGGATGTATCCTTCGTTCATACCCTGTTCCAACAACACGATGAAATTTTGCAGATTTTTCTCTTTGTTGGCTTCATAATAAACAAAAACAGAGGGATGATATTTTTTCAGATCAGAGAAATAATTTTGATTAGTGCATCTTAATTTTTGTAAAGACCTTTGATATACAGAAAGAAATAATTCAATGGAATTGGAAGTCCTTTTTTTTATCTCTTCTGCATCCTTCGCCCGTTCTTCATCTACATACTGGACACAAGACAATAACAATGAGTCTTTATCTTTAAAGATTTCGTATAGCGTTCGTTTAGACATTCCCAACTGCCCTGCGATATAATCCATCGTAATAGCTTTTATTCCATGCCGCAAAAACAGATCTGTTGCTATCCGTATGACCCTCTCTTTTACCTTAGCATCCATAAAACAACCCTTTCAAAATATCAGAATGCAAATATATATGAAAACTATATCTATACAAAAAGTTTTCTATATATTAAATATATAGAAAATATCTTTTCTTCCTTTCTATCCTCCGCTTTTTAGTTGTAATTTTTAAAGCGTATTTAAAGATAAATTGCTACATTTGCACACATTTTTATTACAATACGAATTTACAACACAATAAAGCATTCAAATGAAAAAAGTAACCAAAGAAGACGCTTTAAATTACCACAGCCAAGGCAAGCCGGGGAAAATCGAAGTTGTTCCTACCAAACCTTACAGTACACAATACGATTTATCGTTAGCATATTCTCCGGGGGTAGCAGAACCTTGTTTAGAGATAGAAAAAAATCCGCAAGCAGCTTACGATTATACCGCCAAAGGAAACTTGGTGGCAGTTATCTCAAACGGAACTGCCGTATTGGGATTGGGTAATATCGGTGCCCTGGCCGGTAAACCGGTTATGGAAGGTAAAGGTCTATTATTCAAGATTTTTGCCGGTATCGACGTTTTCGACATTGAGGTAAACGAAAAAGACCCTGAAAAATTCATACAGGCAGTAAAAGCCATCGCGCCCACTTTCGGGGGGATCAATTTGGAAGACATCAAGGCGCCCGAATGTTTTGAAATAGAAAACAGGCTGAAAGCCGAACTGGATATTCCCGTCATGCACGACGACCAACACGGTACCGCCATCATATCGTCGGCCGGACTGTTAAACGCCCTTGAAATACAAGGAAAGAAAATTGAAGATGTCCGTATTGTTGTAAACGGAGCCGGAGCTTCGGCCAGTTCTTGTACCAAATTGTACATGAGTTTGGGCGCCCGCAAGGAGAACATCGTCATGTTGGACAGCAAAGGGGTTATCTCCGTAGATAGAACAGATTTGAATGAATCGAAAAAATTCTTTGCCACAACCCGGAAAATAAAAACGCTCGAAGAGGCTCTCTGCGGTGCCGATGTATTTTTAGGTCTTTCGGTAGCAGACGTATTGACCGTTGATATGGTACGCTCCATGAACGAAAGACCGATTGTATTTGCATTGGCCAATCCGAATCCGGAAATTTCATTTGAAAAGGCCAAAGAGTCGCGTCCCGACCTTATTTTTGCCACCGGCCGTTCAGACTATCCCAACCAAATCAACAACGTATTGGGATTTCCCTACATTTTCAGAGGGGCATTGGACGTACAAGCAACCGAAATCAACGAAGCCATGAAAATTGCTGCCGTTTATGCGATTGCTGGTTTGGCAAAAAAGGCTGTTCCAGATGTAGTAAATGCTGCTTATAACTTGAAACGTCTCTCCTTCGGGCCAGACTATATTATTCCCAAACCGCTTGACCCGCGTTTGATTACAGCGGTTTCTTCGGCTGTCGCCAAAGCTGCCATAGAATCGGGCGTAGCCAAACGTAACATTACGGATTGGAATGAATATGAAAACAAGCTAAGGGCCTTGATGGGGTACGACAACAAGATGATACGTCAATTTATCGATATGGCCAAACAATCGCCCAAGCGTGTCGTATTTGCCGAAGCCAACCATGCCAATATGCTACAAGCAGCTGCCACGGCAGTACAAGAAGGAGTATGTCATCCTATCTTGCTGGGTAATGAAGAACGCATCGAAAAATTGGCGAAACAGATCAACATCGATTTGGAAGGAATGCAAATCGTCAACCTGCGTAGCGATGTCGAAGCCGAACGCCGCGACAAATATGCCAAACTGTTTACCCAAAAACGTCAACGGGAAGGTATTACATTGGCCGAAGCCAACGAAAAGATGTTCGATCGTAACTATTTCGGCATGATGATGGTAGAAGCGGGAGATGCCGACGCTTTCATCACCGGTACATATACCAAATATTCGGAAGCGATACAAATCGCAACCGAAACAATCGGTATCCGCGAAGGCTATAAACATTTCGGGGCCATGCACATCATGAATACCAAAAAAGGTTCCTATTTCTTTGCTGACACATTGATCAACCGACACCCCGATACCGAGACGTTGGTAGATGTGGCCCGCTTAACGCGTCATGCGGTTAAATTCTTCGCACACGAACCGGTTATGGCCATGGTCTCTTATTCGACCTTCGGAGCAGATAAGGCTGGAAGTCCGGCAAAAGTACACGAAGCAGTACAACGGCTTCAAGAACGTTATCCGGAGCTGTTGATAGATGGAGAAATGCAGGTAAACTTTGCGCTGAACACTGAAATCAGAGACCAAGTCTATCCGTTCAACAAACTGGCCGGAAAAGAGGTGAATACATTGATCTTCCCTAACCTAAGTTCTGCAAATGTGGCTTACAAACTGATGCTCGAAATGGGATTGGCGGAAATGATCGGACCGATTCAAATCGGGTTGAACAAACCTATCCACTTTACGGACATAGAAAGTTCGGCAACCGACATCTTCAATCTGACGGTTGTTGCCGTATTGGATGCAACTGTTCAAGAACAAATTGACAATGCCAGATGTGCCAGACAATTTTAATTTGAGCATATAAAATATTCAAAAGGTATCTCCCGGCGGGAGATACCTTTTTTTCTTCCAACTATTTTTATAATGACATACGACACTGCTAATATCCGACGTCAAGACAGGCTTCTATCCCAAGAAAAGGCATACGACCTTTTGAAAAAAGGTGAATATGGCATACTCTCTATGGTATCGGAAGAGAATACGGGTTACGGCATCCCGATCAATTTCGTTTACGATGATGCGGATCGTATCTATTTCCACTGTGCCATGGAGGGGAAAAAACTACGTTGTTTAGAGAAAAACGACCGAGTATCATTTTGCATCATCGGCAAGACCTCAGTCATCTCCCACCAATTTACTACCGCCTACGAATGTGTTATGGTAAGCGGGACGATGGATATTCATTTATCCGATACGGAACGGAGATATGGTTTATCGTTGTTGCTCGACAAATACTGTCCGAATGATAAAGAAGTAGGATTAAAATACATAGAAAAATCTTTTCACCGGACCAATGTAATACGATTGAATATATCCTCCTTCTCCGGGAAAAGCAAAGTAGTCAAATAATACGACGCAACAAAAGCAATAGGCCAATAAATTGCTTCTCCAAACGATCTCCTCAAAAAGGACTTCCTGGGTTTTACCCGGCAACCAGAACGACTTCTGACTCGGGAGTAAAACAAAAATGACCCCAATCAATGTTGGAAATCTGGTACAGGCAACACCTGTCTCCGCAACCGACTTGATTTTGTCGATACTGAGGCGTATCTATCAATTCATCAATCCGAGGGAACCGGCTGACGAGAGCCTTGATTTCTGATATAGTCCATGAGGGAGAAACGACCAAAAGGAACCCATCGCAATAGTGCGTATGGGAGGTCTCGGCTTGAAAAGGAGATATGGACAACAGCTCGTTCTCATTTGAGAGAGTAATCACCGACAGTTCGGCCTTACGGCTTCCACACCGGGCAATACGTGCCAAAAATCGTTTTGTTTTCAATTGGGACATTGCCGCAGGATAAATCAAACTACTTAGGATGTATCCGCATCAAACGGATACTATCCACAATAATACGTTGATCGGGAGCCAACTTGTCGGTAGGGAAATAGATGTCGCCAAAGATATTTCGGAAGAAAACCGCAGTATCTGATTTCAGCTCCACTTCGGTCCACCCATTTCTCAGAATAGGCTCGCTCTTGTACAAGAATGTACTATCGACATTTTCCAATGCAATCAATATACGGGGATGTTCCGGCAAATCGGGCATCATCCGAACGTGTACACCCAACACAAATTTGTCCATAAACTGAAAATTCTCGTCAGTAGCTACGCTAAATGGCAGAATGTTATAAGCCGAAGTAGGCATAAACTCGTAGGTACGCCCCTTCTTCCAAATATCTACCGTATCGCCTCGCATGGAGAGGGTTTGCATTTCATCAGCCTCCACATTTTTCTTCACTCGCTCGTTTTCTTCTTCCAAACGTTTAATGACCTTACGATAAACATCTACGTACAATTCCAAATTTTTTCCGTACCACATCAAAGAAGAGTCAAACTGTTCCGGAGTGATTTTATATTTGGCAAATACCCCTTTTTTCAAGATCTCTTTCTTTTGCCGCGAAATATAATCATCAATCATCACATCCGTTAGACCTTCGGTCAGGTGTATCTCATACAGGAGATCTTCCATCTGCTTTTCGTCCAAGATCCCATCAGGCACTCTTACACACGAAACGACAGAAAACAATATCATGCAACAAACTCCTATATACGATATTTTTTTCATTATACGCTGAAACAAAGGATTATTATTTGGCAAGATTTTTACGATAGCAAAGTAATAACAGGATTACACCTACCGTAATAGCGGAATCGGCCAGATTAAAAATAGGACGGAAAAAGACAAACTCTTCTCCACCGACTATCGGCATCCATTCGGGCCAATAGAATGAGAATAGGGGGAAATAGAGCATATCCACCACCTTTCCGTGAAACCACGAAGCGTACCCCCCCGCATCGGGCAT